>NZ_JARTVT010000020.1:0-149383 GCF_029625685.1 Mesorhizobium sp. WSM4976
TTCCTTCTTTGCATTCCCACTCTCCAGTTCCGTCAAACACCTTATCTCGGTGTCCACGAAACCGGCAGCAGGCCAGCCTCCCAGGTTGCGGTGGCACGTCCGCAAGCTGGTGAGCAGCCGTCCACACTGAGCCAAGGCCAAACCTACCAGTCACCCGCATATCAGTCTGGCCCCAAGCCCACTTACCAGCCGAACTATGCGCCATCGGCGCCCTCAGTTGGTCCCTGTGCAGAAAACGGAAGTTGTTACGGCGACCTGAGCAATCTTACCGGCAGACCTAAGACCGTGTTGGTGCGCGGCTATTTTCGGAAGAACGGCACGTATGTCAGGGGACACTATCGCAGCCACTGAGTCTGCGTTGCTCTTGCCGGGTGACTTGGGGCAGACTCTTCGGCATGTGCAACCTCTACAACATCACCACCAGCCAAGACGCCATCCGTGAGTGGACCCGCGCCATGCGGGACATTATGGGCAACCTTGAACCCTCTCTGGACGTCTACCCCAACATGCCAGGTCCCGTGGTTCGCAATGCACCGGACGGCCAGCGAGAGTTAGCTAAGCTGTTGTGGGGCATGCCCACACCAATCGAACGAGTGAAGGGCAAAGCTGACTACGGGACGACTAACATCCGCAATCCACAGTACGGGCATTGGCAGCAATACGTTGGGGTGGAGAACCGTTGTGTGGTGCCCGTCACGAGCTTTGCGGAGCCGAGCCCAACGCCGAATGATAAGGACCCTGAGACGGGCATTCAGCGGAACTACTGGTTTGCACGCGGCGAGGGCCTACCTCTTTTCTTCTTTGCTGGATTCTGGACGCGGTGGCAGGGCGTCCGCAGGGTCAAGGACGGGCCGGGCGATTTCGAGCTTTACGGATTCATGACGACCAAACCCAATGCTCTCATCGCACCGATCCATGAAAAGGCTATGCCGGTCATCCTTACGACGCCAGATGAGGTTGAAGTCTGGCTCACGGCACCATGGTCGGAAGCGCGGCGCATGCAGCAAACAGCCCTGGACGATGCCTTGGTGATCGTGGACAAGCCAGCTACGCAGATTAAAATTGGGCAGGGTGAGTCGCACCAGGACGGCCAGCTGCCGCTCCTATGACACTACTCCAGCTGCGCCCGCCCGCTAAATTTCAGGTCCCGGATCACGTGGGCATTGCAAGTCGTCCCAGACATGCATTTAATACTGCCCGGGGGGAGTATGGGCAGCTCGGCGATCTCAGTTGTGTCGGTGAAACCGCGCGAGAAATCTGGCGCTCGCACTGCGGCACGCTATGCGTTCCAAGTACATGTATCCCTTGAAAAGCTTTTGAACCTCTATCAGAGCGGTGCGGATTTTCGAGCTGTTATCGACTATTTTGACGATTTGACCATCTTCGACGCAGATGAAATGCCCACTTCCGCGGAATTTTTCCAAATCAAAGGAAAGGCTACTGGCAAATGGACATCAGTAAGCCTCTCTAAAGAGGAGCCCGAGGCGCCAAAGACTATAGTAGGAAAAATGTACTATAACTCCCAAAATTTTGGTGCAGCCACCAAGGCATGCGTTTTCGTGACCAATGCCCACTTTGATTTCCAACTGGCGGATGGCACAAAGACCACCGTCGACCACGAAGAAATAGAGTACGGTGAGTTGGGTACGATCGATAAGGCACGATTTTCAACAGCGTTGACCCTCGACTTTGCCCCACCACGAAATCCTGACGAAGCTGCGGTGATTCGTTTCGAGCGGACAAAAGTGCCGCTGACAGGATACGACACTTTTCTCAAGGGGCGGATAGTCGACATCGTAGCCAACATGCCCGGTGCGACTGTCGCAGCTGTCTACCGAACACTGATCGAGACCATATCGACCAAAGGAAATGATACTACAGAATGTAAGTCTCTCGCCGATGTGTTCGACCATAAGTCGATTGGGCGGACGGATTTCGAGGCCACGTTCAAAGCAGCCGAGGAGCATGAGAGCATCCTGGACCACTGGGTTGTCGTCGAGCAAGAACTTGCAAATGCCGGTCGAACGCCCGTCGCGCGAATTCGTACCAAGACGGCGACAATCCAGTATTTGCGTGATCGCGCCAAGCGCACATCAGACACGTCGATTTTGACGAAGGCTATCGACGGCGCTGTTGCTGAAATCATGACCACCCTAATTACATTGGACAGCCTGTTAGCTGCAGCCGCTCTGATCCAGCAACATTTGGACGCTAACCTCGTCGCGAGTGCGGAACCCTCCAAATTGGAAGCCGCCTTGCTGACTGCGGCTTACGAGGTTCTCAATGGATGATGAGCGTGAATTTGGCCTGCGGCGGTTGCTACTAAATCTCGGGGGGAGGCGGCGTGCGCACTCTGAAGTTCAACAAGATCTTTCTGCTCTCACAGGTAGAGCGACGAGCGACCTCGGTGGAGTTCGACTCAGGAGCGACAGTGCTTCAGGCGGGGAACGGGTTCGGCAAGTCAGCACTCCTGAAGAGCCTGTATGATACCTTTGGGGCTGAGCCCCATCGGATTGATGACAGCTGGCGTAACGCCAATGTAGCCTCGCTTGTCGATTTCGAGATTGACGGAAAGTCGATGTCGATGATGAAGTTTGCGGGGACTTACACCGCATTTGATTCCGAGGGCGTCAGGGCCTTCCAAGGGAATTCCATAACCCAGGAATTGGCGCCGTATCTCTCTGAGGTTCTCGACTTTCGCCTCTTGATGACGGATCAGCGCGAAAAAGTTCTCATCCCCCCGCCAGCGTATGCGTTTGCTCCTTATTATGTCGACCAAGATAAGAGTTGGTCTTCGGCCTGGGAGCCGTTTCGCGGAATGTATTTGCCGCGCAGCGCTGCGACGTTGACGGACTATCATTCTGGTTTGAAGCCGAACGACTTCTATGTTGCGCAGGCCGAGCGTGACCGCCTCGCTTTGAGTCTAAGGGACGCCGAGGGTCGCCACCGAGGTCTTACCGACGCACTAACGCAGCTGCGTGAGATTGCGCCGGAGACCGCAGTATTTTTCAGCCTGAGCGATTTTCAAGCCGAAACAGACGCTTTGACAAACGAAAGCGCGCGTCTGTACGAACAGCAAGCCAACAAGCGAAGTGAGTTGAACGACCTAACGGAGGTCCGCGCAATGTGGTCTGCGCAGATCACTGTCACCAAGGCGGCCTTGGCTGAGATTGACGACGTTTTTAAGAGCGCGGCCGAGCACCCAATTGAAGTTGAATGCCCTACCTGTGGCGAACATTACGTCAATGATATCGCCACGCGCTTCCATATCGCAGCCGATGCCGAGGCTTTAGTCGCGGCGCTACAGCACGCCCAGCACGAGCAACAGCGCGTAGACAAACATATCTCTACGGCGCGTACCAGCATGGACGAGATTTCTGCATCTATTTCCCGGGTGCAGGCTGTTTTGTCCACGCGGAAGGACGGAGTGTCGCTGGACGAGGTCATCGCAGCCGAAGGCCGAAACGCGGCGATTCGAGTCCTTCGAGACCGTCTCAAGGAAGTCGAGGAGGAAATCGGGAGAATTAAAGTCAGCATGGACGGCTTTTCGCGCGATATGAAGGCGTCGCAGGACAGGAACCGCCAAAAGGCGATAAAAGACTACTTCGCTGCCAAGCTGGCGGAATTCTCCGCTGAACTGGACGTGCGTGTGGATGCAACGCGAATCAAAAGTCTGTCAGCTGCCACCCACGCGAGGGGTAGTGAGGGCCCGCGAGGTCTGGCCGCATACTACTATGCGTTTCTTCACACCACACACCAGTTTGGGTCGGCGACGTTCTGCCCGATAGTCATTGATGCTCCCAATCAGCAGGGGCAGGATGCGGTACACCTCCCGGCAATCATTTCCTTCCTCGTCAAGCGTCGTCCAAAAGGGGCGCAACTTGTCCTTGGTACTGAGGAGGCTGTGGGCATTGGCGCAAGCGACGCAAAAATAATCTCGGTGGGTAAGCAGAAACTGCAGCTACTTGGCGACAGGGAGTTCGATGCGGTAAGCGAGCATTTTCGGCCGTACTTGGCGCAGTTGGTAGCCTAAGTGCCAGCCCCTCAACCGCACCAAGGGCGCGGGGTAGGTGGGCAACTGGTCGCACCGCAGATAAACGGCACCGCCAGCCCCTCGGAAATCAGCACGTCGCCGACGTCCTGGCCATTCGCGAACAGGTGGCCGCAGGTTCGCCCGTAGTTGCACCTGTCGGTACCTCGGTCCCCTTGGGGGCACGAGCAGGGGATCATCTGCAATTCCAGCTTTGCTGAAGAGACCAGTTCTGTCAGGCGCGCCTTGGCGCGGCGCCCAAGGTCTCCTTCAACGGCGCACCTTGGCTCGATGCTCTCGGGGGCATTGAAGCCGACCAGCCGGGTTCCCTTCGCGGTGCCGTCAAGTCGGATGGTGTCGCCATCTGTGACGCTGAACTGTGATCTTGCGAGCGGCGCTCTGTCACCCGTGCCTGACCTCGCGAAGGATGGCATGCTTGGCCAGGGGATTTGTCTGTCCTTGACGATGAACGAGTAGATCAGAGACCCGACTACCAGTGCCAACACGATCCCAAAGGTCCTGGCAAAACGGCGGGCCAAGTATCGGGCCTCACGTTCGAGCGGGCTTCGCCTGCGGCTCGGCTTCCACCGCGGTGGCGAGTAGGTTTTGTTCGGGGGCGATTGCGGTAGTGTGTTGAGGCTTGCCGGGGCCGCGCCGATAATCTCGTACAGCTTAGCCCACTGCTTTGCGCTCAGCCGCGTGCGTGGGCCGTACTTGATCAGCCGATCGCGTATGTCGAGCAGAAATTGCTTTTGCCATTGGGTAAGCTGGCCGCGAACAAGCGCAGCCTCGATACGGGACTTTAAGTCGTCCTCCGGCTCCATCCTGCCCGTGCCCGCAGAGATACTTGTTAGACGATCAAGCGTGACCCAAATCTAATGTCTGAGTTGAATCTGCACCGAGCTTACCGTCGTTCATCCTCTGGGTTAATACGGTCCATGGCCTCGCGCCTCTTTTCCTCAGTCTGCATTTTGCGAGATTCTAAGTTTAAGACGTAAAACACATAGAATGCCAGTGAAATGCAGAGGTAGATCGCCCCTGCTGCAATGATCCACCCCAGTCCTGCTGCAGGGTCGCCAAGAACTATAATTAGAGTGATCAACATTAGGCTAAACGTGGTCCAGAACCATGCATGAATATTATAGAGCAACCAGCCGATCAACCCACCCAGGGCCAAAGCAGGGGCTATTGTGCCGAACCCTCGGGCAAGTTTCAGCCCACTGGTTTGACGCAATTCGGAGGGCATCAGCCACAAGGCCGCAACTAAAACGACTGCTCCCGCTATGGCGATCCGCCTGCCTGGGTGTTCGGAAAACATTTGTTACGCTCCGTCAAATGTGCATTTGCCGCCGCAATTCAGCTGGTACGTCAAACGTCGCGCTTGTCTAAATCGACGAGGAATTGATCTTTACCCCGAGCATTGTAGGTGATGGCGGCTATCCCAGTCGCGGTGAAGGCGATTCCCAGCGGGTATACAAAAGCCAGCAACAAGAAGGATGTCGCGAACAGCACCCACGGATACTTCTGGACGAGTGTCATCAGTCCGACGGCGATAAGGAAGCGCATTTGGACGTTCCAAGTTGACACAAGCACCCGGCCCAAAATCGGGATCAGCCCGTTAACGGAATTCTCGAATTCCTTTAGCGTTCCCGGCTTTGGCGCCTGAGTCTCGCCAGGACGCTCTGAAGAGTCCTCGTTCGATGGTCCTGAGTTATTTGCGTGACTGCTCATAGTACCCCCGTGTTTGTGAAGTCGGAGGTACCGAATTGGCACGACCTACGTCAACTCTCCGCGATAGCGCAGCCTCTCTGGTGCTCGGACTTTTTTCCTCTGACGACATGTGATTCATGGCGTGTCGGCAACAACGCCGTGCTTCAAGATGGAAGGCCGACATCATGGTCAACTACAGAGTCATGTTCTTTGGGAAACGAGGACGCCTTGTCAGTCAGCGACAAGTGCCCTGCGAGGGACATTGGGAGGCCTGCGAATGGGCGTGGAGACATAAACCTTCTCAGGCGGATGACTTCCATATCGAAGAGGCGGACCTTGACCATGATCCGGAAGCGCAGCTTCGCAAGGAGGATGCGACGATCAGTGCGGCGTTCCACATTCTTCGCAAGCGAGCAGGAATGATCAAGCTACCCTGACGGAAAGTCGGGGCACCTTGCGCGACCGTAACGAAACGCAAGGTGCCCCTGTCGTTCTATCCTCCAACGACCCAGCTACCCGCTGACCGGGTGAGACAACGAACGGGAAAGCCGCGCGTCGGGGGTAGATTGAAGGATTATGCGCTCGCGCTATCGCGAGGACGCTTCGGTTTCCAACACCTCATCTTCATCATTAACTTCGTCCTCGTCATTGACTTCGACTTCCCACAACTCAGTTTCGTCGTTGATTTCGACATCGGAGTCGCTCAGGGCCGGGAAGAACGAAGTCAGTTCCGTCTTGGTGACTTTGAGCGAACCCGCTTCCAGACTACGCCGTGGCTTTGTCTCGACGGTATGGGGCAGGCCGGTAGCGGGGTCGTGGGTGCCTCGGCGAATACCCGCGCGGACCTCGGCCAGGGCCATGCGGTCAGAACGGTCAGCAGCGGCAGCAGTCTCAGCTAGCCTGTCGGCGCCATGTGAACGCGTCCGGACGTCGACCTTGCGGATTGCCTCGCGGACCAACTGCATGGCCTCGCGTTCCTGCTTAAGCTGCCGCTCAAGCTCCCGGCGTTGCGCCGCAAGGGTTGCGTTTTCATTGATGAGCCGTGAGACTTCGGCGTTCAGCTTGCCGACCTCGGTGGAGTTGTCGAGGGCGTCGAGTTGGGCGAGGAGTTCCTCGCGGGTCATTGGTTTCTTGGCCATGTTCTTCCTTTCGGTTATTGTTAGTGGGGCAGCAGGGCTGCGATGGTGGATGCGGTCGCGATGACCAAATAGAGGGTGGCGAGGTGTTTCATGAGAACAGCCATGGATCAGAACTCGTCCGCGTCGGGCAGAGACTGCCACCACCAGTCATAGGCCTGGGGTAGACGGGAAGGGTCCAAGCGACCGGTGACCACATCGGAAACGATGCGACGGGCGAATGTGTCGTCCGTCCGGGAGGCCGCATAGACCAGAGAGGCCCAACGTTCATCGCCGATATGCTCGGATGCTACCGGCGAGGCCTCCATCACAGCTGTCTCGACCAGGACCGAAGCGGTGGCGGCATCCACCCCAGTGGCCTCGGAGAGGCGGGTGAGCGTGTCGTTGAAGTCGCCTGTTTCGACCAGGGTTTCCACGCCATCCACGAAGGCCTCGGGGGTGAAGCATTCCGCAATGGCGTCAAGGGTCTCGGAGGGTGACGGCGCCGCGTCCTCGTCCTTGATCTCAAGTTGCTCCTGAAGGCCCGCAAGTTCCGCGTCGGTCATCTCGTCAACGTCGATGTGTTCGAGAGGGTCGTGACCCGCAGGAATGGCCTCAGGGTTGAGGGTGGCACGCGAGGCAATGGGAGCGGCCTCGGGGTACGCTTGAGACACTTGGGCACCACCAGTGAGACCAAGCTCGGCGGCGATGTCGGCATCCACATAGGTGTTGAGACCAGCCACGAAGACCTTGCCATCGGGGGCAGGACCAGCGGCAGAGCCTGAGGCATAGTTCGGGTTGCTGTTGGGGGACCAACCGGACCTATGGTCCATCGGGTTGGGCATGCGCATCATTCCGTCATCGGACATGAGGTTGTGTTTCCTTGCAGTTAGAGAAGACCAGCGGCCTTGAGGGCCATGCGGGTGTAGTCGCGGAGGGTCAGAGACTGACCGTCATTGGAGGAGACGGGTGAGGACCAGAAGTCCCTCCCGTAGATCGTGTTGGCGTGGTGGATGAAATCGCGGCCAAGAAGCCGGTGGGTTGCCCCTGAGGCCTCCTTGCGCAGCGTCGTCCGACCGATGATCTTGCGGAAGTCCCCCAGAAGGGAACCGGCTCGAGTGGTCAGGAAGGCCTTGCGGTTCTCCCAGAGGCCCCCGGCGTGGCCCGTGTCGTAGTATACTTCCATCCATCCGATGAGCGCCAAAGCGTTGGTGACTGCCTCGGTATAGGTTCGCTTGTCACGGTGCTGCCAGTTGGCCAACAGACCCTTGGCCTTGGCGATCTGGGGCAATCCCTTGTGGATGTCGGCAGGGCTGAGGCAGAAGGCAGGAGGCTGTGACATGCGGCGCTCAAGACCCCTGAGGTCCACCCCAATGCGCTCGGCCAGCTTGGTGTCGGTCTGGAGGTAGACGGCAATGGCATGGCGGAAGATGGCCAGTTCGTTGCGGGAGGGCAGACGAGCCAGAGGGTCCCCTCGGGAACTCGTCGCGTCCCTATGCGTGCTGCAGTATCGAGAGACGCCGTAACGCGTCCTATCGCATCCCGGGCAGGAGCAAGGTTTACGTTCGTTGATGATCTGGCGGCGCCGCAATTGGGCGCCATTGTCAGGGGCTTGGACACCCACACGCCAGTCGCGCGGGTGGCCCCGAGTGACCGGAGAGGCCATGAGGTTTCCTTGGGGTTACTGAAAGGCGCCGTAGTTCTTGAGACCAGACGACGCGATGTCCATGAAGGTGGACATTGGGTTCGGCTTCAGAGCGTTGACGGTACTCTGGGCCTGCAACTGCTGGGACTTGCCAGTCATGATGTAGTTGGCCTTGGCCCCGTCCATCTGGTCCTTGGCGTTGGCGATAGAAAGGGCAGTCTGGCGGGATTGTTCGGCTACGCGGAGACCAGCGGTCGGCCCAGACATGCCAGCGCCTGAGGCTACAGCCGCCGAATGGGCGCGGTCGCCCTCCAACTGGGCCTGATAGCCATCCTTGAGGGCGGCATTGGTGTTTACGATGAACTCGCGTTCATTGGCGGCTTGCTGCAGATTGTAGTTGGTCACAGTAGCCTTTTGTTTGTCGCTCGCTACAGCTGCCTCACCGGCAGCACTTGCGGCCCCGGCAGCAAGGCCGAGGACAAATCCGAAATCGCACATGGCGACCTCCTATGGTTGATGATGGTGATGAGGTAACTCGGGATAACTATCGGCGAGCCCATGGATGAGACGGCTTTGCCGTTCATGGGAGAAGCGATAGGTCTCCGAGCTAATCCTGTTAATGAGGAGATCGAAGAGGTGTGGTTGTCTTCACCAATCCGATCTCTGCTTTTGTCTTCTCTAATCGGTCTTCCAAGCGCAGCTGGCAGCACGGTCGGTTATCCCATGAACGGCGAAGCCGTCTCATCCATGGGCTCGCCGACTTATCCCGCCAGTAGGGTGGCCTTGAGTTTCCCTATAATAGCTATGTTGTAGCTTAGCGCGTTGAATTGGTTATAGTTTTCACTTTCCATTGGCTTTTTTGGCGTTGGATACGTAACCTTGCCGAGAAAAGGTTGTTGACGTGTCTTGATACAGCCTGCTGTGAGATGCCCAGCAGCTTGGCCACGTCCCCTTGCGTGAGCCGACGGCTCGATAGGTCTTCCAGAAAGCCCTGGATCGTGGCCCGCATGTCACCACGAGTCCCCTGCATTATCTCCTCCCACGCAATATCTGCGTCGGACAGGAAGCGTGTACAGGGAGCGCGGCGGTTTTCCCGGTCCCGCCGTTCTTCGTCGTAGGCAGGGCAGGGAGTGTACTGAAGGCGTCTGGCGGTAGCCTCGGATAGCCCCAGGAGTGCCGCGATCGCAGAACGCTCGATGCCGTTGGTCGTGAGCGCCTTGACGGCTTTGTGGTTGAATTCGCCCTGGTCGCGCTTGGCTGCGGACGCTGCGAAGACTGAATTGCGGCGGCGGTCTGAGACCGTCCCGGCGGTGGTGTGCATGTTCATGGGAATGCCTTTCCTCGGGGCGTACAGGCCGTCCTGAGTCAATCGAATAGAGGAGCGGTGTAGGTGCCGAGAAACCCGAACGCCTCTCAGGCCCGCTGGGAGAGTCAGGGGAGCGCTATGCGTCCTTACCGTCTCGGAAGGTCTTCAGTTCATCGGCCGTATGGCGCCGAGCGAACCATTCGGGGATTAGGTCCAGGGTGTCCGCAGGGCGCTGGGTGCCAGCCGCGACGAACTGCTCGGCTTGAGACCACGTGAGGTAGAGCGTGTCCGAGGGGAGCCACCCGAGGAGCCGGAAGGACCAGAGGGTTTTCATGATGTCCTTGAGAACATCAATGCGAATGCGGTGATTGGTGCGGACGCGTTCCATCTCACCTGCGGCGCAGCCTTCGAGGGCCATGGCGCCGTTGTTGGCGAGGCGGCGGGTGGCACGAGTCAGACGGATGGGAAGGGGCGACTCGCGCGCCCAATGGCGTTTGTCGGGGCACGGAAAGGTTTTCGCGAGGCTTGGGGTTTTCGAGGGGGTACGCATGGCTGCATGGAGGGCGAGCAACTCGGCATCGCCAACCTCATAGGTTGTGGCGGTATAGGTCATTGATCCTGCATGTTGTGTTGGGCTGGTGAATGGGCGCCAGATGTAGAGGCGAGAGCTTAGGTGACCAGAAGGGACCCCCAAGAAAAAAATCAGAAAGACATGGGAGGGAATGTGAGCAAGCGAAGGCTGGCCCTGTTTGGACTTTCTATGTGCAGAATGACGACATAATCGAAAGCGCGAGGTCCCGTTTGGGCTTCCTATGTGCCATATGACGACATAATCGAGAGCCAATGTTAGATGATGCTAATGCTCATCTTGCGCTCTTCTCTTTATGAGGCCCGCAATCCGGATGATGGAGGTAGGGAGCTTGGGGCTATCTGTATGGTCCCCTAATTAGCCGGGCTCTCCGCTACCATTGAAAATGATGGAGTGGCTGTGGCCGCTCCGCATGGTGACAAAGGCCCACCTGGGGCCATCGATGCGCCCACAGGGTTGATGCCTCGGCTGCTGGGCGCAAGAGCTTGGGCTCTCTATACGGCAACCTAATCAGCCCGGCTCTTACCAAGCCTTCTCAAGAGCGGCGCGCTTCACATTGAGCGCATAGCCAGCGCCATAGTTGAACGCCACGCCTGCCTCCGAGTGTCCCATGATTTCCTTGGCGAGGCTCTCAGGGCAGTCAGTGTTGCGGAGTAGGTCTTTCATCCTGTGGCGTAGGCTGTGGATGGTCTTCTTTGTATCGGTGACCACGGTGCGTAGGCGCTTCATCAAGGCTGCGGAAGCTTTCTCGGAGCGACGCGGACCAGCGTAGCGCTTGAACAAGGTGGCTTCGGGGGCAAGGTCGGACGCGAGAGACTTGAGAACCTCCAAGGCCTTCGGAGAGAGCGGCACGTCCCGCTCTGAGTTCTTCGTCTTGAGCGTGTGGTCACCATAGGGCCGGATACGCATGCACCTCGACGCCTCGTCGACGTCCATTCGCCTGAGGTTGCAAACTTCGCCAAGGCGCGCCCCGGTGTCCCTGAGGACCACCCACAGCGCAGCGAGGGAGGCGTCACCCTTCTCCATCGTGGGAGCGAGAGCCGTCATGTCGTCCTCAGACAGCGGGAGCCGGGCGTCCCTGCTATTTGTCGCGCCCTTGATCTCCAGTTGGGCGAAGGGGTTCTTCATGTCGAGGTCATGCTCCTTGATCATCTTGTTGATGGCAGGGCTCACGATCTCAATGGTTCGCTTTACGGAGGGCGGGGCCATCTCATCGGCCAGGGCGTCACGGAACTTGCGGGCCTCAGCGCGGGTCAGCTTCTCCAGAGGGCGCTTGGTGACCTCGTGCTTGCCGATCACAGCTATAAGCCGCTCCTTCACCTTGTTGACCCGATTGGTCAGCGCGAGGTCCCTTGCATGAACCCCGGTTGCCTTCATGGTCAGATAGTGGGTGAGGGCGCTTGCGACGGTATAGGTGTCCTTCGGCAACCGCTTTCGGCCAATTGCGCGGATGGCCTCAAGGGAAACTGCTGGGCTCTTGCCCCGGTCTTCGGCGTCTTCGTACTCGGTTATCAATTCGTCTTGGAAGATGCTCAGGCCTTCGTCCAGGCGGTCACTTAGTTCCCCGCCATGACCGCCGACGGTGTTGATGTCCTTTTCCGTAAAGCCGAATTGCCGCATCTTGCGAATGATCAAGGCGCGGTCGCTCGCGTCCACGGAGGCTGTGGCCTTGACCGACTTGAGCAGCCTTTCGGTCTCCCGCTCGACCTGAGCGTACATCTTGAGGGCTCGGGTACGGTCCTTCCCGAGAGACTTCTTGATCTCGCGCTTGCCAACGATTCCCCTGAGGGCCTCAGGGACGACGAAGCGGTATTGATAGTGACCGGATGGAGAGACTTTGAGGTGCGGTGTGGACAAGGCTAACTCCCGAATTGACGGGATCTTTGTACCGAAATTTGTACAACTCAGTCAACCGGAGAGCCAAGGAAGCCAATGTTTCCGGGCTTTCCAGTGGATTTTGTGGTGCGGATGAAGGGACTCGAACCCCCACGCCTTTCGGCACTGGAACCTAAATCCAGGGCGTCTACCAATTCCGCCACATCCGCTTTCCCCGGCAATCCCATGTAGCCATCATTCTGTCAATGTCGGGGCTCAGATCATGCTTATCCGGCTAGACGCGAAGATAGTTGAAAATTGGGCTAGCCTGTGACAAAAGGCGTGTCGAATGTGACGGAACGTGAGTTTCCGCTTCTGCAAGATGTGAAAAGTTATAGGAAAAACAAAAACTTATTCGCATCTGGCACGGCGTAGTTCAGGAGAGTTTGAACCGCGTTAGCGGTCAAATCGCCAGGTTCCGTACCAAAAGCCATTTCCGGCAACATCATACCGGCAGGCTGTAAACGGCTAATACCGTTTCGCAGCCTCATTGTTGAAAACAAAGGTTCTAGGATGCAGGTCACCGAAACGCTCAACTCCGGTCTCAAGCGCGAGATCAAGATCACCGTGCCGGCCGGTGACATGGAAGCCAAGCTGATGGCGCGGCTGACCGATGCCCGCGACAAGGTGCGCATCAACGGCTTCCGCCCGGGCAAGGTGCCGGTGCAGCACCTGCGCAAGATGTACGGCAAGTCGTTCATGGCCGAGGTCGTCAACGAGATTCTCAACGACTCGACCCGCTCGATCATCACAGGGCGCGGCGAAAAGGCCGCCATGCAGCCCGAAGTGATCATGACCGAGGACGAGAAGGAGGCCGAGAAGATCCTGGCCGGCGGCGCCGATTTCGAATTCAGCCTCAACTACGAAGTCATCCCGGCGATCGAGATCAAGGATTTCTCCGATATCAAGGTGACGCGCCAGGTCTATGACGTGCCGGAATCGGAAGTCGACGATCAGGTGAAGCGCGTTGCCGAATCGTCGCGCAGCTACGAGCCGAAGACCGGCAAGGCCGCCGAGGGTGACCGTGTGAGCATCGATTATGTCGGCAAGATCGGCGGCGAGGCTTTCGCCGGCGGCGCCGGGACCGACCAGCCGCTCGTGCTTGGCTCCAAGGAGTTCATCCCGGGCTTCGAGGACCAGTTGATCGGCACGAAGGCCGGCGACGAGAAGCAGATCACCGTCACCTTCCCCGAAAACTACCAGGCGGCGCATCTGGCCGGCAAGGAAGCCACGTTCGACGTCACCGTCAAGGAAGTGTCGGCGCCCGGCGAGCTCGAAGTCAATGACGAGACGGCCAAGAATCTCGGCCTAGAATCGCTCGAGCGCCTGCGCGAGATCGTGCGCGGCCAGCTCGAGAACCAGTTCGGCTCGATGACTCGCCAGAAGGTGAAGCGCCAGCTGCTCGACCAGCTCGACGCATCCTACTCCTTCGAGGCGCCATCGAAGCTTGTCGAGGCCGAGTTCAACAATATCTGGGCTCAGGTCAATCGCGATCTCGAAGCCGCCGGCCGCACCTTCGCCGACGAAGAGACGACGGAGGAAGAGGCACGCGCCGAATATATGCGCCTTGCCGAGCGCCGCGTGCGTCTCGGTCTGGTGCTCGCCGAAATCGGCGAAAAGGCCGGCGTCACCGTGTCGGACGAGGAACTGCAGCGCGGCCTGTTCGAGCAGGTGCGCCGCTTCCCGGCCAACCAGCAGCAGGAAGCCTTCGAGTTCTATCGCAGCAATCCGGAAGCCATCAACGCGCTGCGCGCGCCGATGTTCGAGGAGAAGGTCGTCGATTATTTGCTCGGCCAGATCTCGGTCAATGACGTCAAGGTCGGCAAGGAAGAGCTGATGGCCGACGACGAGGAAGCCGAAACCGCGACCAAGGCGAAGCCGGCCAAGAAGGCCTCTTCGAAGAAGGCCGAAGTCAAGGCAGAGGCGGGCGAAGCCGCCGCCGAGGCGGAAGAGCCGAAGAAGAAGGCCGCGCCGAAGAAGAAAGCAGCCAAGGAAGCCGAGTAACAGGTTTCAACACCGCGATTTCGAAAGGCCGCCTCCGGGCGGCCTTTTTCATTGCGGGATGTTTCATTGTGGCGGCGCGGCAACACAGACAACTTGTCTTGATTGTCCGGTGCTGGCGATACCAAGCATTGAACATTATCTGCGCCTCATCGTATTCGCGGGCGTTTGGAGGCATCGGTGAGGCTGGGTCCATGATGAGAGACGTGGTCATTGCCGCGGCGCTCTTGTTGGCCGCGACGGTCGGCGTCGCGCGGGCTGAGCCGAATATGGGCAACTGGAGCGTCGGCTCCGGCAATGACGGCCAGATCACGGCGTCGCTCCATGCCAGCAACAAGCTGATCACTGGCGGCGGAGCCCTAGGCTACAGTCCGGTGCTTACGCTTGCTTGCCGGCCTGATGGCGAACCGCGCTGGAGCGAATGGCTCCAGCTCGACGACGCCGTCTCCGCCAGCCGCAAGATCACCATCTCCGTTGTTGTCGACGGCGGCAAAACCGATGAAAGCTGGTCGGTCGGCCCGCGCGGCAGAACTCTGGTCAGGGATGGGAACGACGGCATCAAGCGCCTGGTTTCGGCGAACCGGCTGACGCTGTCATGGCGCTTCGGCCTGCTGTCGGGGCGTGGTGAGGCGGATTTCGAGCTTGCCGGTCTTTCGGAAGCGATCGGTCAGCTTGCTGCGAGTTGCAACACCGATCCGCCTTGATCCCACCGCTTAAAGCGCGTCGCGCTGAAACGGAATCAGGCGCGGCGCTTTAAAAGATCTTTGTTTGATGGATGTCGTCATCCCAAAACCCTGCCCAGTTTTGGGCGACATGCATTAGAATAGGCTGTCCAGTTCGGCGGCCTTGTCACGCACCGAACAGCTTGCCGATGACGCCGAGCACCGCAGTGTACGGGCCTAAGCCTCGGCCAAAGCCGGCCTTTTCTATCCATTTGGACAATTCTGTGGTATGTAGGTGCCGCAATTCCACTGAAGAGCCCGGATCCTCCGCTCTAGCGTGCAGCGCCCGCAGGCGGGATTGGCGTGGTGCCGATCGTTCCGACGCAAAACGAGAACCATCAGGGAGGAAATGCGATGCGTACAATCGCGCTTTTCATCGTCTTGCCCGCTACCACCTTCTTCATAAGCCCATCGCAGGCGCAAGATGCTGCCGCGGGCGAGAAGGTCTTCACGAAGTGCAAGGTCTGCCACATTGCCGACCAGGACCAGAATAAGATCGGTCCGTCCCTGCACGGCGTCATCGGGCGTGTTGCCGGCACGCATCCCAACTTCACTTATTCCGCAGCGATGATCGCAGCTGGAAAATCCGGCGTCAAATGGGACGAGCCGACCCTGACGACCTACCTGCACGCCCCCCAGGCGATGGTCAAGGGGACAAAGATGACATTTCCCGGCCTCAAGGACGACAAGGACATAGCCAACGTCATCGCCTACCTGAAGCAGTTCTCCAAATAGGTCACCCTTCCGGGCACCGTCGCTGGTCGTCCTGCAATTGCGCTGTTGAAATGTCGCGCCCCCGTGCCGTTATGCCGGCAGCGTGAGGAATCCCAACAGCAGCAGAACAACTATGCCAAGGCCGAGTATGACAAGTGTCCGCGTGTCCATGACGTTCACCTTCGACCGGGCGGATGACCGAAAATCTGGATCGATTTTCGAAAAGGATCATAGGCCCATCAAAGCGGAACAGCGCCCTGCGCTTCCGAAAAAGGGCGCGCGACGCTGTAAGAGGATATCTCCTCGTTTTTACGCGATCAGGGGCCGGGTCCGAAAAACGCGATACGGGTCAGCAGCGTATAATCGGCTTCGAAAACCATCATGGTCACGAAGACCAGCACCAATATCGGCGGCAGGATGATCGCATACATCATCGCCAGCCGCTCCCAGGCCATGTGCATGAAGACGGCGACGATCAATCCCGCCTTGAGCATCATGAAGATCAGGATCAGCGACCATCTGAGATAGCCGTGGATGCCGAAATAGTCGACCAGGTAGGAGCATGTGCTGAGGATGAACAGCCACGCCCAGACCACCAGGTAGAGCTTGATCGGGTGCTCCTGGTGGGTGTCGGTGGTGGCGACGGCCGCCGCATCATGCCCATGGGTGGCGTGCAGCGCGTGTTGTCCGAGACCGTTTGCGGTTGCTTCAGCCATATCTGCCTCACCAAAGATAGAAAAAGGCGAAGATGAACACCCAGACCAGATCGACGAAGTGCCAGTAGAGGCCCATGATCTCGACATTCTCATAGCGGCCCCGGCGGCTGGTGAAGAAGCCGGGGCGCCCAGTGTCGAAGTCGCCACGCCAGACCTTTCGCGCCACGATGACCAGGAAGATCACGCCGATCGTGACATGGGTGCCGTGGAAGCCCGTGATCATGAAGAAGCATGAGCCGAACTGCGCTGCCCCCCAAGGATTGCCCCATGGCCGCACCCCTTCGGTGATCAGCTTGGTCCATTCGAAGGCCTGCATGCCGACGAATGTCGCGCCAAGTACTGCGGTCAAAAGCATCAATATCGCGGTTTTGCGACGATCGTGGCGGTAGCCGAAATTGACCGCCATGGCCATCGTTCCGCTGCTCGAGATCAGCACGAAAGTCATGATGGCGATCAGGATCAGCGGAATTTCCGAGCCGCCGATGCGAAGTGCAAAGACCTCACTTGGATTCGGCCACGGCACGCGCGTGGAAATGCGCGCGGTCATGTAGGAGAGCAGGAAGTATCCGAAGACGAATGTGTCGCTGAGCAGGAAGATCCACATCATGGCCTTGCCCCAGGACACGTTCTTGAAGGCCCGCTGGTCCGAGGCCCAATCGGCGGCGATGCCGCGCCAACCGGCGGGCCTGGGCTCCATCTGGCTGGTATGGGTCATGGTCGTCTCGGCCATCGCCGGTCTCCTAGGTCAGCAGCCGTTGGCAGATGTCGATGAAGGTCGCGGCCCAACCCGCCAGCAGGGCGAAGATGCAGAGCCAGACGAAAAGCAGGAAATGCCAGTACATGGCGCAGAGCTCGACGCTGAGTCGAAGCCGCTCTGGCCGCGCTCCATTCCAGGCGCCGATGCTCGTCCTTCCAAGTCCAACCAGACCGCCGAATATGTGCAGGCCATGCATGCCGGTGATCAGATAGAAGAAGCTGTTGGCCGGGTTGGATGCGAGCAGGTAGCCGTCCCCGGTCAGTTGCCGCCATGCCATCAACTGACCGACGAGAAAGGCAAGCGTCGTGAACCCCGCCGTGGCAAGGCCCAGCCGGACGTTGTCGATCTGGCCTTTGCGCGCGGCGACCACGGCACATTGCAGCGCGACGCTGCTTAGCACCAGCACGCCGGTGTTGAGCCAGAGCAGGCGCGGCAGCGGCAGCGGCTGCCAGTCGGGCAGCCCCATGCGCATGAAATAGGCGCTGGTGAACAGCGAAAACAGGCAACCGACGACGGCGAGGAAGACACCGAGGCCGATCTTGGCGGTGGGCAGCGCTGACCGGTCGAAACCGACGAAATCGCCGACAAGGCCTTGCTCCAACCAGGGCTTGGCCGTCAGCCGTTGGTGCGAAAGCCACCATCCGGCAAAGCCCGCGATCACCAGCAGAAAGACCAGGATGACGCTCATGCCGGCTCCCTCGAGGGGGCGAAGTCGCCCGGCACGTTCTGCGGGATGAAGTCCTCCTTGGCCCCCGGCACGCTGTAGTCATAGGCCCAGCGATAGACGATGGGCAGTTCCTTGCCGAAATTGCCGTGCGCCGGCGGCGTCTGCGGCGTCTGCCATTCGAGCGTCGTCGCCCGCCAGGGATTGCCGCCGGCCCCTCGGCCATGCCGGATGCTCCAGATCAGGTTGAACAGGAAGACCATCTGGGCGAAGCCGACTGTGAAGGCCATGATGCTGATGAACGAGTTCAGGTGACGAGCCGATTCCGTCATTATGGTCATGTCGGTGAGCTCGGCGTAACGCCGCGGAACGCCCATCAGGCCGAGATAATGCATGGGGAAGAAGATCAGGTACGCGCCGACGAAGGTCACCCAGAAGTGGAACTTGCCGAGCGTCTCGTCCAGCATCCTGCCGGTGACCTTCGGGTACCAGTGATAGATCGCGCCGAAGATCACCAGGATCGGCGCGACACCCATGACCATGTGGAAATGAGCGACCACGAACATGGTGTCCGACAGCGGCACGTCGACCACGACATTGCCGAGGAACAGTCCGGTCAAGCCTCCATTGACGAAGGTGACAATGAAGGCGAGCGCGAAAAGCATCGGCAGGGTGAGGTGAATATCGCCGCGCCAAAGCGTCAGCACCCAATTATAGACCTTGATCGCCGTCGGCACGGCAATGATCAGGGTCGTGGTCGCGAAGAAGAAGCCGAAATATGGGTTCATGCCGCTGACATACATGTGGTGCGCCCAGACAACGAAGCTCAGGGCGCCGATGGCGAGGATCGCCCAAACCATCATGCGGTAGCCGAAGATGTTCTTGCGCGCATGCGTGCTGATCAGGTCGGACACGATGCCGAAGGCCGGCAGGGCGACGATGTAGACCTCCGGGTGGCCGAAGAACCAGAACAGATGCTGGAACAGGATCGGGCTGCCGCCATTGTGCTGCAGCTGCGCTCCCATCTCGACAATCGCCGGCATGAAGAATGAGGTGCCGAGAACGCGGTCAAGCAGCATCATCACACAAGCGACAAACAGGGCCGGGAAAGCGAGCAGCGCCATGACGGTGGCGGTGAAGATGCCCCAGACGGTGAGCGGCAGGCGCATCAGGGTCATGCCGCGCGTGCGGCCCTGAAGCACCGTCACCACATAGTTGAGGCCGCCCATGGTGAAGCCGACAATGAACAGGATGAGCGAAGAGAGCATCAGGATGATGCCCCAGTCCTGTCCGCCGGGTGTGCCGGACATGATGGCCTGCGGCGGATAGAGCGTCCAGCCGGCGCCGGTCGGTCCGCCCGGCGCAAAGAAGCTGGACACCAGAACGAGCACGGCGAGGAGATAGACCCAGTAGCTCAGCATGTTGACATAGGGAAAGACCATGTCGCGGGCGCCGACCATCAGCGGGATGAGGTAGTTGCCGAAGCCGCCGAGGAAAAGCGCGGTGAGCAGATAGATCACCATGATCATGCCGTGCATGGTGATGAACTGGTAGTAAGCTTCCGGAGTGATGAAGTCGAATGTGCCGGGAAAGCCGAGCTGAAGGCGCATGAGCCAGGACAGAACCAGCGCCACCAGGCCGATCGCGGTTGCCGTTGCCGAGTACTGGACCGCTATGACCTTCGCGTCCTGCGAGAAGACATATTTCGTCCACCAGCTGTGCGGATGGTAGAGTTCCACCTCCCCAACTTCGGCGGGCGGAATGGCATCTGCGGGTGTGACGTCGACCATTGGAGCACCTCCGTGCCCTATTGTGCGGACCTCGAAAGTTTCGAGTTTGCCGCGACGCCCAGACTGGACGCGATTATCTTTCCCGGCGGCTGGTTCGCTGAGCCCGATTGCGGGGGCGCCGACAATTGCGCGAAAGTCTGCTGCTGGCCGAGCCAGGCCAGATAATCCTGCTCGGTGTCGACCACGACCACGCCATGCATCAGCGGGTGCCCTTGGCCGCATAGTTCAGCGCACAGGACCTGGAAGGTCCCGGTCCTGATCGGGGTGAACCAGAAATAGGTCACCGAGCCGGGGATCATGTCCATCTTGGCGCGGAATTCCGGGATATAGAAATCATGCAGCACGTCGATCGAACGCAGCAGCACCTTGACCGGCTTGCCGACCGGCAGATGAAGATCGGCGGCTTCGACCAGGACATCATCCTGACCGTTCGGATCCTTGGGGGCGACGCCCAACGGATTGTCAGCAGTGACGTCGCGGGTGTCGGAAGTGCCGAGCTTGCCGTCCTTGCCCGGCAAACGGAAGCTCCACTGCCATTGCTGAGCGACGACTTCGATTTCGGTCGCATCGCTTGGCACCGTGACGAAGCGGCTCCAGACGAATAGTCCAGGAACCAGCAAGGCGGTGACGCCGAACGCGGTGACGATCATCAGCCACGATTCGAGGCGCTTGTTCTCGGGTTCGTATGTGGCGCGATTGCCCTCCCGGTGCCGGAAGCGGAAAACACAATAAGCCATGAACAGGACGACAGCGGCAAAGACGATGCCGGTGATCCAAAAGCTGATGATGATGGTGTGGTCGATGTAGTCCCAGTTCGAGGCAATGGGCGTCCACCACCATGGGCTCAGGAAGTGGAACAACACCGAGCCCACAACGATCAAAACGAGTACAAGCACGACGGCCATGTCCCGTTCCTCCGGCATTCCAAACGCGCGAAGCGTCCTAGAATGCCAAGCGCATCATGCTCGTTTTTCGGCAGAAATTCCAGAGCCGACTATCTGATTGGCAAAATGTTGCTCTTTACGCCCGGTTTTTTCGGGATGCGGGCGGCGGCTGTCAGGTGGCCGGAACGCCATGCCAGCGCGATCGCTATGTCTTTGGATCACGCTTCAGCTTGCTCTAGCGGCACCATTTCTCCACGGCAATCGCAATTGCCTTCGTGCAATCGACAAGGTCGCGCACCGAAACGCGCTCATTGGGCTGATGCGCCTGAGCCGGGTCGCCAGGGCCGAAATTGACGGTCGGCGTGTTGCCGAGGCCTGTCGGCAGGCCGATGTCGCTATGCGCGCCGAAGCCGCTCAGCACCGGCGACAGATTGGCATCCTTCACGGCTTCCTGGAAGACGCTCACAAACGGACTGTCGGCGGGGATTTCGGCGCAGTCGGCATCAAGAATCCATTCGACGCGGGCAGGGTGCAGGCGCAGATAAGGGTCTGCCTGGCAGACATTGGCGATATGCTCTTCGATCTCGCGCTTGACGTTGCCGCCCAGCCTGAATTCGTCATGCTCGCTCGGCAGGTACTGCGCGTCGATGATGATCTCGCCGCGGCCAGCCATGGAGGAGGGATGCTCGCCGGCATTGATCTGGGTGACGATGATCTGGTTGGGCAGCTCCATCAGTGGATGGTTCTTTTTCGGGTCGAACATCCAGCGCCGGTTGAGGATGTCGATGCCGTCGAGGAGCTGCCGGCAGAGCTGCACGGCATCGACAGGGCCGCTCGAATACCAGGCGTTCGGCGTCAGCTCGGCATGGCCGCCTATGCCGTCGATGATGATCCTGCCCCAGAGTATGCCGTGGCAGAGCGGTGCGATCTTGTTTGCCGTCGGCTCGGTCATGATGCCGGCGTCGGCGCGAAAGCCGCGATCGACCATGGCCAGCGACCCCATGCCGCCGATCTCCTCGTCGACGACGGTGGTGAAGACGATGTCTCCGGAAAGCGGGATGCCAAGCCCCTTCAGGATATCGACAGCCATCAGCATGCAGGCGACGCCGCCCTTCATGTCGACTGTGCCACGGCCGTGCAGGAAGCCGTCCTTCAGCACCGGCTGGAACGGATCGGTTGCCCAGTGTCCGGCGGCGCCTGGCGGCACAACGTCGATATGGCCGGTCAGCATGATCGAGCGGCCGCCGCCCGTGCCCTTCAGCACGCCGCCCAGATTGGGCCGGCCCTCAAAGGTCCTGCCCTTGTTGGCGCCGGCGCGTCCTTTGTATTTTTCATAAAGCGCCGGGCCGTCCGGATCCCACAGGTCGGTCGTGAAGCCGAGCGCCTCCAGGCGCTTTTGCAGATAGAGCTGGCAATCGCGCTCGCCTGGGCCGGCCTCCTTCGGATTGGATTTCACGATCGAGGGGAAGGCGACGAGATCGCTCAGCGTCTCGACGATGCGATCGGCCGCTGCCTCGACGCGCGTGGCGATGGTCTCTTCCATGGAAGGCATTAGGATCTCCAACGTTGGGAAAGCCGGTCGGCAAGAAGGACGAACACCAGAAGGGCGCCGACGATCCCCACCTGCCAGACCGTGTTGATGTTCAGTTGCAGCAGGCCGGTCTTGAGCGTGACCAGGAGCAGCACGGCCGCGAACACGCCGCCGACGCCGCCGCGCCCGCCAGTGATGGCGATGCCGCCAAGCATCGCGGCGGTCAGCGATTCCAGCTCGAGGTTCTGGCCGATATTGGGCCTGCCGCTGCCGAGCCAGGCGAGCGAAACCAGGCCGGCGGCGCCGGCGAGCGCGCCGCTCAGGGCGTAGAGGATGAAGCGCACGCGATCGACTGGAATGCCGACCAGCCTGGCCGAGCGTTCGTTGAAGCCCATCGCGTAGATCCAGCGCCCCCAGGCCGTCGCCATCAGCGCAAGGCTGGCCAGCGCGAAGCAGGGGATGGCCAGGGTGAGGAAGGGCAGGGGAATGCCGGCGACGACACCGCGCCCCCACACAAGCAGCCATCCTGGCACGCCCGACTGGGCCGCGCCGCCCGTGACGGCAAGCGCTACGCCGGAATAGACGAAGAAGGTGCCGAGCGTAGCGATGAAGGGCAGCAGCGCCAGGCCGTTCACCAGCAATCCGTTGAGGGCGCCGAGCGCTGCGCCGGCCAGGATGCAGACGGCCGGCAGCAGGACCGGCGGCAAGCCCAGTTTGAGCGACAGCATGGCGATGATGGCGGAGAGCGAAACCGCGCCGCCGACCGATAGGTCTATGCCTGTGCCGCCGGCCAGGATGACCATCCCCTGTCCGAGGCCGACCAGCGCCAGGATGGTCGAGAACTGAAGAATGGTAGTTACGGTGCCGAGATTGAAGACGGAAGGCTTGAGCGCCAGCAGGCCGACAATCACGATCAGCCACAGCGCGCACAGCAAAGCCAGGATCAGGGCCGGGCCCTGCAGGTTCCGAAGCGTTCTCATGCGCGGGCTCGCTGGAACCGGGTAAGTGGCAGGCGATTGGAGACCGCTTCGAAGCCGAGCACACCGATGATCAGCACGCCGGTGACGACCGGCTGCCAAAGCGAGGGGACACCGATGAGAAGCAGGCCATTCTGGAGGATTCTGAGCAGGAGCACGCCAAGCACCGTGCCGAGCAGGCTGCAGCGGCCGCCCAATATGCTTGTGCCGCCGAGAATGACCGCGGCGATGGCATCCAGCGCCGAGGTGCTGCCGATCGACATTTCAACGTTGCGGTAGGTTGCGACATAGAAGGTGGCGGCAATGCCGGTCAGGACGCCGCTGATGACAAAGGTCAGGAATCTGACCTTGATCACCGGAATTCCCGAAAGCCGCGCCTTTTCTTCCGAATTGCCGATCGCCAGCAGATGCAAACCATAGGGCGTGCGCCGCAGTGCCAGCCAGACAGTCAGATAGGCAACGGCGATCACCAGGGCCGGCACGGGGATGCCGAGCACGGTGGTTGCCAGCAGATCGGTGAGGCTCGAGGGCAGACCGGAAAGCCATTGCCCGCCAAGCAGCGCAAACACGGCGGTGCGGTAGACGCCGAGCAAGCCAAGCGTTCCGACGATTGCCGGAACGCGGCCCAGGACGACGACGGCGGCCGTCACGCAGCCCAGCAGCGCACCGACCAGCGGGCCCGCGACAAGCGCCACGTACGGGCTGCCATCGGCGCCAAGAATGCGGCCGATGGCGATGGCCGCGAGGCCCATGACGATGCCGATCGAGACATCGATGCCGCCCATGGCGAGCAGCAAGGTCATGCCGAGGCCGATCAGCAGCAGCTCGACGCTGTTGCGCAGCACGGTGACCGCGTTGCCCGGGGTCGCGTAGTGCGGCGATGCGACAGAGAAGATGGCGATCGCCAGCAAACAAGCGACAAGCAAAGACCACTCCCGCCCGTTCATGGAGAAGACACCGGTTCCAGACTGCCGCACCGCGCTCACGCCAGGCTCAGAAGTTGAACTTGTCGACATTGTCCTTGGTGAAGACGGCCGGCGGCCCGAGCAGCAGGATGCCCTTGGCGGCATCATAGGTGGCGGGCTTGTCCAGGCCGGCAATCTTGTTCTCGGCCTCGAAGCTCTTGCCGTCGATGAGCTGCTTGCCGGCCCAGACCGTCAGGTAGCCGAGCTGTTCGGGGTCCCACAGCACGGTGAAGCCGAAGGCGCCGCTCTTCAGATAGGAGCGGGCGGTGTTCGGGCTGCAGTACCCCGTGCCGATGACCGAGCCGATCTTGCCGGCGGTCTCGATCGCCTGGGCAACGCCCGGGCAGGTCGAGGATGCGACGGCGATGATGGCCTTGATGTCAGGGTTGGCGGCCATGAGGTCGCCGGAGATCTGCGCGGCGCGCTCCGCAGTGCCGCCGGCAAATTGCGGGGCGAGCAGCTTCAGCTTGGGATATTTGGCGGCGGCTTCCTTCTGCATGAAGCCGATCCAGGCGTTGAGGTTGGACGCGGTCGCCTCGCCGGAGACGATGCCGATCGTGGCGTCTTCGCCGACGCGCTTGACTAGTTCGTCAATGATCGTTGTGCCGAGACCCTCGTCTGTCGCCTGCGCCACATAGACCGCACGGCCGCTGTCGGGCGCATCGCTGTCGCTGGTGAACAGTTTGACGCCCTTGGCCTTGGCGCTCTCCACCACCGGGGCGATGCTCGAAGCATCGAGAACGGAGACCGAGACCGCTTCGACGCCTTGATCGATCAGGTTCTGCACGATCTGCAACTGGTCGACCGGGTTGGTGTCGACCGGACCGGAATAGACGAAATCGACGCCGAGATCCTTGGCGGCTCGGTTGCCGCCGGCCTCCATGGCATTGAAGTAGGGAATGCCGATAAGCTGCGGGACGAAGGCGACCTTGTGCTTGTCTGCCGCATGCCCCGCCGTCGCGGCGACCAACGACAGCGCGGAGGCCGCGAGCACTTTCCTGAGTTGTGAAAGCATTGTGTGTGATCCTCTCTGGAATGACGTGCGTTTCAGTTTGTTTTTTCGAGCGCCCGCACGTCGGGATGGGCGCCTGTTATGAGCGAAACGACTTCCTCGTGATTGGTCTCGGTCGCCAGCCGTTCGGCCACCTTGCGGCCGCGCCGGAACACGACGATCCGGTCGGCAACCTCGAAGACTTCGGAAATGTTGTGGCTGATCAGCACAACCGCGCAGCCGCGGCCGGCAAGGCGCCGCGTCAGCGCCAGCACCTTGCGGGTCTCGGCGACGGCAAGGGCGGCCGTCGGTTCATCCATGATGACCAGCCGGGCGTTGAGATTGAGCGCCCGACAGATGGCGACGGCCTGGCGCTGGCCGCCCGACAGGCTGCCGACCGGGGCCTCGGGATCGGAAATATGGGCGTCGAGTTCCTGCAGAAGCCCGTCGACGCGCTGGCGCATCTCGGCGCGTTTCAGGAAAGGGATGCCAAAAATGGAGCGTTTCAATTCGCGGCCGAGGAAGACATTTTCGGCGATCGAAAGGTTCTCCGAAAGCGCCAGTTCCTGGAAGATCGTCGCGATCCCGGATGCCGCCGCATCCTTCGGCGAGGAGAATGCGACGGCGTTGCCTTCGATGAGAAGTTCGCCGTCGCTCGGCGGATGGGCGCCCGCCAGGATCTTGATGAAAGTCGATTTGCCGGCGCCGTTGTCGCCGAGCAGCGCCAGCACTTCGCCGGAGCGGATCTCCAGGTCGACATCGGCAAGGGCGGTCAGCGCGCCGAAGCGCTTGGCGATGTTCCTGGCGACGAGAAATGGTGCCGTCATGACGGTCTCTCCGGCATTCGTGCTAGACGGCCTTGCTGACCCAGCGCAGCACGTTCGTCCAAAGCCGGGCATAGCCCGGCCATTCGACGAAGCCGTTCGGCAGCCAGTGCGGGCCGATGTCGGACGTCCAGACCAGGGTGCGCCCCTCGCCATGGCGTCCGGTGACCAGCAGCGGATGGCCGCCCTGGTCCTGCGGCAGCCGGGCCAGGACCTCGACATCATCGCGGTCGCGGGCGATGACCTCGTTGGCGCCGAGCAGGATCGGCCATTCGCCCTCGATACCGGCAAAGAGCGCATGATCGCTGAGGCCGGTGATCTCGGGCCGGAAGCCCTCGGGAATCTCGAGCCGGTCGTCATTGGGAAGGCAGGTCACCGGCAGCGCCTCCTCGACGGCCGTGCGGTGCCAGCGGGCCTTGCCGTCGATACCCTGGAAGCTGAAATAGCCGCCGATCATGACCAGGCCGCCACCGGCCTGTGTCCAGTCGCGCAGCAGCTTGAGTCGGTTGGGCACGGTCTTGCCGTGCAGCCAAACATCGGGATGCAAAAGCAACGAGTTGGCGCCGATATCGGAGAGCACGATCGCCTTGTATTGCGACAGGCCCTCCAGGGTGAAAGGGAGCTTATCGACGGCCTCGTGGGCCGGCATGTATTCGAGATCGAACTCGCTGTCCTTCAAGGCGTTGACCAGGGGCGTGGCGCCGAGATGGAAGGTAACGCTGCCGAACTGGTCAAAGCCCTTGTAATGGGTGGCGGAACTCATCCAGCTCTCGCCGACCAGAAGGACTTTCGTTTTCGCCATGACCCATGTTCTCCCGATATTGCCTGGTGGTTGCTCACCGGATGCCCTCGGCCCGGTAAGCTGTTGATCTAGCTGGCCATCACGTCGCTCGCGGCGGCGGTGGCTTTCAGTGTCGCGAAATCGGCGATGTAGCCTTGCGCGCCCTCGACCGTGGTCGTCAGGCTGGCGCCGACCGCGGCGTAGCGGGCAGCGGTCTCCAGCGATGCGCCATGCAGCCAGAGGCTGAGGAAGATGCCGGCGAAGCTGTCGCCGGCGCCGGTCGCGTCCACCCGGTTGACGGGCAGCGCGGGCACCTCGATCTGCGGCCCGCCGGTTGCCGGAAAGACCACCGCGCCGAACTCGCCCAAGGTAAGCACGACCGTTCCGCGCGGCTTGATGCGCGACAGCATGAGGCGGACCTCTTCGATCATGGTCGCCATGCGCGTGCGAAATCCGTAGATCTCCCTGATCATCACGTCGTTGATGAAGGTCAGGTCGATCTGCCTGACCATCTGCGCGAAGATTTCAGGCGTGCGCGCGCTGCTGGGCAGGCCGGCAGAATGCAGGCTCACCTTCCAGCCGGCCTGGTGAAAGCGCGCGATGGATGCTGTCATCGTCTCGTAATGGAAACCTTCAATGTGAAGGCAGGCGGGTCGCTTTTCGGGTTGGATGTCGAGGTTGGCGGTGAGATCGACTTCGCCCAGCTCGAAAGGCTCGCTGATGATGGTGCGGCTGCCGTTGCGCTCGATAATGACGATCGCCTGCGAGAGCCGGTTGTTGGGCGTGCTGCGGATGGGCAAAGTATGCACGCCCAGCTTGGAAAGCTCGCCTAGCGCCCAGTCGCTCTCGGCGTCCTTGCCGACCGCCGTCGCCAGCTCGACGTCAAGCGCATAAGGCGCCCCGACGCCGGCGGCGGCAACCGCGAGATTGGCGGCGGGGCCGCCGAGCGCCTTGTCGATATGGCTGGCCGTGATCCGGTCGTCGCGATGAGGTAGCACCTCGACGCGGCAGAGGAAGTCGATGCTCACCCGCCCGGCGACGAGAAGCCTGGGCAGATGGTCGAGATTCTTCGGCCGCTGCGGCGCACGACCGGGCAGGGAGCGCGCAAACGAGCTCGGCCGGTACATCAAGGCGGCGATCGCCTTCTCGATCCGGTCCCGCGTGCCTTGTCTGAGCCCGGCCGTGCCATTGATGAAATTCGACACCGTGCCGATGGAGACACCGGCGGTTCGTGCGACATCCGCGATGGTCGGGCGTCTGCGTTGCAAAGGCGTGATCCGATTGAAGCGTTTCAAAACGCTAGCAGTGGATGTGAAAGGCCTCAACGAAATTATCTTCCAAAGAGGCATCGGTTGTCCTTTGTAGATAGAAGATTGATCCGTGAGAGGGCCGTCACGGGGATCATTCGTTGCGCACTTGAAGTATTTTCAAATCCAGCCTTTTTGCGCCTTGTGCGACAGGCCGTGCCATTCATCGTCAGACGGCAGTTCGATCCGCCGGCAGTTTGCAAGCCGCGGCAGATGTCAGGCAGCCGATCAGATCAGCAGCAGGCCTTTCATCGAGGCGTTGCCCTTGCGGCCGATGATGATGTGGTCATGCACAGCGATGCCAAGGGGCTTCGCCGTATCGATGATCTGCTTGGTCATCTCGATGTCCGCGCGGGAGGGTGTGGGATCTCCCGAAGGATGGTTGTGGACCAGGATGACGGCGCTGGCGGAGAGCTCCAGCGCGCGCTTCACCACCTCGCGCGGATAGACCGGCGTATGGTCGACGGTGCCAGTCTGCTGCACCTCGTCAGCGATCAGCCCGTTCTTCTTGTCGAGGAACAGGATACGGAACTGCTCACGCGTTTCGAAGGCCATGGCGGAGCGGCAATAGTCGAGCAGTTGCGTCCAGTTGGACAGCACCTCGCGACCGCGCACCTCGCCGCGCGCCATGCGCTGGGCCGTCGCGGCGATGACTTTTAGATCGATTGCAACGGTCGGCCCGATGCCTTTGACTTCCTCGAGCAGCGAAGGCGGCGCGCCGAGGACTTCGGCCAGCGAACCGAAACGAGCGATCAGCGCCTTGGCGATCGGCTTGGTGTCGACGCGCGGGATCAGCCGGAAAAGCAGCAGCTCAAGCAGTTCATAGTCGGGCAGGGCGTCCGGCCCGCCCGTCGCAAAGCGTTCGCGCAGACGATCGCGATGGCCATGATAGTGCGGCTTTTCGGCCGGCGCGGCCTTGGTGGGCCGCCGGACGGGCAGCTCCGCGAAAAATCCCCTCTCGTCGTCGCTGGTTTCCCCCATGGCCGCCCGCTCTTGGCCGGAAAGGCCCGGCAGAGCGAAACTGTAAGGCGACGGGCCGGGCGCAGTCGAGTTCTTTTCGGCGCGAGCGCGAAAATCCTGCATCGATCATGGCGACGGTGCGCGTGTGCTCCAACCGTGATTTCGAGGGCTCGCGTGCTCGCGGTGTGAGGAGGGTACAAGAAGGCATCCTCCTCATGGCTATTCAAATGTAGGCAGCCGGCTTTCGTCCCGCCTTGTCAGAAGCGGTAGGTGACGCCCGTGCCAATTAGCCAGGGGTTGAGCTTGGCCTTGCCCGTCAAGTTCGTGCCGCCGACCGTGACGTCGAATTTCGGCTCCAGAAAGAGCTTCTTGACGTCGAAATTGACGCCCCAATGCTGATCCAGCATGTAATCGAACCCGACCTGCAAGGCGCCTCCGAATGTATTCTTGACATGGAGAGCTTCGGCGCTGCCGGTATCCTGATTGTAGAAGATCGTGTAGTTCACGCCAGCGCCGACATAGGGCTTGAAGGCGCCGAAATCGGTAAAGTGGTATTGCAGCGTGAGCGTCGGCGGCAGCACCCAGACCTTGCCGATCTTGCCCAGCCCGCTGATCGTCCCCTCGCCGTAGATATTGGCGTAGGTGGTGCCGAGAATGAGCTCGGCAGCGAGGTTGTCGGTGAAGTAGTAGGAAATGTCCAATTCCGGCGTCACGGTATCGGAATAGGAAAGGTCGGAACCGGGGATTCCATTCACGTTGCCCTTATTGTCCGTGATCACGCCCAAGGCGCGCAGGCGAACCTGCCAGGGGCCGGATGCTGCTACAGGCGGCTCGTTCTGTGTCACGGATTGTATGTCCGCCGCCATGGCCTGCTGCATCCCTGCCGCGACAATCGCTGCGGCAACTGCGATCCCCCGCCACTGCCCAACCCAGTTTCTCACCATAATATCTCTCCATGGAATTCGAATGTGGTGCGCTGCAGCAATGACAGCCCTGGAGAGATGGCCGGTTGATCCAGGTCAATGGTCGGAGGAAGTCATTGGAGCTGCGTTCAATCCGGCGTCGCATGTAACAAAAATGCTACATGCCGATCACCATGGTCGCTGTTCGGAACGACTCGAAGGAAAGGCCCCTAACGGGACCTGTGATGCTGCAGATCGCCCCGGCCGCTCTTCGTCGCGCGCCAGATGCCTTTCGCGACTTGAAGGCGCCACGGGGTTCGATTCTCGGGGACGAACGTCAAGCGAGCGCCTAAAGCGCGTCGCGATCTTTCAGATTCGCTCCATGCGCTTTAGGTTTTTTGATTTTACGCATGTCTTTATCCCGAAACCGGTTCCCACTTTCGGGAGACATGCTTTAGCCGGGAAGGCCGGCGGCAAGAAAGCTAGGCCGGCAGGCCGGGACGGTCGAGCTTTTTCGGCGATAGCGTGAAGATCTCGCAGCCGGTGTCGGTGACGCCGATCGTGTGCTCGTACTGCGCCGACAGCGAGCGGTCGCGCGTGACCGCGGTCCAGCCGTCCGACAGTACCTTCACATGCGGGCGGCCGAGATTGATCATCGGCTCGACGGTGAAGATCATGCCGGGCCGCATCTCGACGCCTTCATTGATGGTGCCGTAATGCAGGATGTTCGGCGCGTCGTGGAAAAGTTGGCCGACGCCGTGGCCGCAGAAATCGCGCACCACCGAGCAGCGCTCGGCCTCGGCGTAGGTCTGGATCGCGGCGCCGATGGCGCCGGTGCGGGCGCCGGGCTTGATCGCGGCGATGCCGCGCATCAGGCATTCATAGGTCACCTCAAGCAGGCGCTCGGCTGCGCGTTTGATCGTGCCCACCGGATACATGCGGGAGGAATCGCCATGCCAGCCGTCGAGGATGTAAGTGACGTCGATGTTGACGATGTCACCTTCCTTCAGCGGCTTGTTGTCGGGAATGCCGTGGCAAACGACGTGGTTGATCGAGGTGCAGGACGATTTGGTGTAGCCGCGATAATTGAGCGTCGCCGGCAATGCGCCATGGTCCATGCCGAATTCGAAAACGAAGCGATCGATCGCTTCCGTCGTCACGCCGGGCTTCACCATCGGCACCAGCTCGTCGAGACAGCGCGCGGTGAGATCGCAGGCCTTGCGCATGCCGGCAAAACCTTCCTCGCCATAGAGGCGGATCTGGCCGGTGTTTCGAAGGGGGGCCGTGGAGGCGTCGAGATAGGTAACCATTTTAGTCCGTTTGCCGGCGTTGGCTCCAAAGGGAGCCGAGTGCCAAAATCTGTCCCAGATTTGGCACCGGAAGCCGCAAGGTTCAAGGACGAAGTGCGAGCGCGCCGTCCATTGCGGCTTTCCTTCGGCCATTCCATGGGTTACGGCGGACCTGAATTCCGGAGATTGCCTTGACGGCACCTGAACGCGAAAGATCGAAATTGCCGCCGATCAGGACCGCTTTTGCGGGCCTGATGGCGCTGCTGATGCTCGCGCTGCTGGGCTTTGCCCAGGCCGGAATTTCCGCGTCGGCCGCCTCGTTCCAGGGTGGCTCCAGCATCAGCGCCGCCCGCCAGGGCGATACGATCGCGCTGCTCAGGACCTCCGGCAAGGCCTCGGCGCTTGAAGTCCGGGCCAGCCGGCCGTTTCCCGTAAAGCTCGCCAGCGGCAATCACGGTGCGCTTGCGCCCGCATCCGATTTCCAGGTTGTTGGACAGGCGCTGCCCGTCGAAATGGGCGTCACGCCCGTAGCGGCAAGCGTAACAGCCGCACCCACCAACCAGCCGCGCGCGCCACCCGCCGCGTAGAGCCTAGCCCACAAGCGCGGCCTTCAATCAGAAACATTCCTTCGCGTCGCGATCCGGCGACGGCCGCCAGCCGTCCGCCGGTCGCGTGCGCGTCAGTTCGGATTCCCAATCAATGCAACGCATCAAGACATTCAAGACACTCACCCACGCGGCCGCTGCGGCCTCCTTTCTGGCCGTCCAGGCGGTGATCTGCATCGGCACTGTCTACTGGGCCGTTGCCGTCACCCTTCGCATGGAAGGAACGGCGGCCATCGTGCTCGGCGCCATCTTCGCGCTGCCGTCCGCCTATGTGCTGATGGTGGTTACTCGCATGGCCTACGACGCCGAGACTGATCCGGGCAATCATTAGCGGCAAGGGCACGGAAGAGGGGGGCAGGGCGAAGCGGGTTGCGTCGCCTTGTCACCTGGCCTGCGCGGATTGTCGGGCGCCGGCCTGCCGCATCTGTGAACCTATTGTTGACCGCACTGAGGTCACATTCCTGAGTCAGAAGGCCGCCAAAGCAACTTTTGACATCGAGCGGCGTTGCTGGGGCTGCGCCCGTTCGGGAGACAGGGAATGGACAGACTGCAATTCGCGGTGCCGGTGCGCATCATGCCCGCGCCCGGCCTGCCGGTCGAGGAAATCTACAGTGTCGAGCAGGCGCTCGATTTCCTGCAGGACTGGCCGAAGCGCCGGCAGGGCAAGATCTACGAAGCCGCCTTCAATGCCTGCTTCGGGGCGACGGTCGATGTGGCCAGCACCGAGGAAGCATGCCGGGCGTTTGCAACTTTCTGCCGCGTCAGCGGATTGCTGGCGAGGGATGCGATGTTTCCCGGCAAGCGTAGGGCAGGGACGCATCGCGAGGCGCGGGCCTGAGTCTTTAATTCATCCAGGTCGTTCCCCCCAAGAGCGTGTCGTCGGGCGACATGCGTCGCAACTGGCTCAGCCGCCGAACGACACGCCCCGATAGCGCATTCCCACCTGCACGCCGCGCACTATCACGCGCGACAGGATCTCCATGTCCAGCGGCATTTGCGGACGCCACACGTCGAGCAGGAGAGCGACGCGCGGCTGATCCGAGTTGTTCATGACTTCGTGCTCGAACGTGTCGTCCCACAGCATGCACTCGCCGTCGGCGATGCGCCTTTCCTCGTGGTTGATCATCATGATCGTCGCCGGACGGCCGTCCGGCTGTTTGGGGATGACGAGGCCGAGGTGAAAGCGCATGATGCCGCGAAACGGTCCGCGGTGCGGCGGGATGTGCTTGCGCGGGGCGAGGAACGAGACGGCGGCCGACTTGACTTCGGGGCATTCGGCGAGCAGCCGGCTCAACACCGGCATGCGCGCGAGATTCTCCGGCACCGTCATGTCGTAGGCCTTGAGCACGAACATGCGCCAGTCGAGCCCGTCATTGGCCGAGATATCGGCCTGTTCCGGCATGATCTCGTGGAAACGCGGCGCCTTGTTCAGCTTTGCCGCCAGCGCCTCGTCGCGGATGTCCTGCCAGGCGGCGGCGAACTTCGCGGCATTGGGAAAATGCGTGCCCGCGTCAAGGATAGCCGGCGCATCTATGCGTTTTTCATAGATACGGCGGACCAGATTGGTTCCCAGATCGTAGGCGCCTGGCATCTCATCACCTCAGTGGGCCCGTTATATAGTGGGATATTGCTTGCGGCCATCGCTCACGGGAATTTGTATAGGCCGTCAACAGGCTGATAGAATCCTGCGCCTAGTCTAAGCCTCGCTGAGCCTTCGACGCCAGTCGTGGTGCCGACATCGATGATTTCGGCGTGGCGGCGTCGATCGTCCCAGCCGCCGCCAGGCGCCTTGCTGAGGCAATGCAGTCGGGGCAATCCCGGCTCTGCCTCTTCAAGGCTTCGCTCGCTGCATCGTGACCGCGCCACCGTTGCGGAACCGCCTCGCAAGGTGCGTATCTTGCGATACGATGTTTTGCGAGGATGCCACCATGCCCTTACGCAGGATTGCGTTTTGCGCCGCAGCGATGATCGTTGCGGCCACGAATTTCGCCGATGCACGGCCCGACTCACGCAAGATGACTTGCGCGCAGACCCAGGCGCTGATCCAGAGCCGGCATGCGGTAGTGCTGACCACGGGGGCGAACACATATGAGCGCTATGTCCGCCAATTCGGCAATGAATGCGATGCTCCTTATGTGCCGATGGTCGACTATGTTCCGGCCAGTGACGGTCGATGCATGGTCTATCGGTGCGAAGAGCCGGCGCCGATGGTTCCGGATTGATCGGAGACGGCCGCTTCTCTCTGCTGATGCCTGCTTTCTTTGAGCGTCAACGCGACCAGGCGAGGGTGGCGGCCTTCTATTCCCGCGACAGAGCCCCACTGCCTCTCACTTGACCTTCTTGATCTCCGGGCCCGCCGGCTGGTCGGTCGCTGGAGCCGGCGTGCAATCCTGCCCCTTGCACTCCAAGGCGGGATCGTCCTTCGCCGGCAGGCAGTTCTGACCCTTGCAGTGAATTGCCGGCTGCGCCGCATCGCCGTTTGGCTGGGTGGGCTGATCCTCGGCACGGACGGGCTGCAACCCGGCCGGGCAGGTCATTGCCGCGCACAAGAGCGCTGTCCAAAGCAGGTTCATCCGCGCCTCCAGGGCGAGGTAGAACTCTACACTGTCCGATTGCCGCCTACATGCGTCACTTAACAACGCCGTTAACGACGCGTTTCCGTTCGGAGAGCGTGAATTCGCGGCTGTTCAGGGGAGACAAGTCTGGTACGCCCAAGGGGAATCGAACCCCTGTTACCGCCGTGAAAGGGCGGTGTCCTAACCGCTAGACGATGGGCGCGCTCAGACGAAGCGGCTTATAATTGTGTTGTTGGCTACCGGCAACCCATCTGCCGCCATATGCGACAACTTTTTTCACGGCGCCGTGCAACGCGAGCTTTGGGCAAAAAGTGGGCTGCGAACGAGGCCGAGGGACAGGCGGGCTCAGCCGTCTTCCCCACCGCCGCTGCGGCGACGGCAGCGCCAGTTCCAGTCGCGCTCCGGGCCGACGTCGATATGGACGGATTCGGTGTGGCAGTAGGTGCCGACGCCGCCGCGGCCGGGCATCGAGCGGACATAGCTCGCCAACTCCCACTTCGAGATGCCGGGCAACTGGATGTCGGCGGCGGCGCAGTACATGTGCAGCGAGTTCTTGGCGCCGTTGGCGCGGCGGTTGCGCGAGGGATCGCGGTAGCCGGAGGTGACGACCATCTTGCGGCCGAAATGGCCCTCGATCGTCTTCAGCACCCGCACCAGCGACGGTTTCAGGCAGGCGACGTCGACGCTTTCGTTCTGCTTCAGAAGGCCGTTGGGCGCGAGTCTTGCCATGCCGGCGGCCGAGGCCACTTGGTAGGAACCGCCACCGCCCTCATCCTCGTTGAGGTCGACGTCGCTCTCGTCGTCGATGCCGGACTTGCGCTTGATCTCGAATAGCGCGGTCTGGCGCACGCCGGGAAGGGCGTCGGCGCCGGTGATGTGATAGCTCGGGTCGTCGAGCGAGGCCAGTTGCACCGGTTTTGCGGCGGGTGTCGCGGAGGCCAGCTCAACAATCGGCTTGGCAGGGGCGGGCGCGGCGGTTGCGGTCTTGGCCTGTGCCGCCGGTTGATCGCCGGAGCGCGAATTGATCAGCGGCGCTGGCGCGGCCGAAGCCGGCGTGGTGCTGAACAGCGAGGCAAACAGGCTCTTCTTTGGCGCGGTGACCTGTGGCTGCGCCGGCTCGCCGGCGGTCACATAGACGCCGTTGCTCATGGCCTGCGTTGTCGCCTGCGCCTTCGACGCAATGGCGGCGGCATCGCCGGCGGCGACCTGCTGGGCGACGGCTTGCGTCTGTTCCGCCGTCTGCGCCGGCTGAACCAGTGGTTGCGGTGTGTTCCCGGCAATCGCGGTGGCGCCCGCGGGCACGGCAACGGCAGGGAACGCGGCCTGCGGTCGCGTCTCCGGCACAAACGCGACCTTCTCGGGCAAAGGCGTGTCGCCTTCGCTCATCACGGTGGCTGCCGTATCGGTGGTTGCGGATGCCGCTTGGGCCGACGAATCGGCGGTTGCTGCCGTCTTGGCGCCGGATGTCGCGCTCATTTCGGCGGTTGAATTATAGGCGGGCGAAACCACCGACATCGTCGGGTCGCCGGTCGATGTGCAGGAGGCCAGAAGCACGGACAAAAGCGCTGCCACTATGCTGCGACCTTCCCTTCGTGCAAGACGCCAACCTGCTGATTTCAAAATAAATTCCCCCTCGGCATCCGGTCGGTCTGTCATCGCGGCGCCACTCCAGCATTGCGCCGCGATAACCCTCCTGTTCCCAACCGGAAACGGGATATGTGTCGAATCTGCAAGCCCCGGAATTATTCTGCGTCTGAAGGCGAATTGAGGCCGTGAAACGATTGACGCCACCATTTCGCCCTGTTTTGGCGGCCCGTCAACTCACCAGACATTACAGTCCGTTACACGCGCACCTTGACATAAGTCCCCGGCGCATCTCCCAAGGTTTTCATGCGCTTGCCGGGTTTGCGGGCGGTCACGCGGATGTTGTCCTGGTTCTCGATCCAGTGCTGCCAGTGGGTCCACCAGGACCCCTGATGCTCATGGGCCGCGGCGAGCCACGCGTCGAAGTCGCCCACCGGTTTGCCGCCGGTCCAGTACTGATATTTCCTGGCGGCAGGCGGGTTGACGACGCCTGCGATGTGGCCGGAACCCGCCATCACATACTCGACGTCGCCGCCGAAGAACCGTGAGCCCAGGAACACCGAAAGCGCTGGCGCGATGTGGTCTTCTTTCGTGGCAAGGTTGTAGACGGGGATGGTGATGTCGGCCAGGGAGACGGTGCGGCCGGCAAGCTCCATCGTGCCGCGCGAGAGATTGTTCTCAAGATAGCAGTTGCGCAGATAGAAGGAGTGATTGGCCGCCGCCATGCGCGTGGAATCGGAATTCCAGTAGAGCAGGTCGAAGGGCAGGGGCTCCTTCCCGCGCATGTAGTTGTTGATGACATAGGGCCAGATCAAGTCGCCCGAGCGCAGCATGTTGAAGGCGGTGGCCATCTTGGTGCCTTCGAGATAGCCCTTCTCGCTCATCGAGCGCTCGACGGCTGCGACCTGGTCCTCATCGACGAAGACCTTGAGGTCGCCGGCATGGGTGAAGTCGACCTGCGTGGTGAAGAAGGTGGCTGATTTGATGCGGTGGTCGCCTTCCTGCGCCAACAGCGCGAGGGCCGCGGCAAGCAGCGTGCCGCCGACGCAATAGCCAATGGCGTTGACTTCCTTCTCGCCGGTCGCCTTCTCAACAATGTCGAGGCCGTATTGCAGGCCTTCGCGGATATAGGCCTCCCAGCCCTTGGCGCCGTGGCGCTCGTCAGGGTTGATCCAGGAGATGACGAAGACCGTGTGGCCCTGCTCGATCGCCCAGCGGATGAACGATTTCTGCGGGTTGAGGTCGAGGATGTAGAACTTGTTGATCCATGGCGGGCAGATCAGCAGCGGCCGCTTCAGCACCGTCTCCGTCACCGGGTCGTATTGAATGATCTCGGCGACATCGCTGCGGCCGATCACCTTGCCGGGCGTGGTGGCGATGTTCTTGCCAATTTCGAAGGGCGTGTAGTCGGCCTGGCGCAGTTTCAGGTCTCCGCGGCCGGCCGCGATGTCCTCGGCCAGCATCTTCATGCCGCGCACCAGGTTCTCGCCGTTGGAGGCGACAGTCTCGCGGAACAGCTCCGGATTGGTCAGGATGAAGTTCGACGGCGCGATCGCGTTCGACACCTGCTTGACGTAGAAGCTCGCCTTGTGGCGGGTGTGATCGTCCAGGCCCTCGGCGTGCTCGACCAGCTCGTTCGCCCAGCGGGAAGTGACAAGATAGGCCTGCTTCAGGAAGTCGAAGAAGGCGTTGCGGCCCCATTCGGGGTCCTGGAAGCGCTTGTCGCCGCGCTCGGGCTGAACCGCGTCCTGTGGCGCCTCGGCATTGGGATTGACCTTCTGGATGGCGTTCGCCCAGACCGTCATATAGCCGGCGAACAGTCGCGTCTGCGCTTCGAGCGCGCGTTGAGGGTCGCCAAGCCAGTACTCCGAGAGCTTGGAGAATGTCTTGACCATGTCGACGACCGGTTCGGCGATATGGTCGCGCACCTCGCCTTTCTCGCGCGGCTCGGTCCAGGCGGAAGCCGCCTTGCCGGCCTGCTCGATCATGCGGGCCATGTTCAGGGCAAAGCGCTCGGGGTCCTTCACCAGATATTGCTCGATGGCCGAAGGTCCGCCATTTTCCGCTTTGTCCGAATCGTCAGGTTTGGACATGGTCCGCGGGGTTCCTCCCGGAGCGTTTTCTTGACATATTACCATGGGACATCTGACCGGGTCCAATTTGCTGTAACCCGGCTGCCAGGAAAACAATATGACGATTAATGTTGGCGGGACTTTTTTCCTCAGGCTCGGTTCTCTCTGCCGCAAGGCGGCCCTGGCCGGGCTGGTCGGCGTGCTGTTGCCCGCCAGCGGCTGCACGAGCACCAGCACCAACAATGTAGCGCCGACAGCCTTGACCGAAGGCCCGAAGGACACCGGCTCCTACCCGAACCTCAACATCCCGCCGCAGGTGGCCGCCAAGCAGTTCACCAAGGAGGAGACCGCGGCGAACCTGGCCAAGCTCAAGGCCGAGCAGCAGGCGCAGAATGCCAAGGGCGGCAGCGTCAAGGCGCCGACGAATTCCGCGGCGCTGAAGACGCTTGCCAAGACGCATGGCGGCGACACGCTGAAGCAGATCGAGGGCAAATGCGACCCGACCCTCGACCCTAACTGCAATTAGGTTTATATCGCGCGCCGAAAGCGCCCCCTTCGATCGTCTGGAACTCAAATGGAAGAATTTCACAAGGTCCGCCGGCTTCCGCCCTACGTGTTCGAGCAGGTCAACCGGCTGAAGGCCAGCGCCCGTTCGCGCGGCGCCGACATCATCGACCTTGGCATGGGCAATCCGGACCTGCCGACGCCGAAGGCCATCGTCGACAAATTGTGCGAGGTGGTGCGTGATCCGCGCACGCATCGCTATTCGTCCTCGCGCGGCATTCCGGGCCTGCGCCGCGCCCAAGCCAACTACTACGCCCGCCGCTTCGGCGTGAAGCTCAACCCCGACACCCAGGTGGTGGCCACGCTCGGCTCGAAGGAAGGCTTCGCCAACATGGCGCAGGCGATCACCGCGCCGGGCGACGTCATCCTGTGCCCCAACCCGACCTATCCGATCCACGCCTTCGGCTTCATCATGTCGGGCGGCGTCATCCGCTCCCTGCAGGTCGAGCCCGATGACGGCTTCATCCCGGCGGTCGAGCGCGGTATCCGCCATTCGATCCCGAAGCCGCTGGCGCTGATCCTCAACTATCCGTCGAACCCGACGGCGCTGGTCGCCTCGCTCGACTTCTACAAGGACGTGGTCGCCTTCGCGAAGAAGAACGACATCATCATCTTGTCGGATCTCGCCTATTCCGAGATTTATTTCGACGGCAATCCACCGCCTTCGGTCCTGCAGGTGCCGGGCGCGATGGATATCTGCGTCGAGTTCACCTCGATGTCGAAGACCTTCTCCATGCCTGGCTGGCGCATGGGATTCGCCGTCGGCAACGAGCGGTTGATTTCGGCGCTGACGCGGGTGAAGTCCTATCTCGACTATGGCGCGTTCACGCCGATCCAGGTGGCGGCGGCGCACGCGCTGAACGGCGACGGGGCCGACATCGAGGAGGTTCGCGAGGTCTACCACAAGCGGCGTGACGTGATGGTCGATTCCTTCGGCCGCGCCGGCTGGACCATTCCCGCGCCCGCGGCTTCGATGTTCGCCTGGGCGCCGATCCCGGAACAGTTCCGCCATCTCGGCTCGCTCGAATTCTCCAAGCTGCTCATCGAGCATGCGGATGTCGCGGTGGCGCCGGGCATCGGCTTCGGCGAGCACGGCGACGATTATGTGCGCGTGGCGCTGGTCGAGAACGAGCACCGGATCCGTCAGGCTGCGCGCAACATCAAGCGCTTCCTGGCATCGACCGCCAAGCAGCCCAACAATGTGGTGCCGCTCGCCGCTCGGCGCTGAGTCTGCCTAATATTTCTGGATTTTGAGGGGCGTCGCCGGATATGGCTGAAGCGTTGCGTGTTGGAATTGCCGGCCTCGGCACGGTTGGCGCCTCGGTGGCGCGCGTGCTGCGCGACAAGGCGGCGGAGCTCACCCGCCAATGCGGTCGCGACATTGTCGTGACCGCCGTTTCCGCCCGCGACCGGAAACGCGACCGCGGTATCGATCTCAGCGCCGCGACATGGTTCGACGATCCGATCAAGTTGGCAGAAAAGGCCGATATCGATGTCTTCGTAGAGCTGATCGGCGGCGACGAAGGGCCGGCCCGGCTGGCGGTGAAGGCGGCGCTCGAGGCCGGTCGGCATGTCGTCACCGCCAACAAGGCGTTGCTTGCCAAGCATGGCGTGGCGCTTGCCGAGATCGCCGAGAAGAAGGGCGTTCTGCTCAACTACGAAGCGGCGGTGGCCGGCGGCATCCCGGTCATCAAGACGATGCGCGAGGCAATGGCCGGCAACGCGGTGACGCGTGTCTTCGGCATTCTCAACGGCACCTGCAACTACATCCTGACCCGCATGGAGGCCGAAGGCATCTCCTTCGATGCCTGCCTGAAGGACGCGCAGCGGCTGGGCTACGCCGAGGCCGATCCGACCTTCGACATCGATGGCCATGACACGGCCCACAAGCTTTCGATCCTGACCAGCCTTGCCTTCGGCACGAAGATCGCCGCCAACGACATCTATATGGAAGGCATTTCCAACATCACCCAGGCCGATATCCGCGCGGCGGCAGATCTCGGCTACCGCATCAAGCTGCTCGGCGTCGCGCAGCGCACCGACAGTGGCATCGAGCAGCGCGTCCATCCAACGATGGTGCCGACGGCCTCCGTCATCGCGCAGGTGCACGGCGTCACCAACGCCGTGGCGATCGAGACCGACATTCTGGGCGAGCTTCTGCTCTCCGGTCCAGGCGCCGGCGGCAATGCCACCGCGTCGGCGGTGATCGGCGACATCGCCGATATCGCCAAGAGCCGGCCCGGCTTCCAGCATGCTCCGGTGTTCGGCTGGCCGGCGAAGGAGTTGAAGCCTTATAAGAAGGCCCAGATGCGCAGCCATGCCGGCGGCTACTTCATCCGGCTGACCGTGCATGACCGCATCGGGGTCTTCGCGGCCATAGCCAAGCGCATGGCCGACAACGACATCTCGCTGGAATCGATCGTCCAGCAAGCGGCCGGCACGGAGACAGAGGCGCAGAAGACGGTCATCCTCGTCACCCACGAGACAACGGAAGCGGCGGTGCGCAAGGCGGTCGAAGGCATCACCAAGGACGGTCATCTGACCGACAAGCCCCAGGTGATCCGCATCGAGCGGGCGGAATAGGATCGATTGTCAATCGCGCTCGGCCCGTTTTCCGTTGATGTTATGCGGCCTTTGTCGACGATGCCGGCGGCCTTTCCCGGACGGACGGCCCTAGTCATACTTCGCTTAATCGATTGATATTGCTGTGATTTCAAAAAATGACAGTCGCGGTCTTGCCGTTGTCATGGAGCTTTGCCAGAAGAAGTCCGCCTCTGGCGGGAGGCGGGAGCAATCCACGGGAGACGACCCATCGGGTCCTTCGACCACGGATTGTCCGAAGCAAACAGTCAACGAGGAATGCCCTTCATGAACATGGCCTCCAACATCGCTGCCGGCCTCGACCGGATCCTCACCATGGAAGTGGTGCGCGTCACCGAGCGGGCCGCCGTCGCGGCCGCCAGGCTGCGCGGGCGCGGTGATGAGAAGGCAGCCGACCAGGTGGCGGTCGATGCGATGCGCCAGGAGCTCAATCGACTGGCCATCAAGGGCCGTGGTCATCGGCGAGGGCGAGCGCGACGAGGCGCCGATGCTCTATATCGGCGAAGAAGTCGGCACCGGCAAAGGCCCGGCCGTCGACATCGCGCTCGATCCGCTGGAAGGCACGACGATCTGCGCCAAGAACCTGCCCAACGCACTGGCGGTCATCGCCATCGCGGAAAAGGGCAGCCTGTTGTTCGCACCCGACGTCTATATGGACAAGATCGCCATCGGCCCCGGCTATCCGGAAGGCCTGATCGACATCGACGCTTCGCCGGCCGAGAACCTCGCCAATCTGGCCAAGGCCAAGGGTGTGGCGGTTTCCGACGTCACGGCCTGCATCCTCGACCGGCCGCGTCACGCCAAGCTGATTGACGCCGTGCGCGCCACGGGCGCCGCGATCCGGCTGATCGGTGACGGCGATGTCGCCGGCGTCATCCACACCACCGATCCGGATGAGACCGGCATCGACATTTATCTCGGCACGGGCGGCGCCCCGGAAGGCGTACTGGCGGCGGCCGCGCTGCGTTGCACCGGCGGGCAGATGCTGGGCCGGCTAATCCTCGACACTCCGGAAAAGCTGGCGCGGGCTGAGAAGATGGGCATTTCCGATCCGAAGCGGATCTATCGCGCCCAGGACATGGCGCGCGGCGACGTGCTGTTCGCGGCGACCGGCGTCACCGACGGCAATCTGCTCGACGGGGTGAAGTTCGGCCGCACCTTCATCACCACGCATACCATCGTGCTGCGCTCGTCCTCGCGCACGGTGCGCGAGATCAAGGCGCGCCACCAGGATCTGGATAAGTTCTGATTTCGCCTCGCCTGGAGGTTTTTGCGGCAATTCGGAAGAAGCCTTCCAAAGTTTTCCCCGAATTGCCCACTTCCCCGCAATTGCTCCGGTCGCCGCATATTGATATCTGCCCAAAGATGATGGGCGGATGGCGCGTCGCATGACGGGCGAGAAACGGTTCTTCCTCGATGTCAGGCAGTCGGCGACCGGTGTTTCCTGGCAACACCGGCTGACCGAGCGGCAGGACATGGCCGCCTTGGCGATCGCCCAGGGCCACGGCGTGCCCGATATCGTCGCGCGGGTGCTTGCCGGCCGCGGCGTCAGCGCGGAGCAGGCCGAGCGCTTCCTCGACCCGACCATTCGCGAGCTTTTGCCTAATCCGGCATCGCTGACCGACATGGAGAAAGCCGCGGCACGGTTGGCCGATACGATCGTCGCGCGCGAGAAAGTGGCAATCTTCGGCGACTACGACGTCGATGGCGCCGCCTCGTCGGCGCTCCTGAAACGCTTTCTCACGCATTTTTCGGTGCCGTCGGAGATCTACATCCCGGACCGCATCTTCGAGGGCTATGGACCCAATCCGGAAGCGATGCGAGAGCTGATCTCGCGCGGCGCAAAGCTGATCGTCACCGTCGACTGCGGCACCAACAGCGCGACCTCGATCGAGGCGGCCAGGGAAGCCGGTGCCGACGTCGTGGTGCTCGACCATCATCAGGTCGGCGGCCCGCTGCCAGCGGCGAACGCGGTGGTCAATCCCAATCGCGAAGACGATTTGTCGGGGCAAGGACATCTGTGCGCCGCCGGCGTCGTCTTCCTGTGCCTGGTGCAGACGGCCAAGGTGCTGCGCGAAAGGTTGCCGAACGCCGCGCCGATCGATCTGCTTTCACTGCTTGACCTCGTGGCGCTGGCTACGGTCTGCGACGTGGTGCCGCTCACCGGGGTCAACCGTGCTTTCGTGGTCAAGGGGCTGCAGGTGGCGCGCCAGCAGAAGAATGAGGGGTTGGCGGCGCTGGCGCGGGTCTCGCGCATCGGCGAGCCGATCAACACGTTCCATTTGTCCTTCCTGATCGGCCCGCGCATCAATGCCGGCGGCCGCATTGGTGATGCGGCACTCGGCAGCCGGCTTTTGGCCACCGACGATCCCATCGAGGCAGCAAGCATTGCCGAGACGCTCGACCGGTTGAACCAGGAACGGCAGCAGATGGAGCAGGAGATGCTGGCGCAGGCGCGCGCCGAGGCCGATGCCGAGCTTGCCGGCGGCAACGGTCCGGCCATCATCGTCACTGCCAGCAACAGCTGGCATCCGGGAATTGTCGGGCTGATCGCCTCCCGGCTCAAGGACTACGCGCGCCGGCCGGCCTTTGCCATCGCCTTCAATTCGACCGGCATCGGCACGGGCTCCGGTCGCTCGGTGACTGGCTTCGACCTTGGCCGGCTGGTGCGCGAGGCGGCGGATGCCGGGCTGATCGTCAAGGGCGGCGGCCATGCGATGGCCGCCGGCATCACCGTCGAGCGCGCCAAGCTCGGCGAGTTGCGCGCCTTCTTCGAGGAGCGCGCCGCGGCCGATGTGTTCCGGCTGCAGAATGAGGAGAGCCTGGCAATCGACGGCGCCCTGGCCGCCGAGGGCGCTACGATCGCGCTGCTCGACGCGCTGGAGAAAGCCGGCCCGTTCGGTGCCGGGCATATCGCGCCGGTCTTCGTGCTGCCGCGGCACCGGCTGGCCGATGCGCGCGCGATCGGCACCAATCACATTCGAGTGGACCTGCAATCGCAAAGCGGCGGCAACATCCAGGCCATAGCGTTCCGTGCCGTCGACACCGCGCTGGGCGAATTCCTGTTCAAGAACAGGGGCAGGACCGTCCATATCGCCGGTTCGCTGTCGGGCAACTACTGGAACGGCAACCGCACAGTGCAGTTTCGCATCAGCGATGCGGCGCTAGCTTAAGGTTTGTCAGACCAGAACGGACTGTAGCCGGGTCAGTTCGCTGATCTGGGACATCGTCGCCTGGTAGCCGAGGCTGATCGCCTCGTCGGCGCGGTGGAATTCGGTGAGGCCGATATGGCTGAGCTTCGGCTGCAGCGACATATCCGGCGGGTCGCCAGCGAGCCTAGCGCGCGAAATCCGATCCTGGATGATGTTGAAGGCCTCCACCATGACGCCGGTGATGCCAAGCCGCGTCTGGTGTGATTGAGGGTTGATCTGGCCGGGTCGCGGCGCGTCTTTCTCGACGACCAGCTCGCCGGCGCTGTGCTTGATAACGGCGGCGCGTCCAAACAGGTCGTAATGCAGGTTGACCGCCACGACGAGCGGCTGCTCGTAGGCGCGGCAGACCGAGACCGGCACCGGATTGACCAGCGCGCCGTCGACCAGCATGCGGCCGTTGCAGGCCACCGGCTCGAAGACGCCGGGCAGCGCATAGGAAGCGCGCATGGCGGTGACGAGCGAGCCGCTCGACAGCCAGATCTCATGGCCGGTGCGGATTTCAGAAGCGACGGCGACGAAGGGTTTCGACAGGTCGTCGAAGCGGGCGCCGTCGAGATGCTCGCGCAGGCGCTGATCGAGCTTCATGCCGCCGAACAGGCCGCTGCCGCGCAGATTGAGGTCGAGCAGGCCGAAAATGCGCCGTTTGGTCAGGCTTCTGGCGAACTCCTCCAGCTCGTCGAGCTTGCCGGCGAGATAACAGCCGCCCACCAGGGCACCGATCGAGGTGCCGGCGATCATCGACACTTCGATGCCGGCTTCGTCAAGCGCGCGCAACACGCCGATGTGGGCCCAGCCGCGGGCGCATCCGCCACCCAGCGCCAGCGAGATGCCGGTTTTCCTGCCGGGCTTAGGATCGGGCAAGCCCCCGGACGATGCGGGCCCATTGGCCTCCCGAACGTCAGGTCTGCTGCGCAATGACGCCCATTCGAGCATCACGATCTCCCCTTGTCCCATATCCCTTCTACCGCAAGGATATTTGAGAATAGTGAATCTGAGTGGTTTGTGAATATTGAATGGTTCACACCGGCTTCCGATACGTCTCTTCCGCATCGAACAGCGGCCTGCTGCCGTCGCCGGCAAGCGTCGCTTTGCCGTCATTCAGCCCCACCGTCCGATAAAAACAAGAACGCCGTCCGGTGTGGCAGGTTGCGTCGTGGCCCAACACTTTCACGCGCAACCATATCGCGTCCTGGTCACAATCCGTGCGCATCTCGACGACGTGCTGGAAATTGCCCGAGGTCTCGCCCTTCTTCCACAGGGCGCTGCGCGAGCGCGACCAGTAGTGAGCAATGCCGGTCTCCAGCGTAAGCGCCAGCGCCTCGGCATTCATATGCGCGACCATCAACAGCATGCCGTCACCGGCGTCGGTGACGACGACGGTGACGAGGCCCGCGGCGTCAAAGCGCGGAGAAAGGACTGAGCCTTCCTCCAGCGCTTTCTTGTCGGATGAAGGTTTCGGGAATTGCAGTGCCGACATCGCCGGTCCTTATGTGTTTTGGCCGGCGACGGCCGGCAAATCAGCCGCCTGCGCGCACCATGGTAACGAAGCGGACCTGCTCCTCGGGCGTATCCTTGAAAACGCCGGTGAAGGTAGAGGTCAGGGTGGTCGAGCCCTGCTTGCGGATGCCGCGCATGGCCATGCACATATGCTCGGCCTCGAGCATGACGGCGACTCCGCGCGGGTTGAGCACGTCCTGGATGACGCCGGCGATCTGCGCGGTCATCGCTTCCTGCGTCTGCAGGCGGTGGGCGAAGATGTCGACCACGCGCGCGATCTTCGACAGGCCGACGACCTTGCCGTCCGGCAGATAGCCGACATGCGCCTTGCCGATGATCGGCACCATGTGGTGCTCGCAATGCGAATGGAACTTTATGTCCCTGACGATGACGAGATCGTCATAGCCGGCGACTTCCTCGAAGGTGCGGCCAAGCTCGTCGGCCGGGCACATGTCGTAGCCATTGAACATTTCGCGAAATGCCTTGGTGACACGCTTCGGCGTGTCGACAAGCCCTTCGCGGTCCGGATTGTCGCCGGTCCAGCGCAACAGCGTGCGCACGGCGGCTTCGACCTCAGCTTCGCTCGGCCGGTCGGTGACGGGCTTCTCCAGATATTCGGATGGGGGCATGATTTTCTTGATGACGGCATCCATAAAGGCGTCTCCCGTAGTCCCACTCAGGGGTGGGACGAGTTGAACGGACCACGACCTTTTGGGTGAAAATCGCCCATTTCCATCCCGCAAGCGGCGTGAACAGATGGGCAAGAACAATGGCTTGTCGATGCCCGACTGCGGTCATTATATATGGTCCTAGCGGAGCGAAAGGAAGACGCGAGAGCGGCAAAGCCTGTTCGCTGGGCGGCCACGGATTGGAAAAATATGATCGACGACGTCTACAATGCGAAAATTCTCGGCTTCGCCGGAAACATCGGGCGGATCGGCCGGCTCGACGACGCCGACGCGACGGCCAGGGCGCACTCCAAATTGTGCGGGTCGACTGTGACCGTCGACCTGAAGATGGACGGCGACGTGGTGACCGATTTCGCCCATGACGTGAAGGCCTGCGCGCTTGGCCAGGCCTCGTCGTCGATCATGGCCCAGCATGTGGTCGGCGCCAGCGCCGACGAATTGCGCGCCGTGCGCGAAACCATGCTGAAGATGCTGAAGGAAAACGGCGCGCCACCGGAAGGCCGCTTCGCCGACCTCAAATATCTGGAACCGGTGCGCGACTATAAGGCCCGCCACGCCTCCACCATGCTGACCTTCGACGCGGTGGTCGATGCGATCGGCCAGATCGAGAAGAAGCGCGCCGGACAGGCGGCTTGAGGAAAGGGCTTAGGCCGTTCTCCTGGTCGCAGCGAATTCACTTCGGATCCAGTCAGCAAAAGCCTTTGCTGGCTCCGGCAGGTTCTTCAAGCTCCTGGCCACCAGCCAGTAGGCGCCGGACGCGACATCGATATGGAACGGCTTGATCAAAGTCCCCGAAGCGAGCTCCTCGCCGACCTGCAGGAGATCGCCGAGCGCCACGCCATGTCCAAGCAGCGCAGCTTGCTTCGAAAGCGAGACATCGGCCAGCATCGGGCCACGCGCTGGCACTGCGTCGGCGGGCACGCCGGCTGCCTGGAACCAGCGCGCCCAACCCTGGCGGTTTTCCTCGTGCAGCAGCGTGTAGTGGCGAAGGTCGATCGGCTTTTCCAGCGGAGGCCCGGCGGCAAGCAGCGCCGGCGACAGTACCGGTGAATCGACAGTCGAGGCTAGACGCTCGGCCTCGCTGCGCGGCCATGAGGTAGTGTGCGCGCTGAAACGAAGAGCGAGTTCGGGCTGATCGCTGCGGAACTCGATCGGCCGTGGATCGACTTCAAGGGAAACGTCGATATCGGGTCGAAGTTGGCGAAAACGATTGAGCCGCGGCAGCAGCCATATGGCGGCAAGGGCCGGTTCGACGCTGACGCGGACAATCGCCTGCGCTGGCGAGGCCGTGAGCTCGGAAAGCACACGGTCGATCTCGTCGAAGCTTTTCACCAACTGGTCGAGTAGTCGATGCCCTGCATCCGTCAGTTCGACGCGCCGGTGGAGACGCAGAAACAGTGGCCGGCGCAGAAAACTTTCGAGCTCGCGGATCTGCCGGCTGATCGCGGCCTGCGAGACATAAAGCTCTTCGGCCGCCCGGCTGAAGCTCAGATGCCTGCCGGCCGTCTCGAAGCTTCTCAATGCCGTCAGCGGCAGGCGGCCCCGCTTCATTCGCATAACCTCAAGTTATCCGAGAAGGAAATTATACTCGTTTGAGGAGGAAGGCCAGCGGCAGTCTAGTCCGCCTCAAAGGAGACCTGCCATGAACGAGTTCCTGGCCATTTTCAGCAACATGATACGGATAGCGACCTTCCAATGGCACGGTGAAGTCGTGCGCGACGGCCCCCATGACCGCCGCGATCTTCCCGTTCACCATCGCCCATGGACCGGCAGCCATCCAGTCCGGCGCTCCAGGCGTTGAGGGCATTGCGTTTCGGTGCCGAAGCCCACATCTATCGCGCAGGGAAACAGGCTGCGGAGCGATGGGCGATCATTGCGGGCATACACATGGCGTCCGGCCGATACAGCGCGGGCGCAACTGGCCGGGGCCATGGCGCAAGACGCCTGGGCGCGTGCTCGGCACGTTGCTCGTGCGCCTTTATCAGCTGACGCTCTCCGGCTTCGTCGGCAACAGCTGCCGGCACCTGCCGACCTGCTCGGAATACGCGCATGAGGCGATCGCCCGCCATGGCCTGTGGGCCGGCGGTTGGATGGGGCTGTTCCGGGTCATGCGCTGCGGGCCTTTCGGAACGCATGGCATCGACCGCGTGCCGGAGACGCTTGCGGCGCGCTATGTCTGGTTCATGCCCTGGCGCTACTGGCGCATCGGGAAGAAGCGCAGCGACTCCGAAATCTGATCGCTAAGACGTCACGCGCGACCGATTTTAGCGATCCGGTAGGGTTAACGCGAAGCTGCACAAACACTGCGAATTTGAGACAAAATCGAGACAAGACGCCTCGTTAAGTCGCTCCTGTAATCTCATACCGGAGTGACTTCGCCATGCGCCATATGGACCGCTATCCCTTCATTTTTGCCATCGTCCTTTTCCTTCTGGCCTGGATGCTCGGCTTGCCGGTGCGGGCGCAGTCGGCGCCGCTCAACGACATCCGCTGCACGCTGATCCAGGATGCGCAAAGCGGCGCCACGCTTTACCAGGACGGCGTCTGCGACCAGCGGGTCAGCCCGGCCTCGACGTTTAAGGTGCCCCTGGCGCTGATCGGCTACGATGCCGGTATCCTGGGCGATCAGCACACGCCGAGCTGGGATTACAAGCCGGAATTCAAGGCGGCGAAGCGCGACCAGAAGACCGTCGATCCGACGATCTGGGAACGCGATTCCATAGTCTGGTATTCGCGCGAGATCGCGCGGCGTCTCGGCGCCGAGAAGTTCGCCGGCTACGTGTCGAAATTCGGTTATGGCAACAGGGATGTCTCGGGCGATGCCGGCAAGGACAATGGGCTGACGCAATCCTGGATCAATTCCTCGCTCGAGATATCGCCGGTCGAGCAGGCGACGTTCCTGCGCCAACTGCTCGCGGGCAAGATGCCGGTGTCGGCGAGGGCGCATGAGATGACCAGGTCGATCCTGCCGAGCTTCGCGGCAGGAGACTGGACGGTGCAGGGCAAGACCGGCAGCACCAGGCTTGGCCAGGACGGCAGGCGATCGCTCGGCTGGTTCGTCGGCTGGGCCGAGAAGGACGGCCGTCGCATCGTCTTTGCAAGGCTCGTCGTCGACGCCAAGCGCACCGACCAGCCGAAAGGGCTTGCGACGCGGGCGGCGTTCCTGAAAGACCTGCCCGGCCTCGTCAAGTAGAACAGCTTGCAGCTTTACGGCGGCGGAAACTCCTCATAAAAGACTGCCGCTGCCGGACGCCTCCGGCTAACACTCTGCATGCAGCAACTCAACCTGCGACATGCATTTTCACCACCCGCGCTCGTTTGCGGGACTGGATAGGAGAACCTTGATGCCGAATTCCGTTTCCCTGACATTTCCCGATGGTTCCGTCCGCGGCTACGACGCGGCGATGACCGGTGCTGCCCTTGCCGAATCGATCTCGAAGTCGCTGGCCAAGAAGGCTGTGGCCTACAGCCTCGACGGCACGGTTCGCGATCTTTCCGATCCGCTCGGCACGTCCGGCAAGGTCGAGATCATCACCCGCGAGGATCCGCGCGCGCTGGAGCTGATCCGCCACGATACGGCGCATGTGCTGGCCGAGGCCGTGCAGGAATTGTGGCCGGGAACGCAGGTGACGATCGGGCCGGTGATCGAGAACGGGTTCTATTACGACTTCGCGCGCAACGAGCCATTCACGCCGGACGATTTCCCGGTGATCGAGAAGAAGATGCGCGAGATCATCCAGCGCAACAAGCCGTTCACCAAGGAAGTCTGGTCGCGCGAGAAGGCGAAGAAGGTCTTCGCCGAGAAGGGCGAGCGCTACAAGCTCGAGTTGATCGACGCCATCCCCGAGGATCAGGACCTCAAGATCTACGCGCAGGGCGACTGGTTCGATCTCTGCCGCGGTCCACACATGGCTTCGACCGGGCAGATCGGCAACGCCTTCAAGCTGATGAAGGTGGCCGGCGCCTACTGGCGCGGCGACTCTAACAATCCGATGCTGACGCGCATCTACGGCACCGCCTGGGCTGACCAGGCGCAGCTCGACGCCTACCAGACGTTGCTGGAAGAGGCCGAGAAGCGCGATCACCGCAAGCTCGGCCGGGAAATGGACCTGTTCCATTTCCAGGAAGAGGGGCCGGGCGTCGTCTTCTGGCACGCCAAGGGCTGGAAGATGGTGCAGAACCTCATCAACTACATGCGCCGCCGCCTGGATGAGCACGGCTATCAGGAAGTCAACGCGCCGCAGGTGCTCGACAAGAGCCTGTGGGAGACGTCGGGACATTGGGGCTGGTATCGCGACGCCATGTTCAAGGTGACCGTCGCCGGTGACGACACTGATGACGACCGTGTCTTCGCCCTGAAGCCGATGAACTGTCCCGGCCATGTGCAGATCTTCAAGCATGGGTTGAAGTCATACCGCGAACTGCCCGTAAAACTTGCGGAGTTCGGCAATGTGCATCGCTACGAGCCGTCTGGCGCCCTGCATGGGCTAATGCGCGTGCGCGGCTTCACGCAGGACGATGCGCATATCTTCTGCACCGAGGAGCAACTGGCGGCCGAATGCCTGCGCATCAATGACCTGATCCTGTCGACCTATGCCGATTTCGGCTTCGACGAGGTCAGCGTGAAGCTGTCGACGCGGCCGGACAAGCGCGTCGGCACCGACGAGGCCTGGGACCATGCCGAGGCGATCATGAGCAATGTGCTGGAGACGATCCGCACGCGCTCCGGCAACCGTATCAAGACCTCGATCAATCCGGGCGAGGGCGCCTTCTACGGCCCGAAATTCGAATATGTGCTGAAGGACGCCATCGGCCGCGAATGGCAGTGCGGCACCACGCAGGTCGACTTCAACCTGCCGGAACGCTTCGGCGCTTTCTATATCGGCTCGGATTCGGAAAAGAAGCAGCCGGTGATGGTGCATCGCGCCGTCTGCGGCTCGATGGAGCGGTTCCTCGGCATCCTGATCGAGAACTATTCCGGCCATTTTCCGCTATGGTTCGCGCCGCTGCAGGTGGTGGTGGCGACGATCACGTCGGATGCGGACGAGTACGCCTTGAAGGTGGTCGAGCGGCTCAAGGCGGCGGGACTGCTCGCCGAAGCCGACCTTCGCAACGAGAAGATCAACTACAAGGTGCGCGAGCATTCGCTGGCCAAGGTCCCGGCCATCCTCGTCTGCGGCAAGCGCGAGGCCGAGGAAGAAACCGTCAATGTCCGCCGGCTGGGCTCCCGTGACCAGGAAACGCTGAAGCTCGAGGACGCTGTGAAGGCTCTCGCCGACGAAGCGGTCTCGCCGGATCGCAAGCGTCGCGCGGCAGCCTGACATACCAACGCGTCCTGAAATGGCGGTAGCCGGTCCACCGCCATTTTCATATGTCTGTCACGCCAGCCCTGTAACGAGCCGCCATGCTCAAATTGAAACCGCGGGAAAGACGTTTTCCCGAGCTCTCCTACGCCAACCCGCATCAGCCGATGCTGACGCGCTGGTTCATCCATTCCGTCGAGGGCCTGTCGGGCCGCGACCGTTTTGCAGTGCTTTATGATTTCTGGCGCCGCCAGGTGGTGCCGACCGGCGACCGTGTGTTCAGCCGCATGCTGGAACTGATCGACGTCGAGGTCCGCAACGTCGTGCAATGGCCGCCAGCGGCGCTGCCGGACACGCCGCTGGTGATCGTCGCCAACCATCCCTTCGGCATCGGTGACGGCATAGCGGTGCTGTCGCTGGTCGAGCAGCTCGGCCGGCCTTTCCGGGTCATGATCCATAAGGATCTGCTCCGAATCCGCGAGATGGAGCCCTATTCACTGCCCATCGATTTTTCCGAAACGAAGGAAGCGATGAAGAACAACATGGCTGTGCGTCACGAGGCGGTGCGGCTGTTGAAGGACGGCGTCACCATCGTCGTCTTCCCGGCCGGCGGCGTCGCCACGGCGCCCAAGGGCTTTGGCCGCGCCGTCGACCTGCCGTGGAAGATGTTCCCGGCCAAGCTCATCCAGGACGCCAAGGCCTCGGTCATCCCGATGCACTTCTCCGGCCAGAATGGCCGCCTGTTCCACCTCGTCAGCGGCCCGATGAACATGGCCGAGCGCGACAACCGCGTGGCGAAGTTCATCGGCAAGGCGTCGCTCACGCTGCGCACTTCCTTGCTCATCCGCGAGTTCGCCCGCTTGTCAGGCAAGGCGATCGATGTGCGAATCGGCGATGTGCTGAGGTGGAGCGATCTCGATCCGCTGGGCGACCGCAAGGCGCTGCTCGATCGCCTCTATCGAGCGGTCTTCGACCTGGAGTCGCCTTCTGCGCAGCGCGGCCGGGTGCCGTTCCTGCAAAAAGCGGATGCGCAAAGCGGCCTGAATAAAAGCGATTAATCCGCGCCTTCCTCGGGATCGATGGCGGACTGTTCGTTGGCCAGAACCTCGATTTCCTGGTTCTGGCCGGCCACGACCGTGAAATCCTTTTGGTAGATGCGGTCGCGGTTCTTGGCGATGATGGTGTACTGGCCTTCGGCCAGCACCATCGAGGCGAAGGCCCCAACCGCTTCCTTGATCGGATCGCCACTCTCGTTGAGCAAAGACCAGGACGTGTCGGCGATGGCTTCGCCGCCGGGCTCGCGCACCAGCTTCATGGTCATTTCGGCGGCGCGGTGCTCGACGGTTGCCTCGGTCAGCTTGCCGGCCTCGACGCGGATGTCGGAGCGGATCACGGCGTTGACCGCACCGTAGGTGGAGACGACGTGGTAGGTGCCGGCGTTCAGCCGAACCACGGTGTTCGGCGCCACGTCGGGGGCGATCAGCGCGCGGTCGCCATTGGCGGCGGGATGGCCTTCATAGATCGAGAAGCGCAGTTTCTTCGACTGGATGGGGGCGCCACCGGATGTCACCGCGTCGAGCTTCAAACCGCCGGCATCGAGCACGAGGCTTTCACGCTTGGCGTCCTTGCCGACGGTGATGCGCTTGGTGGCGCCGGCGCGTCCATAAGAGGCGTGGACGAGATAGCTGCCGGGGTCGAGTTGGAACACCGCCGTGCCGCCATGGGCTGAGGCCACCATCGGAAGCTTGCCGTCGCCGGACGGCTGCGGCTTGAACACCCGCCAGACGATGCCGCGCGTGATGTCGGAGCCCTTGTCGGTCAGTTGCGCCGAAAGGGTGATGGCGCCGCCATTGCCAAGCGCCAGCGGTGCTCCTGTCTTCGGCGTCGCGTAGCTCGAAATGCCAGGAAGCTTGATGTCGCCGACATCGTTGGCGTTCTGGGCCAGCGCGAAGGAAACCGGCACCGCGAAGAACGCAGCGACGAGTGCGATCACCAAAAGGCGCAGGGTCCCCTCAAACATGCCTTGCGTTGAAGCCCAAGGCGGTGGCAATTTCAAGGCTTAAGAGTTCGAGGCCTTGCGCCGATAGCTCTTTATCCGGCGCAAAACGCCACCGCCCGAGCCGCCCGACCTCCCGATGGCGCGCTTCAGCTCAAAATTGAACGCTATAGAATGCTTAGGAGACTTGCGCCCATGGCGTCGCCGATCATCAACTTCCTGCTCACCCGCAATTCCGCGCCGATCACCGACCTCAAGGAGCCGGCGCCGAGCGATGCCGAGATCGCGACGATGATTGCGGCGGCCTCGCGCGTTCCCGACCATGGCCGTCTCGAGCCCTGGCGCTTCATCCTCTACCGCGGCGAGGCGCGTGTCGAGATCGGCAAGAAGCTGGCCGCACTTGCCGAGCAGCGCGAAGGGCCATTGCCGGAGGGCAGGCGCAACCAGGAACTGGCGCGTTTCTCGCGGGCGCCCCTGGTGATCGGCGTCGTGTCTGTGCCGAAGGAGAACCCGAAGATCCCGCAGTGGGAGATGTTCCTGTCGGGTGGCATGGCGGCCATGAACCTAATGATCGCGGCGAACGCGCTGGGCTACGGCACCAACATGATCAGCAACTGGTACTCCGACGTGCCGGAGGGCAGGGCGATCCTCGGGCTCTCGCCGCAGGAGCGCGTCGTCGGCTTCGTCCATATCGGTTCCTATCAAGGGCCGGCGCCGGAGCGGCCGCGGCCTGATCCGGCAAAGCTTTATGCCGACTATGCCGGCCCTTGGGCGGGGTGAGTGATCTGCGGGTGGCGCGAGCGGTTGGCCCTGCTTCGAGGCGCCAACGCCGAAGGTGGCATTGGAGTGGCGTCGCTCGCGTTCGCTACAAGCTGATCCCGTCGGTTTGGTAGTGGGATCACGCAGGTCTGACCGCAGCCTTGGCGCGGGCCAGCAAGCGCTCGGCCAGCCGCTGATGCGGCCTGTCATACATTTTTCCGTCGATGCCGACGACGCCCGGGTTTCCCGCCGCCGCGAAGGCGTCCACGATTGCCTGAGCTCGCTCGACCGCTTGGTCGGACGGCGTGAAGGCGGCGTTGATGACCGGCACCTGCGCCGGATGGATCGCCATCTTGCCGGTGAAGCCGTCGCGCTCGGCCTCGCGGCACTCTTGCTCGAAGGCGGCCATGTCACGGAAATCGGGAAAGACGGTGTCGATAGCAGCAACTTCGGCCGCTCCCGCCGCCAGGATGGTCATGCTGCGCGCCAGGCGAAACACGTCGGTATTGCGGCCGTTCTCGTCGCGGGCTGTCCGCGCGCCGATCGCCGCCGACAAATCCTCCGCGCCCCAGGTCAGGCCAGCGAGCCTCGCGCTTGCTCCGGTATAGCTTGCCGCTGCCAGCACGCCGGATGCGGTTTCGGTGATGATCGGCAGGATTCTTGTGGCGCCATCCGGCAACCCGTTTTCGGCTTCATGCACCCTCAGCTTCGCCGCCAGCTGCTGGACGTCCTGCCCGCTGTTCGACTTGGGCAGCATGATGCCGTCGGGCTTTGCAGGCACGAGGGCCGCGAGGTCGTCGTCGGTGAGGCCAGTGGACAGGTCGTTGACCCGCACATAGACAGCGGGACCTGCCCGGCGCCTTCGGTTCGAGATGAAGCCGGCCGCGGTCGCGCGCGCCGCAACCTTGTTCGTGCCGGCGACGGAATCCTCGAGATCGACGATGACCACGTCGGCGCCGGCCCCGAATCCCTTTTCCAGCTTGCGCTCGGAATCGCCGGGCACGAACAGCAACGAGCGCATCAGCCAGCCTTCTTCAGCATCATCGCCTGCCTGGTGCATTTGGCGACAAGAACGTCGTTCTGATTGTAGGCACGGTGCTCGAACTCGACGATGCCGCGATCGGGTTTGGACTTGGAGTCGCGCACGGAGACGACCGTCGTCTCCACCCGGATGGTGTCGCCGTGGAAGACGGGGTGCGGGAACATCGTTTCCTTCATGCCGAGATTGGCGACCGTTGTGCCGACAGTGATGTCGTTCACCGAAATACCGATCATCAGGCCGAGCGTGAACAGGGAGTTGACCAACGGCTTGCCCCATTCGGTTTTCGCGGCGAAGTCAAAATCGATGTGCAAAGGCTGCGGGTTGAGTGTCATCACCGAAAACAGCATGTTGTCGCTCTCGGTCACGGTCTTGCGAAGCGTGTGGCGGAAGACGTGGCCGACGGCAAACTCTTCCAGATAAAGTCCGGCCATGATCGATCTCCCGCAATTCCACCGCTTGATAGGCGTTGGCTGCGCCTCCATCAAGCCGGTTAAAAAATATGGTGAACCGTTCGTAAACCATTTCCAGCCTACCGTTCACAAAGGGGCCGGGGACATTCCGGCAAGGGCGTAGCTGGTCGGCATGGTTGTTTCGCACTTTCTAAAATGGATTGATACGGCAAGGGTTTCCGAGCGCGCCGCCGCCGCGAGCGCGCTGGCGCGTGCCTATATCAATTCCGATCTGCCGTTCGAGGACCGCTGCGCCGCCGAGGCGGCGCTGACGCTGCTTCTGGACGACGCCTCCGCCAAGGTGCGCCTGGCGCTCGCCGAGGCGCTGTCGATGAGCCATCACGCGCCGCCGCAGGTGATCCGCGCACTGGCCGCCGACCAGCCGGAAGTGGCGGCGCTGGTATTGGCGCGTTCGCCGCTGCTTACCGATGCCGATCTGGTCGAGCGTGTCGCCTGCGGCCGGAAGGCGACGCAGACGCTGATCGCCAACCGTCCGGTCGTCTCGATGTCGCTGGCGGCGGCAATCGCCGAGATCGGCGAGCCGGAGGCCTGCGCCGTGCTGATCGGCAACAGCGGCGCCGAGATTGCTTCGCTCAGCTTCCGCCGCATGGCCGAGCGGCACGGCCACATGCCGCTGGTGCGCGAGGCGCTGATCGCCGATCGGCGGCTGCCGGCCGACTGCCGGCATATGCTGCTGGTCAAGCTTGGCGAGACCCTGAAAGGATCGCCGCTGGTTCTGGCGATGATGGGTGCGGCGCGCGCCGATCGCCTGATGCGAGATGCCTGCGTGAAGGCCTCGGTGACGCTGATCGAGGGAACGCGCATGGAAGAGCATGCCGCGCTGATCGAGCATCTGCGGCTGCGCGGCGACCTCACAGCCAGCTTCATCATCCGCACCATCGCCCACGGCAAGGTCGACTTCTTCGGTTCGACGCTGGTAGCGCTTGCCCGACAGTCCGAGCAGCGGGTTACGGCGCTTCTCGCCGGCGGGCACGACGTGGCGCTGCAGGCGCTGTTCCGCAGCGCCGGACTTCCGCCGGCGACGCATGGCATCATCCTGCGCGCGCTGAAAGTCTGGCGCGAGGTCGCCAACGGCCGGCGTGTCGCCGGCGTGCAAGAAGTGAGCTGGCTGATGCTGAAGGAACTGGGCGGCCAATCGGCCGAGGGCGATCTCGCCGGGCTGGTGAAGTCGATCCATCTCGACGCGCTACGCGAAAACGCGCGCGGGCACGCGCTGGCGATTGCCGCGGCCTAAAGCGCGTCGCGATCTTTCAGTTTCGCTCGATGCGCATTAGGCTTCTGATTTTATGGATGTCTTTCCCGAAACCGGTTCCCACTTTCGGGAGACATGCTTTAGCGCATATCAGGTCTTAGCTGAGTTCCTGGGCAAGTCCGATGAGAAGCCCTTCGGGCCCACGGATGTAGCAGAGCCGGTACACGTCCTTATAGCGGACCACCTCGCCAACGAGCTCGGCACCGTGCTTGCGGAGCCTCTCCAGCGTGTCGTCGATGTCGTCCACCGCGAACATGACGCGGAGGTAGCCGAGGGCGTTCACCGGGGATTTGCGGTGATCCGCCACGACGGGTGGCCTGAGGAAGCGGGACAGTTCCAGCCGACTGTGGCCGTCCGGCGTGCGCATCATGGCAATCTCGACATGCTGGTCGCCCAGTCCGGTGACACGTCCAGCCCATTCTCCTTCGATCGTGGCCCGCCCTTCGAGTTCAAGGCCGAGCTCGCGAAAGAAATCAATTGTCCCGTCGAGATCTTCGACGACGATCCCCACGTTGTCCATCCGTTTGAGCGCCATCTGCCCAACCTAAAAAGCGTCTACCAATCCAACAAGGAACCATTTCCAAACCGGTCCGACTTGAATGCGATACTCCCCGAATTGTTCAAGCGCGGCCCCTTGCAAAGAAATCCGGATAGTCTTCCATCGCCGCGGCAATGATGCGCAGCGAGGCGGCGATCCGCAGCATTTCGAGCCGATCGCTGCGTTCGCCGATGCTGGCCGCATATTGCCTTGCCACAGCGATGGTCGCGGTCTGCGGCTCGCCCGGCCGCCGGAACAACAATTCGCGCGCCAGGCCGCGCAGAAAATTGCCGATGGATTCGACTGTCTCGCGCGGCACGGCGGAGTTCAGTTGCGCATGGCGCAGCCGTAGCACCTCCAGCCCGACGGTGACGGCGGCGATGCTGCCGCCAAGAATGGGGTCGCCCCTGCGGCCCGTTCGCTGCACCTGCGGCATCAGCTGGTTGATCCGGTCATAGGCGAGGCTTTCGAATGCCGAACGCCGGGCTATTCGCTCATGCAGGCAAAGCCGCGCCAGATCCTCGCGCATCGCCTGCGAGATACGCTCCACGGTGACCCAAGGGTCAGCGGGCAGCACGACGATGAAGACGCCGATGGCGATCAGGATGCCGACCAGGATCGAGGCCGAGCCGGCGAGGAACGGCCCGGGATCATAGGTCATCTGCTGATGCGGGCTGAGGAAGGCGAGGAAGTTGATGGCGAAAGCGGTGGCGACGCCGACATGGCGTGGATTGGCCATGCCGAGTGCCGCAGGCACCAGGATCGGCACGACGAAGAGCGTGAACCAGCCGAAGCCCGGCAGCGCCGGCAGCGCGATCTGGCCCACCAGGAAGGCAAAAGGCAGCGCGATCAGAGTGCCGGTGAAGAAACCCCAGGCCGACTGCACGGGATCGGGGCGCGTCGCGAACAGGCTGGAGACCACCGCGACGAGGATGACGGTGCCGGCGGCTTCCGACCATTTGGTCGTCAGCCAGAAGACCGCGACGAGCAGCGTCGCGAGCGCGGCGCGCACGGCGTTGCGCCACGCGGCCTGGTAGTCGCGGTGGACGACCAGGGCCGGTTGGCTTCGCTCATTCGATTTCCGGGAGACAGGCAAGCGAAGCGCGTCCAGGCCGTCCAATACCTGCTTCAGCGCTTCGGCAAAATCGCCGGCAATGGTGAGGCGAGTTATGGTGCCCACCTTGTCCTCGGCGCCAGCGTTTGTACCGGCATCGTCGGGCAGGGCCGGCACCTCTCTGGCCTTGCTCGCGATCGCGTCGAGCCGCGCTACCCAGGGGCCCGTGTCGTCGAGCGCGCCGGGTGTCGCCGCCAACTCGCCGACAAAGGCCTTCAGGTCGCGTCGCATCGGGATGAGCGCCGCATTCTTCGGCGCGCGGTGGCTGTGCAGCGTGCGCGCCGCCGACAGCGCCCACAGAAGCTGACCGATGGTGCGCCGCACCGGGTGGGCGCGGGGGGCGAAGCTCGGCGCCTCCAGGCGCGCATAGGTGCGCATTTCAGCGAGCGTCTGGGCGTCGGTGATCAGCTTGCGCTGGAGCGCGGCAAGGCTTCCCGGATCGCCGCCGGAAAAGGCGCCCCCAGCATATTCCGCGAGGTCGAGGATGCTGCGCTTCAGCCTGGAAATGATGGCGTCGGCCGCGAGCTTAGGCAGGATCAGCCGGCTCGTCACACCGGCGCATAGGATGCCAAGCACGATCTCGGCGCAGCGCGCGATGGCGAGGTCAACAACGACGATCGGTTGGCCGAGCGCCGGCAGGCTGATGATCATCGCCGTGTAGCCGGCAAGAGCTGCGCCATAGGCCTCCGGGTTCCGCAACAGAGAGGATACGAGCGTGCAGATGCCGATCCAGAGCGCCAGGACAGTGACCAGCAGCCAGGGATTGGTGCCGGACAGGGATGTTATGCCGATCGCGGCCAGGCCGCCGGCCAGCGTGCCGAGCAGCCGGTAGAAGCCCTTCGCCAGCACCATTCCTGCCACCGGCTGGGCGACGATGAACACCGTCATCATCGCCCATTGCGGATGGTCGAGCTTCAAGGCGTAGGCAACAAGCAGCGCAATCAGCCCGGCCGAAACCGTGCGCAGGGCAAAGATCCAGTCCGAACGGGTCGGCTGCGTCAGACTGCTTAACGGTATCTCGACAAGCTCTTTCAGACGCGTCCAGGTCACATTCGTCTCCGTACAGGAGTCTCTATGGACCCTTCCGCGATCAGATATCCAGCACGTCCGTCTCGGCGAATTCGGCGCGCTCCTGGATGAAGCGGAAACGCGCTTCGGGCTTGGTGCCCATCAGCGCGTCGACGGCATCCTTGGTGGCCTGCTCGGCGTCGATCACGTCGACCCGCAGAAGCGTGCGCTTCTTCGGATCCATCGTGGTCTCCTTGAGCTGCGAGGCCATCATCTCGCCAAGGCCCTTGAAGCGGCCGATCTCGACCTTGCCGCGTCCGGTGAATTCGGTGCGCAGCAGTTCGTCCTTGTGCGCGTCGTCGCGGGCGTAGCCGACCTTGCCGCCCTGCCGGATCGAATAGAGCGGCGGCACGGCCATGTAGAGATGGCCGCCGCGGATCAGGTTCGGCATCTCCTGAAAGAAGAAGGTGATCAACAGGGAAGCGATATGCGCGCCGTCGACGTCGGCGTCGGTCATGATGATCACCCGGTCGTAGCGCAGGTCCTCGTCGCGGTATTTCGAGCGCGTGCCGCAGCCGAGCGCCTGGATGAGATCGGAGATCTGCTGGTTGGCGGCGAGCTTGTCGTTGCCGGCGCTCGCGACGTTGAGGATCTTGCCGCGCAGCGGCAGCACCGCCTGGCTGGCGCGGTCGCGCGCCTGCTTGGCCGAGCCGCCGGCCGAGTCGCCTTCGACGATGAAGATTTCGGCGCCGGCCGCCGCATTCTGCGTGCAGTCGGCGAGCTTGCCCGGGAGGCGCAGCTTGCGCACAGCACTTTTGCGCGAGACTTCCTTTTCCTGGCGGCGGCGCACGCGCTCGTCGGCGCGCGCGATGACCCATTCGAGAAGCTTCGAGGCTTCCTGCGGATTGTCGGCGAGCCAATGGTCGAACGGATCGCGGATGGCGTTTTCAACGAGGCGCATTGCCTCGATGGTCGCCAGCCTGTCCTTGGTCTGGCCGACGAATTCCGGCTCGCGGATGAACACCGACAGCATGCCGGCGGCTGAGATCATCACGTCCTCGGTGGTGATGATCGAGGCGCGCTTGTTGCCGATCAGGTCGGCATAGGCGCGCAGTCCGCGCGCCAGCACGTTGCGGAAACCGGCCTCATGCGTGCCGCCTTCGGGGGTCGGGATGGTGTTGCAGTAGGAGTTGAGGAACCCGTCGCCGCCGAACCAGGTCACCGCCCATTCCAGCGAACCGTGGCCACCCTGCTTGTCGCTCTTGCCGGCAAAAACCTCGCGCGTGACCTGGAACTCGTCGCCCAGCGTCGCCTTGAGATAGTCCTTCAGGCCGCCGGGGAAATGAAACTCGGCCTTGGCCGGCGTCTGGTCCTTCTCCTTGATCAGCGACGGATCGCAGGTCCAGCGGATCTCGACGCCGCCGAACAGATAGGCCTTCGAGCGCGCCATGCGATAAAGCCGAGCCGGCTCGAAGGCAGCACCCTTGCCGAAGATCTGCTCGTCGGGGTGGAAGCGTGTCCTCGTGCCGCGGCGGTTATGAACTTCGCCCAGATGCTCGAGGCCACTGACCGGGACGCCGCGGGAAAAACGCTGTCGGTAGAGCTGGCGGCCGCGCGCGACCTCGACCTCGAGATGGTCGGACAGCGCATTGACCACCGAAACACCGACACCGTGCAGGCCGCCCGAGGTCTCATAGACCTTGGAGTCGAACTTGCCGCCCGAATGCAGGGTCGTCATGATGACTTCGAGCGCCGGCTTCTTGAATTTTGGATGCGGATCGACCGGGATGCCGCGGCCATTGTCGGTGACGGTCAGGAAGCCGTCGGCGGAAAGCTCGACATCGATGAAGGTGGCGTGGCCGGCCACGGCTTCGTCCATCGAATTGTCGATAACCTCGGCGAACAGGTGATGCATCGCCTTGTCGTCGGTACCGCCGATATACATGCCCGGACGGCGTCGCACCGGCTCGAGACCTTCCAGCACCTCGATATCGGCGGCGCTATAGCTCTCGCTGCCGTCGCGAGCGGCGGTCGAGCGCTTCGCGGCTTGCACGAGCGGATCGGCGGGACGCGAGGGCGCACGCGGCTGTGCGGGCTTTTCCATCTTGCCGAAGAGATCGTTGCTGTCGTCCATGCTGGCCTAGCGTCCGGTAATGCGAATCACGTCTCGATACTGCCACGCTTTTGGCGGGTGAACGAGTTCCTGTTCCGTTCAGGGTTCAAACTGTCTCTTATTCCAAAACCATTCGATAACCAAGCCGGGTGAAATAGGGCGATCGGCGGGTCGCCGGATTCCCGATTCTTTAACATTAACGCCTAAGCGTGGGGTCCAACTAACAAAAGACCACGGGCGTCAGGGGTTTCGTTGTGCGGGGCAGAGCCATAACCATGATCGGTATCGCAGCCGTCTTCGGCGCGATCTCGATCTTTGCGGCGGACTTCTGGGTCAAGAGCCAGGCAAAGGCTCAGTCCGAGGTCAAGGTGGTCACGGTCGAAGCTCCGCAGCAGCCCAAAGTCGAGTTCAAGACCATCGTGGTGGCTCAAGCGCCACTGCGATACGGAATGGAGCTCGGACGGCCACAACTGGCGGAGATTCCGTGGCCGCAGGATTCGTTGCCGCAAGGCGCTTTCCCGACGATCGACAAGCTGCTTGCCGATGGCAGCCGTGTCGTGCTGTCGCCGATCGAGGTCAATGAACCGGTGCTGCTCACCAAGCTGTCGGGACCGAATGGTCGCGCCACGCTTTCCAACATGCTGTCGCCCGGGATGCGGGCCGTCACCATCCGCACCGACGAAATTGCCGGTGTCGGCGGCTTCGTCACGCCGGGAGACCGGGTCGACGTCGTCCTGACGCGCGACGCGGGAGACATCCAGGAAGTATCCAAGAATGCTCAAGGGGCGGCCGGCTCGACGGTGACGTCCGAGGTCGTCGTCTCCGATGCCAAGGTGCTTTCGGTCGGGCAAGGCGCCGACGAGCGCAAGACCGCGCCGCAGGTCGCCAATTCCGTGACCCTCGAAGTCACCGACGAAGGGGCGCAGAAGGTGGCGTTGGCCCGTACCGTCGGCACGCTGTCGTTGTCACTGCGGTCCGCCGCCGACGCAACCACCGGCAATGGCGGGCTTACGACCATCTCTTCCTTCGGCGGTTCAGCCGCCGCAAAGGTACAGGCGAGCGCCGCCTCGCTTGTCAGCGCCGCGACGAAGGGATCCGACGAGCCGAAATTCAAGACGGTGATCGTGACGCGCGGCGAGAAGGTCGAAGAATACAAGGTTCCGTCACGGGAACCACCGCAGGAACTGCAGCAATAGCCGGTGGGGACCGGCGGGACGGGGACAACATGTTCGGGTTTGATGCATTTCGGACGGCCGGCGGATGGCGCCTTCCTGGCGTGATCGCGTTGGCGGCGTCGCTGGCTATGTTCGGCTTCGCCGCGCCGGCAAGGGCGGGCAATGACGTCGTCTATGTCTCGGCGAACAAGAATGCCTCGATCAAGGTCGCCAAGGGCAAGCCGAAGACGATCATGACGAGCGCGGCCTTCTACCAGATCGTCATCGGCGATCCGGAGATCGCCAACGTCAATCCGCTGACCGACAAGTCCTTCTATGTGCTGGGCAACAATCTCGGGACAACTGGCATTGCCCTGTTCGACCAGAACAAGCAGCTTGTCGGTACCATCGACATCGAGGTGACGCTGGACACCGACCAGTTGGCCAGCACCATCCGCGCCAGCGTGCCGGATGCCAAGATCAAGGTCGGTTCGGCAAACGGCCGTGTCGTGTTGTCGGGCGAGGCCGACGATGCCGTCGCAGCTGACAAGGCGAGCAAGATCGCGTCGCGCTTTTCCGGCAACGAAGAAGTTATCAATTCGGTCAACATCTCGTCGTCGCAACAGGTGCAGCTCAACGTCCGCTTCGTCGAGATCAACCGCCAGGCCGGTCAGGACCTCGGTGCCAAATACTCTGCCAATTTCGCCTATGGCATCGGCAACCGCAAAGTCGTGCTGAATCCGGATGGGGGGAGCGTAACTGGCGCAGGCACCGGTGAGATCATCGGCAGCCTGCTGTCGAACGGCTTGTCAATCGATATCGCCATCAAGGCGCTGGAGGAACGCGGCCTGGCGCGGCGGCTCGCGGAACCGAACCTGATTGCCCGTTCGGGCCAGACGGCGAGCTTCCTCGCCGGCGGCGAGTTTCCGATTCCGGTTTCGGAAGACAACGGCAAGATCAGTGTCACCTACAAGAAATACGGCGTCGGCCTGGATTTCACGCCGACGGTGCTCAAGGACGGCCTGGTGAGCCTCGATATCGCGCCGGAAGTGTCGTCGATCGACCCGTCTGCTTCCATCCAGGTCAGCAGCGGCATTTCCATTCCGGCTTTCATCGTGCGCCGCGCCAGGACATCGGTCGATCTCAAGAACGGCCAGAGCTTCATGATTGCCGGCCTTCTGCAGTCGCAGAACGACATCACGACATCGCGGGTGCCCGGGATCGGCAAGCTGCCGGTGCTCGGTCCGCTGTTCTCCTCGAAATCCTATCAGCGGCGCGAGACCGATCTGGTCATCATCGTCACGCCGTACCTGGTCAAGCCGGTCGATCCCTCGAAGAAGATGGTCGAGCCGACCGACGGTACCCGACCGGCAAGCACTGCCGACTATTTCCTGAACAACACCGATGAGGTGGACGCCTCGGCGCCGAAACGTCCGGTGGCGCTGGCCGACGGCAGCGCCATCCGCCCGGTGGCCGCCACCACGTCCGGCCATTTCCTCGATCTCCCCAAGGACTAAGGCCATGCGCATCTCCCTTTGGACTGCTTTGTTGCTGCCGGCGCTGGCCTGCGGCTGCACCAGCGATGACTATGTGCGCACTGAAGGGGTGACGCCGGGCGTCGGTAATGCTCAGGCATCCAACACCGTCATGCAGATGGTCGACCCATGGAAATACGGCGTCCAGAACACCAGGCTTCTGGTGCCGGCCCAGCGTCCTGGCTCGGAGACTGCCGCCGTCGGCGCGAAAGCCGGCTCGGGACCGACGACGACGACATCATCATCAACGACATCGAATTGATCGGCCAACGACGATGGCATCTGGCACCAAGACCAAGAAGATCCTGCTTGTTTCGACGGACAGGGCGTTTGTGCAGGACACGCGCACAGCTTTTGCGACCTCCGAGGTCATCGAACTCCTGACGGTGGAAAAGAGCATCAACGAGCTGCGCGGCGAGGCCCTCGAGACCGATTTCGGCACCGTCATCGTCGATATGGACGCGGCCAAGCTCGAGGAGATCGAGTCGCTGCAGCGCGTGATGCGCCGGCTGGAGGGCAGCGTTCCCGTGGTCGTCGTCACCCAGGAATTCAACGCGGCGGCGGTGCGCATCCTGGTGCAGCTCAAGGTCGCCGATTTCCTGGTCAAGCCGATCACCACGGCAGACCTGGTGCGCTCGGTCATCCGGGCGTTGCAGGGGCCGGGACGGGAAGAGAACACCGAATCGCACATCTATACCTTCATGCCGGCCGCCGGCGGCGTCGGCACCACCACGCTCGCCCTGCAGACAGCCTTCCAACTCCATCATTCGGTGACGCGCGGCGCCTCGACTTGCGTGGTCGACCTGAATTTCCAGCAGGGCGCCTGCGCCGAATATCTCGACCTCGAACCGCGCTTCGACATCACGGAAATCGAGAACCAGCCGGAGCGCCTCGACCGGCAACTGCTCGATGTGATGTTGTCGAAGCATGCGAGCGGCCTGTGCGTGCTCGCGGCGCCGACGCGTCCCTCGGACATGCGCTCGTTCAAGACCGATGTGGTGGTTCGCATGCTCGACCTCGTGGCGGCTTATTTCGACAATGTCGTAATCGACATGCCGCGCACCTGGTTCCCCTGGACCGAAACAGTGCTCTTGGGTTCCAACAAGCTCTACATCGTCGCCGAGATGACGGTGCCTTGCCTGCGCCACACGCAGCGTCTCATCCAGGCCGTCTATGAGACCGCCGGCAAGGAAGTGAAGCCCAACGTCATCGTCAACCGCTTCGAGCAGAAGATGTTCGACAGCGGCATCAAGCAGGCCGACGTCCAGGAGATACTCGGCGAGCATTTCGTTGGCGGCATCTCCAACAACTACCGGCTGGTGCGCGAGGCCGTCGACCGCGGCGTGCCGCTGCACGCCATCGACCCCAACGCCAATGTCGTCAACGACCTCAAGAAGATCATCCTGCCGGAGGAGGCCGTCCAGACCACGGTCAAGTCGAAATCGCTGTTCGGCCTCGGCAAGGGCCTGCTCAAGAGGAAAGCCGGATGACCACTCGCTTTTCCAACCTGCAGAACCGCGACACTCGTCCGCAGCGGGCGCCGGAGCCCGCGCCTGTGGTGCACAATGCGGTGATCATCCCGACGACCCGCAAGCCGGCGCCGCCGAAGCCGGAGGCTGCGCCCGCAAAAAGCGCCAACAAGGTGCTCGATGCGCGTGTGCGCATCCACCGCATGCTGCTCGAGGAGATCAACCTCGTGGCGCTCGAGCGGCTGCCCAAGGATGAAATGCGCAGGCAGGTGCATGAATTCGTCTCGGAAAAGACGCGCGAGGAGCGGATGGCGATCAACATCGCCGAGCTCGATGCGCTGGTCGACGACATCGTCGACGAGATGGTCGGCCTCGGGCCGCTCGAGCCGTTGCTCAAGGACCCCGAGATCAACGACATCCTGATCAACGGCCACCAGAACTGCTTCGTCGAAAAGCGCGGCAAGCTGCAGCAGGTCCACATCCCGTTCAAGGATGAAGCGCATCTGCTTCGAATCATTAATAAAATCGTCGCGGCGGTCGGCCGCCGTGTCGATGAATCGCAGCCGATGGTCGACGCTCGCATGCTGGACGGCTCGCGCTTCAACGCGGCGATCCGCCCGGTCGGCGTCGACGGTCCGCTGGTGTCAATCCGCAAATTCTCCAAGAACAAGCTCGGCCTGCACAAGCTGGTCGAGTTCGGCGCCATCACCCAGAACATGGCCGAGGTGCTGGCTGCGGCTGTGCACGCCCGCAAGACCACGATCATCTCCGGAGGCACCGGCACGGGCAAGACGACGATGCTCAACGCTTTGTCTGCCTTCATCCCGGAAGACGAGCGCCTGATCACCATCGAAGATGCGGCCGAGCTGCAATTGCAGCAGCCGCATGTGGCGCGCATGGAGACGCGCCCGGCCAACATCGAGGGCCATGGCGAACTGAAGCAGCGCGACCTGGTCAAGAACGCGCTGCGCATGCGTCCCGACCGCGTCATCCTCGGCGAGTGCCGCGGCGAAGAAGCCTTCGACATGCTGCAGGCGATGAACACCGGCCATGAGGGCTCGATGGCCACCATCCACGCCAACACACCGCGCGACGCCATCTCGCGCCTGGAACAGATGCTCGGCATGACCGGCATGCCGATGACGGTGCAGTCGATCCGCAGCCAGATCGCCAGCGCGCTCGACATCATCGTTCAGCTGACGCGCCTTTCCGACGGCAAGCGCAAGGTGACCAGCGTCGCCGAGGTGACCGGCATGGAAGGTGATGTCATCCAGATGCAGGAGATATTCCGCTTCGTGCGCACCGGCATGGAGGCGGACGGCAAGATCCTCGGCCACTTCGAGGCGACCGGCATCCGCCCGCGCTTCCTCGAGGACCTGCGCAACATGGGCATCGAATTCCCGGGCAAGTACTTCGAGCCCGGCCGGCCGCAGGACTAGGCCGGTGTTCGAGGGATTCAGCCCGATCTATGTCGTGTACGCCGCGGCGGCACTCACCGGCATCATGATCGCCGAGGGCCTTTACCTGCTCTATGCCGGGCGCAGCGACAAGCGCAAGGCGATCAACCGCCGCATGAAGCTCGCCGAGAACAAGATCAGCCAGGAGCAGGTGCTGATCCAACTGCGCAAGGAGCGCGGCATCGACGGCCGCAGCTCCGTCTTTTCCCTCGACCGTTTCCGCGCCCTGCGCACGCAGTCCGGCATGACCACGCCGTTGCCGAAGTTCCTGATGATCACATCCGGGATCGCTTTCGCGCTGGCGCTTCTCACGATCTGGAAGGGCTTGCCGGTTCTATTCGGCCTGGTTCTGCTTCTCATACTGCTGCCGGTGCTGCCGGTGATGGCGATGCGCTTCATGCGCAAGCGCCGGCACAAGCGGTTCGGGATACAATTGCCCGAGGCACTGGAACTGATTACACGCGGCCTCAAGGCCGGCCATCCGGTGCCGGTGGCGATTGCCATGGTTGCGCGCGAAATGGCCGACCCGATCGGCACGGAGTTCGGCGTCGTCGCCGACGAGGTGACCTACGGCTCGGACCTAGTGTCGGCGTTGAACAATCTGTTCGACCGGGTGGGGCACGAGGATCTGCCGCTGTTCGTCACGGCGGTGTCGATCCAGAGCAGTTCGGGCGGCAATTTGCGCGAGATCCTCGACGGTCTGTCCGCGACAATCCGCGAGCGCGGCAAGCTGCGCCGCAAGGTGCGCGCCATTTCGACCGAAGGGCGCATGTCTGCCTACATCCTGACTGCGGTGCCGGTGCTTCTGTTCACGGCCATCATGGTGCTGATGCCACAATTCTACCAGGATGTCTGGGACGAGCCGAAGACCTGGTACATGCTGAGCGGAACTATCCTCTGGCTGCTGCTCGGCAACGCCATCATGTTCAAGATGTCGAATTTCAGGTTCTGAAATGGAAGACGTCATCCGGTTCCTCGCTTCGCTCGCGCCGACGTCGCTGATGCCGGTTGCCGTGCTGCTGCTGGTGCTGGGCGGCGGCGCTGTCGCCTGGCCGCTTGTGCTCGCCAAGGGCGATCGCGGCGAGGTAAAGCGCCGGCTGAAGGTCGAGGTGGTGCAGCCGGCCGAGCAGGTGGAAGCTGCGCCCAAGAAGAGCACCAGTGCCGTGCGCGAGAAGGCGGTGAAACGGGCGCAGGAGTTCTATGCCAAGAGCGACCCGGAAAATGTCGCGCGGCTACGCATGAAGCTCATCCAGGCCGGCTATATGGAGCCGCGCGCCGTCGGCATGTTCTTCCTGATCCGCTTCGCCGCCCTGATCGGCGCGGCGTTGGGCGCGTTCCTGATCAACCATTGGGCAGCAAGCGCCGGGTCGACCATGACCAGCCGCTGGACCTTCATCATCCTGTCGGGCGCCGGCGGCTATTTCCTGCCGGGCCTGGTGCTGACGCAGAAAGTTCGGGAGAAGATGCGCGAATACCGCAACGGCTTTCCCGATTTCATGGATCTGATGATCGTCTGCTCCGATGCCGGCATGAGTATGGAGGCCGGCATCGAGCGGGTCTCAAGGGAGCTTTCCAGGACCTATCCGTCGCTCAGCCAGAACCTGATCCTGGTGTCGCTTGAACTGCGGGCCGGGCGCAGCCTGGACGATGCGCTCAAGGCGCTCGCCGACCGTCTCAGCCTCGACGAGGTGCGCTCCTTCGCGACGCTGCTGCAGCAATCCAAGGAACTCGGCACCAGCCTGTCGGGCTCGCTGCGCGTCTTCTCCGACGAAATGCGGCACAAGCGCATGTCGCTGGCGGAGGAGAAGGCGCATGCCTTGCCGGCCAAGATGTCGGTGCCGGTGACGGTCTGCATCCTGCCGGTGGTGCTGATGATCGCCATTATTCCGATCATCGTGAAGCTGACCACCCACCACTGAGGATGTTCCGGGAAGGCACCGTTTTCGACTCGGCCTGACCTAATCCGTGGGGTGGTTAACGCATCCTTGGCGGGCAACCAAAATTTAGCTGCATTTCGGCACCGAAGCTTAATCGCTCTTCTGTATCGTCTTTTCCTGAAGAACGACCCGGCAAATCGGGCGATGGGGCAGGGGCATGCGTCAGAGACTTCCCAGGGCGGCGGCGGCGTTGGCAGCCGTCTTGATGATCACCGGCTGCACGACGAACAACAACGTCGACGCGACCAAGACCACGGCGATCCAGCCGGTGGCCAAGGATATCAGCGCCAACGACCTCGTCGAAGGCAAGGCGCAGTTCCGCGAGGCGAATTTCGGCCTTGCCGAACAGCATTTCCGCAAGGCGGTCGAGCTCAAATCCGACAATGCCGAAGCCTGGATGGGGCTCGCCGCTTCCTATGACGAGCTCGGCCGTTTCGACTTCGCCGACCGCGCGTATGCGCAATTGTTGAAGGTGGCCGGTCGCAAGCCGCAGATCGTCAACAATATGGGTTATTCGCAGCTCCTGCGCGGCAACAAGAAGAAGGCGCGCGCGCTGCTGCTCGAAGCCAAGGCCGGCATGGCCGACCAGACGGTGGTCAACGCCAATCTGGCGCTGCTCGACAAGGGCTGATTGGCGCAAGCGACGCGGCGCGTCAGTCGGCGCCTCAGTCGAGAACAAGACGGCCGGCCCGATGCCGGGCCGGCCCTGAAAACTACGTGAGCAAACGCTACTCCGCGGCGCCGAGATATTCCGACAGCGGCGGGCAGGAGCAGACCAGGTTGCGGTCGCCGGCGACGTTGTCGATCCGCGAGACCGGCGGCCAGTATTTCGCCGCCAGGTCGACGTCGCCCGCGGGATAGGCCGCCTCCAGCCGGGAATAGGGATGCTTCCAATCACCGGCGAGCGCTTCCGCCGCTGTGTGAGGGGCGTTGACCAGCGGATTGTCGTCGGAGGGCCAGTCGCCCTTCACCACTTTCGCCGCCTCCCCGGCAATGGCGATCATCGCTTCGCAGAATCGGTCGAGCTCGCGCTTGGGCTCGGACTCGGTTGGCTCGACCATCAGCGTGCCGGCGACCGGGAACGACATGGTCGGCGCGTGGAAGCCGTAGTCGATCAGGCGCTTGGCGATATCGTCGACGCTGATGCCGGCGCTCTCCTTGAGCACGCGGGTGTCGAGGATGCATTCATGGGCGATGCGATCGTGCCTGCCCTTGTAGAGGAGCGGGAAGTGCGGCGCGAGCCGGGTGGCGATGTAGTTGGCGGAAACGATCGCCGTTTCCGTCGCCTGCTTGAGTCCCGAAGCACCCATCATGCGGATGTACATCCAGGTGATCGGCAGGATGGAGGCGCTGCCGAACGGCGCCGCCGCCACGGCGTGCGTCGTGCCTTCCGTCACGTGGCCGGGCAAGTAGGGCTTCAGATGGGCCTTGACGCCGATCGGACCGACACCGGGCCCGCCGCCGCCATGCGGAATGCAGAAGGTCTTGTGCAGGTTCATGTGGCAGACGTCGGCGCCGATATCGCCAGGACGGGCGAGGCCGACCAGCGCGTTGAGGTTGGCGCCGTCGAAATAGACTTGGCCGCCATGCTCATGGACGATGGTGCAGAGGTCGCGCGCGCCTTCCTCGTAGACGCCATGCGTCGAGGGGTAGGTGAACATCAGCGCGGCGAGGTCATTCGAATGCTCGGCCGCCTTGGCCTTGAGGTCCTCGACATCGATGTTGCCGTCCTCGGTGCAGCGCACGACGACGACTCTCATGCCGGCCATCGCGGCGCTTGCCGGATTGGTGCCATGCGCGGAGGACGGGATCAGGCAGACGGTGCGATGGCCTTCGCCGCGCGCGCGGTGATAGCCGCGAATGGCGAGCAGGCCGGCATATTCGCCCTGGCTGCCGGCATTGGGCTGCAAGGTCACGGCGTCGAAGCCGGTGATCTCCGACAGCCAGGCCTCCAGGTCGCCGGCCATCTTACGATAGCCTTGCGAATGGCCGGCCGGCGCAAACGGGTGCAGATTGGCGACACTCGGCCAGCTCACCGGCATCATCTCGGCGGCGGCATTGAGCTTCATGGTGCAGGAGCCGAGCGGGATCATGGCGCGGTCGAGCGCGAGATCCCTGTCGGCCAGCCGGCGTAGGAAGCGCATCATGTCGGTCTCGGAGCGGTTCTCGTGGAAGACCGGCTGCGTCAGGAACTCCTTGCCGCGCGGTTTGCCGGGCATCGAGCCGCCTTCCGTGCCCGGCTTGGCGCCGAATAGCCCGGCGATCGCGTCGAGATCGGCTTCCGTCGAGGTCTCGTCGAAGGCGATGCTGATCTTGTCCGCATCGATGACGCGCAGCAGCCGGCCTGTCTTCTCCGCGGTGGCGGCGATCTCTCTGGCCTTGCCCTTCGCCTCGGCCGTCACGGTGTCGAAGCGGCTTGCGCCGAGCACCGACACGCCGGCGGCTTTGAGACCTGAGGCTAGGCGGTCGGCAAGGCCGTGGATACGACCGGCAATCGCCTGAAGGCCGGCGGGGCCATGCCAGATCGCATAGGCCGTGGCCATATTGGCCAGCAGCGCCTGCGCGGTGCAGATGTTGGAGGTGGCCTTGTCGCGGCGGATGTGCTGCTCGCGTGTCTGCAGCGCCAGCCGGTAGCCGGGGCGGCCCTTGGTGTCGGTCGACTGGCCGACGAGGCGGCCGGGCATCAGACGGGTGAGCTTGTCCGAAACGGCGCAATAAGCGGCATGCGGACCGCCGAAGCCCATCGGAACGCCGAAGCGCTGCATCGGGCCGACGGCGATATCGGCGCCGAGCCTGGCCGGCGCATCCGTGAGCGTGAGTGCCAGCGGGTCGGCGATGAACACGACCAGCGTGCCGGTAGCGCGGGCCTTCTCGATCGCCGCCTTGTGGTCGCCATAGACGCCGAACGTGTCCGGCCAGGAAACGAGCAGGGCTGCGGTGTTGTCGTCGATCGTCTCGCCATTGACCTCGATGCCGAGCGGCTCGGCGCGGGTGCGCACGACATCCAGCGTCTGCGGATGCGGGGTGCCGGCAAGCGCCACCTTGGTGCGCTTGTCGCGATGATGGCGCAGCGCGATGCCGACGGCTTCGGCGACGGCGGTGGCCTCATCGAGCAGCGAGGCCGATGCCACCGGGAGGCCGGTGAGCTCGGTGACCAGGGTCTGGAAGTTGAACAGCATTTCCAGCCGGCCCTGGCTGATCTCGGCCTGATAGGGCGTGTAGGCCGTGTACCAGGCCGGATTCTCGAACAGGTTGCGCTGGATGACCGGCGGCACGAAGACGCCGTGATAGCCGGCGCCGATGAAGCTCTTCAGCACCGTGTTCTTCGCCATCATCGCCGACAGTTCAGCCAGCGCTTCGGCTTCGCTCGCCGGGGCAGGCAGGTCGAGAGGCCGATCGAGGCGGATCGACTTCGGCACGGCCTGGCTGATCAGCGTTTCGACGGATGGAACGCCGATGGCGGCGAGCATCGCCCTGACGTCGTTGACGGAGGGGCCGATATGGCGGGCCGAGAAAGGAATAGGTGCTGCGGTCATTTCCAAGATCCTGTTGTCAGCCGATATGGGCTTTGTAGGCGGCCTCATCCATGAGGCTGTCGAGTTGGCCTTCGTTGGAGAGCTTCATCTTCCAGAGCCAACCGTCGCCGGTTGCCGCCGAATTGACCAGCGAAGGGTCGGCCGACAGTGAACCGTTGGCTTCCGTGATCTCGCCGTCGACCGGCGCATAGACGTCCGAAGCCGCCTTCACGGATTCGACGACGACGGCGGTATCGCCCTTAGCGAGCTTGCGGCCGATTTCCGGCAGCTCGACGAAAACGAGATCGCCGAGCTGTTCCTGCGCATAGTCGGTGATGCCGACAGTGGCGACGCCGCCTTCGACGCGGAGCCATTCATGGTCTGCAGTGAAATAGGTCTTTGCCATCTGGAAATCATCCTTTGCGGTAGCGGTGTGGGGTGAAGGGCAGGGACGTGACGTCGATCGGGATCTTCGTCCCGCGGACATCGGCGAAGAGTTTCGTGCCGGCCTTGGCCAGCGCGGTGTCGACATAACCCATGGCGACCGGGTAGCCGGTCGAAGGGCCGAAACCGCCCGAGGTGACGTCGCCGGCCGGATTGCCGCCGGCATCGACGAGTGTCGCGCCCGCGCGCACCGGCTGGCGGCCATCGGGCTTCAGGCCGACGCGCCTCTGCGACGGCCCGCGCTCCAGGATCGAGCGCAACGCGTCGGCGCCGATGAAAGCGCCGGAGGCGCGCACGTCCTTGTGGATCGCCCACATCAGGCCGGCGCTTGCCGGGTCGATCCCGGGCGTCAGGTCCTGGCCATGCAGGCAGAGCCCGGCCTCGAGGCGCAGGCTGTCGCGGGCGGCAAGGCCGATCCATTGCACGCGCTCGTCTTCCAGGAGTTTGGCGACCAAATCCCGCGCGTCCTTCTCCGGCAGGCCGATCTCGAAACCGTCCTCGCCGGTGTAGCCGGACCGGCTCATGAACCAGTTCTGGCGCGGCTCGATGCCATGCATGAAGAGCAGCGAGCCGGTCTCGATGCCGGCCCGTGCCAAAGCTGCCCAGGCGTCCGGACCCTGAATCGCCAGGAAGACGCGGTCGAGCGGCGAGACCCTGGCGTCGAAATTGGCGGAGAGCGCGCGCAGATGCTTCTCGTCCTCGATGGCGTTGCCGGCATTGGCCACGACCATGAACCGGTCTTGGCCCAGGCGCGTGACGATGAGGTCGTCGATAATGCCTGCCGCCTCGTTGAGGAAAAAAGTGTATTTGGACTGCGAGATGTCCAGCGTGACGGCATCGAGCGGGCAGGCCCGGTTCAACAGCGCCGCGGCGCCCGGACCGTCGACCTCGAACAGCTTCATATGCGAGATGTCGAATAGCCCGGCGTGCTCGCGCGTGTGCAGGTGCTCCTTCATCACGCCGGGCGGATAGGTGAGCGGCATCGACCAGCCGGCGAAAGCGCCGAAGCGCGCGCCCGCGGCCTGATGCAAATCCTCGAGGGGTAGGTGCCTGGTGTCTTGGCCTGTCATGTCTTCTCCAGAGTCGCACGCAATCGACCGCCTTTGGCGGCCTAGTTCGTGCCCCTCTGTCTGAAGCCTGAGAGACTCGCGCCCCGTAACTCTGTCGGCAGCGCTTACACCTTCGGCGCGGGGCCAGGCCCCGACTTTCCAGAGTTGTCTTTCCCGTCAACGGTTCTTTTGCCTGAGAGATTTCGGGCGATTTCCCCTTCGGCGACAGCTTTCGCTGCTCTCTCCCGCAAACAGGTGGGACTCACAACCGAGCCCCCGACGCGCCATCCATAGCCCGTCGGCGACACCTTGTCACCTCCCAGCGACATCTAGATGCGTTGATGTTCTAGATATTCAGGTGAGGCCGGTCTGCAAATGCAGGCTTCCTGCGCTTCGGGTGCCTACGTACTGCAAGTACGCTCCGCTCCGGTTCTCGAAAGCCACCATTTTCGACTCGAGCTGACCTGAATCTCAACACATCTAAAGCGCGGCACCGACACAAGTCTTCGCTAACCACACCATTTGCCGGTTTCTCAAGACAACGCTGATAAAGCTGACGGGATAACGCCGGCAAAAGGCGACGGGCAGGGACGGCAGATGGGCGAATTGATCATGAGCGCTCCGGTGGCGGGGCTGACCTCGAAGAACAGAATCACAGCCGAGGATGTGGCAATGCTGCGGCGCGAGGTATTCGCCGACGGCGTGGTGACCCGGGGCGAGGCGGAGGCGCTGTTCGCGCTCGACCAGACGTCGCGCGACAAATGCGACGAATGGACACCGTTCTTTGTCGAGGCGGTGACCGACTACATTGTCCACCAGGAAAAGCCGGAAGGCTACATCTCGGACCAGAATGCAGACTGGCTGATCCGCACCGTCTCGCGTGACGGCATGGTCGACAGCCGCACAGAACTCGAGCTGCTGGTGCATGTGCTGGAGGAGGCGAAATCCTCGCCCGGCCAGCTTTCGGTCTATGCGCTGGAGCAGGTCGCGCATGCTGTGATCGACGGCAAGGGGCCGCTGATGATCGGCGGCGAACTGGTTCCGGGCCTGATCGCCAAGGCCGAGGTCGATCTCCTGCGCCGCATCCTCCATGCCGTTGGCGGCGACGGCAACATCGCCGTCACCAAGGCCGAGGCAGAGGTGCTGTTCAGGATCAACGATCGGACCGCAGCCGCCGAGAATGATCCATCCTGGAACGAACTCTTCGTCAAGGCGATCGCCAACTATGTCATGTGCTCGGCCGGCTACGAGCCGCCGACGCGCGAGGTGGCGCTGCGCCACGAAAACTTCCTCGACGAGGCAGGCTCGGCGCTTGGCGGGTTCTTCAGCCGGATGGCGTCGGGTGGGTTCGCCGCGATCCTCGAAGCCTATCATTCTCCCGGCAATATCGAGGCCGAATGGGAAGCCAGGAACCGGGCCGCGGAGGCGCTTGCCCGACGCGCCGAGACCATCGATGCCGATGAAGCCAAATGGCTGGCCGAGCGCATCGGCGACGGCCAGCGGCCGCTGCGCGACAATGAGCGCGCGCTGCTGATGCTGATCAAGCACGCTTCGCCGGAAATCCATCCGGCGCTGAAGCCGCTGCTGGATAAGGTCGCTTAGGCGCTCTCTGAATTGTCTTGCAAAGGGCGATGTTGGCGTGGCCTTCCGGCCATCCGGTGAGTTCGGCGATACGCTCGAAACCGGCCTTTTCGTACAGGCCAGGTGCCTGGAAGTCGTGGGTCGAAACCCATATCCGCAGGGAGCCGCGCGCGGCGGCCTCCGCGACAAATGCATCGAGCAGCTTCCTGCCGTGGCCAAGGCCTCGATAGGTTTCGTCGACCCACATCAGCGTGAGCTCGGCAATGCCGGCCCAGGAATAACCGGCGGCGATCCCGACGACGCTCCCTTGCCCATCCCGCAAGGCAAAGATGAGGGCACGGTCGTCGTCACGGCCGGTCAGCCGCCGATTGTCGTCATGCAGGCGCTCCTCGACGGCATCAAGCTCGGCGGACGGCAGATCGTGCTCGGCCTGCAGGCGAGGGATCATCAAATCCCGCCATACCAGTCGTAGCCATTATCCTCCCAGTAGCCGCCGCGGCCGCCGCCGACATTGGCGAAACTGTCGACCAGTTCGATTTTGTAGATGTATTTTGGCATCTTATAGCCGAGCTGGCGCTCGACCCGTACCCGCAGCGGCGCGCCGTTCTCGACCGGCAGCGGCTTGCCGTTGAGACCGTAGGCCAAAATGGTCTGTGGATGGCGGGCATCGACCAGGTCGATCGTGCCGTAATATTTGATGTTGCCGGAGAGGCTTTGCTCGATCGTGTCGAGGCAATGGAACATCACATAACGCGCCTGCGGTTTCACCACCGCCTGGTCGAGCACCAGTGACAGCGGCGTGCCGGTCCATTTGGCGATGCAGCTCCAGCCTTCGACACAGTCGTGGCGGGTGATCTGGGTGCGGCTCGGCATGTTCCGGAGCTGCTCGCGGGTGAGCGACAGCGGCTTCTCGACAAGGCCTGTCACCTCCAGCCGCCAGTCGGCGAAATTGTTGGCGAGCAGGCCCTTGTAAGTGTCGTCGTCCGGCGCGGTGACGCCGTTCGGCCGCTGCGGCTGGCGGATATCGGCCTCGGTGAATTCCGGCGCCAGCGCGTCGCGGCCGGCAAGCAGGCGCTGCGCGCGCCAAGTGAGGCCATTGGCATTTTCGAGGAAGCTGCGCAGGCCGCCGCCGATGCCGAGACCGCTGTCGAAGGCGTCGCAGCCTGAGAGTGCGATGCCGGACAGGCCGAGGGTGCCGGCAGTAAGGAACTTGCGGCGGCTGATCTGGAATTTCGCCATGTCAGGCGCTCCTCTCGGTTGGCTGCTCGTGCTTCGCCGGCGGGTCTGTGCGGTACCAGCCGGTGATGATCGAGCGCAGCTCGTTGATCGGGCCGGCGGCCAGGATCATCAGGATGTGGATGACGAAGAAAAGGACGAGCAGCACCATGACGGTGAAATGAATGGTGCGCGCCGTCTGGCGGCCGCCAAGAATTTCGTTGAGCCACGGCAGCACCGAATCCATGCTCGGCGACATGGCGAGCCCGGTCGCGATCATCAATGGCAGAGCCACGAACAGCACACCGCCATAGGCCATCTTCTGCAGCGTGTTGTATTCGCGCGTGTGATGGAATTTCAGCTTGGCGTGATCGACGATGTCGCGCGGCAGCTTGCGCAGATCCGACAGGCGAGGGGCGAGATCGCGGCGGATATGGCCGTTGATCAGGCCGGCGATCAGCCAGACGAGCAGCGTCGTGGTCAGGATCCAGGCGAAGAAGAAGTGCACGACGCGGGCGGTGCCGAGATCGTAATAGGACGGGATCGTCGCCCAGGCCGGGAAGGCGCGCGGCGTCTCCTGTCCCGGCGGACCTGACCAGCCGAGCACGCCGGTAGTGTTGAAGCGATGGCCGAATATTTCAGTGAAACCGCGCGGACCGTTGGCGGTGTTTTCGGCTCCGATCTGGAGGATCGTGTTGTTGAACTCGAAGCCGGATTGCTTGCCGATATAGAGCTGCGGCCGCGCGTTGAAGATCTGCAGGCCGGAAAGCAGCATGAAGAACAGCGAGAAAGCCCAGATCCAATGGGTCAGCCGCGTCCAGCGCGACTGCCGGTAGATGAGGGTCGTGTCCTTGCCGTCCGCCTCGGCGGCGGATTGGTTGTTGGCAACAGTGTCCATCTTGCCTCCGGCCGCCTCAGGCAGGCGGCTTCTCAGGTCATTGTCTTCCCATCAATACGTCGCCGCACAAGGCAATGTTTCATGCGATCACGGATTTATTACGGGCCACCGAAACTGACTGCGAGATTGACCGCGGCGGCGAGGATCACGGCGTTGAAAAAGAAGGAAAGGATCGAATGGAGTAGGACGATGCGACGTAGTTGCGTTGTGGTGATGCCGGTGTCGGCGGTTTGTGCGGTCATGCCGATAACGGTGGAAAAATAGAGGAAGTCCCAGCCTTCCGGCCGCTTCCCGCCGGGGAATTCGAGGCCGCCGACAGGCATTTTGTTCTTGGTGTCGGCGTCTATCTCGTCGCCGTCCATCCAGTAGACATGAGCGTAGTGCAGCGACGCCATGGCATGGATGGTGAACCAGCCGAGCGGGATCGACAGCATCGCGAAGATAATCGCTATCGGATGGGCTCCCTTCTGGTTGATGATCTGAAACAGAGAACCAACGGCAACGCCGACGACGAAGAGTGTGACCGCGAAGATCATTCGCAACGGCAGGTCGGCTGACCGCGCGTTCTTGCTGAGGTAGCGGCCGGTCAGCTTCGGCATCAGCCGCAAGACCAGAACGACATAGGCGGCAAAAAAGGCGTTGGCGCCAATCAGATAGGCCAGCGGCGCTCGCACGATGAGCGCGATCGCGAGTGCGCCGACGCCGACGATCGCCGATATGGCGAACTGCAAGTGCCTGTGCATCGGTGATTTGACGGATGCGTCGTCAGCCAAGGCACAGCCTCCGAAAAGTGCTCAATCAATCCGGTGTGGCGGATTTCAATGCGCGTCGCAAGATGCGGTCGAGCTCACCAAGAAACTGCGACCTGTCCTTCGGTGTGAACGAGGCGTTGAAGCCGCGGCTTTCGCCGGTCTCGCGCAGATGCTGCTTCAGATCGCGCATCGCCACCGCCATGCCTATGGTCTCCGGCGTGAAGGGCCGGCCGGTGGGGCCGAGCACGTGCGCGCCGAGCGCTACCATGCGCGCGGCAAGCGGAATGTCGGCCGTCACAACGATGTCATTGGCCCTGGCGTTCTCGACGATCCAGTCGTCCGCGGCATCGGCACCCTTGGAGACGACGACGTTGCGGACCATTGGATCGCGCGACGGGCGCAGCCCGCCATTGGAGACATGGGTGACGACGACCCCATGGCGCTCGGCGACCTTCTCGACCTCGGCCTTGACCGGGCAGGCGTCGGCGTCGACGTAGATAACAGGTGCAGGCATCGTTGCTTCCAGACAAATATGGGGCCGGCGTGTCGGCCAGCCCCATGGCAGAAATTGCAGGATTTGTCAGGCCGGAAGCGCGCCCGACTTCTTCGCCGTCCAGGTGGCGATATAGTCCATCAGGCCCGGGCTGAGGCAGTCATAGGGTTCGAGCCCGATCGACCTCAACTGCGCGCGGATGCCATCCATGCGGCTCGGGTCGACGCCGGATTCGATGATCGAGGAGACGAAGGCGGCAAAGCCCGGCGGCGACCAGCCGTCCTCCTCGAAGCGCTCGGGATGGATGAAGGACAGGCCCTTGAAGGGATGGTCGCGCTCGACCGGGCCATGCATATGGACGCCGCAGCCGGTGCAGGCATGGCGCTGGATCAGCGCCGAGGGATCGACCACTTTCAGCTTGTCGCCATTCTCGGTGACGGTCACGTCGCCCGTGCCGGCGACGGCCACGACCGAGAAGATGGCGCCTTCCGGTTTCCAGCATTTGGTGCAGCCGCAGGCGTGGTCGTGAGCGATCTGGCCCTTGACCTTCACCTTCACCGGCTTCGAGGTACAGAGACAGACCAGCGTGCCGCCGGTGAAGGATGCGCTTTCCTTTGGCAAGCCATTGTCAATCTTCGGATGCAGTTTCTCGGCCATTCCATTCCTCCCATGTTTTACCACAGAGGTCGCCGGCGTTCTGGGCCTGCGGCCTGGTGGCTTCCTCAGTAAACCACGACGCTCCGGATAGACTTGCCCTCATGCATGAGGTCGAAGCCCTTGTTGATGTCCTCGAGCTTGAGCGTGTGGGTGATCATCGGATCGATCTGGATCTTTTTCTCCATGTACCAGTCGACGATCCGCGGCACGTCGGTGCGGCCGCGCGCGCCGCCGAAGGCGGTGCCCATCCAGGTGCGGCCGGTGACCAGCTGGAACGGGCGCGTCGAGATCTCCTGGCCGGCGCCGGCAACGCCGATGATGACCGACTTGCCCCAGCCGCGATGCGAGGCCTCCAGCGCCTGGCGCATCACCTTGGTGTTGCCGGTGCAGTCGAAGGTGTAATCGGCGCCGCCGATCTGGTCGGCGCCGCGCTTGGTCATGTTGACCAGGTAAGGCACGATGTCGCCGTCGATCTCCTTCGGATTGACGAAATGCGTCATGCCGAACTTCTCGCCCCAGGGCTTCTTGTCGTTGTTGACGTCGACGCCGATGATCATGTCGGCGCCGGCAAGGCGCAGGCCTTGGATGACGTTCAAGCCGATGCCGCCGAGACCGAAGATGACAGCGGTGGCCCCTTGCTCGACCTTGGCAGTGTTGATGACAGCGCCTATGCCGGTGGTCACGCCGCAGCCGATGTAGCAGATCTTGTCGAAGGGCGCGTCTGGATTGACCTTGGCGACCGCGATCTCGGGCAGCACGGTGAAGTTGGAGAAGGTCGAGCAGCCCATGTAATGGAAGAGTTTTTCGCCGCCGAGCGAGAAGCGCGAAGTGCCGTCGGGCATCAAGCCCTGTCCCTGTGTGGCGCGAATGGCGGTGCACAGATTTGTCTTGCGCGACAGACAGGACGGGCACTGGCGGCATTCGGGCGTGTAGAGCGGGATGACATGGTCGCCCTTCCTGACCGAGGTGACGCCCTTGCCGACATCTACGACGATGCCGGCGCCCTCATGGCCCAGGATGGCGGGGAACAGGCCTTCGGGATCGGCGCCCGACAGCGTGAACTCGTCGGTGTGGCAGATGCCGGTCGCCTTGACCTCGACCAGAACCTCGCCCTCGCGTGGGCCTTCGAGGTCCACCTCCATGATCTCCAGCGGCTTTCCGGCGGCAACGGCAACGGCGGCACGCGTTTTCATGAGGCATTCCTCCCAAACGATCTGTAAGTTTTGGCTAACGGCAGGCTGCCCGTGGCGAATGCCAGCCTGCCATCCCTTTGGTGTTGTGCGCAATCTTAGCGAGTTCCGCGGTGGCGGCCAACGTCTCTTGCGACCTTTTTCGGCGCGGTTTCTGCAATCGTCACAGAGGGGAAGCGGACCTACGGACACTTGAGGCGCGCCGGAATTATCCATAGAACTGGACCGCTTCGCCGGAGGAACGACATCCGAATGTTCAAGAAGATCCTGATCGCCAATCGCGGCGAGATCGCCTGTCGCGTCATCAAGACGGCGCGCAAGATGGGGATTGCGACCGTCGCGGTCTATTCGGATGCCGATCGCGATGCCGTGCATGTCGAAATGGCCGACGAGGCCGTGCATATCGGCCCGCCGCCCGCCGCACAGAGCTATCTCTTGCCGGAGAAGATTATCGCCGCCTGCAAGGAAACCGGCGCAGAAGCCGTACATCCGGGCTATGGTTTTCTTTCGGAACGCGCCGCCTTCTGCGAGGCACTAGAGAAGGAAGGCATCGTCTTCATCGGGCCGAAGCCCAAAGCCATCAAGGCGATGGGCGACAAGATCGAATCGAAGAAGTTCGCCAACGAGGCCAAGGTCTCCACCGTGCCTGGATGGCTGGGCGTCATCGAGGATGCCGACCACGCCGAAAAGATCGCCGGCGAGATTGGGTATCCGGTCATGATCAAGGCGTCGGCCGGCGGCGGCGGCAAGGGCATGCGCATCGCCTGGAGCAAGGCGGAAGTGCGCGACGGCTTCGACCGGGCGCGCTCGGAAGCGAAAAGCTCCTTCGGCGACGACCGCGTCTTCATCGAGAAGTTCGTCGTGGATCCCCGCCATATCGAGATCCAGGTGCTGGCCGACGCGCACGGCACCGCCCTTTATCTGGGTGAGCGCGAATGCTCGATCCAGCGCCGCAACCAGAAAGTCGTCGAGGAGGCCCCGTCGCCCTTCCTCGATGCCAAGACCAGGAAGGCGATGGGCGAACAGGCCGTAGCCCTGGCCAAGGCTGTCGACTACCAGAGCGCCGGCACGGTCGAGTTCATCGTCGATAAGGACAAGAACTTCTATTTCCTTGAAATGAATACGCGATTGCAGGTCGAGCACCCGGTGACCGAACTGATCACCGGCATCGACCTGGTCGAGCAGATGATCCGCGTCGCCGCCGGCGAGAAGCTCGCGATCAAGCAGAGCGACGTGAAGCTCAACGGCTGGGCGGTGGAGAGCCGTCTTTACGCGGAGGATCCTTTCCGCAACTTCCTGCCGTCGATCGGCCGGCTGACCCGCTACAGGCCGCCGCAGGAGGGCACGTTCGGCGACATCGTCATCCGCAACGACACCGGCGTGACCGAAGGCTCAGAAATCTCGATGTTCTATGACCCGATGGTGGCGAAGCTCTGCACCTGGGCGCCGACAAGGCTGGAGGCGATCGACGCCATGTCGGAGGCGCTCGACAGCTTCGTCGTCGACGGCATCGAGCACAACATCCCATTCCTTTCGGCGCTGATGCAGCATCCGCGCTGGCGCGAGGGGCGGCTGTCGACCGGCTTCATCGCCGAGGAATATCCGGACGGTTTTTCGCCGGTCGCGCCGGATGGCGAGGAGAGGGCCGTTTTCGCCGCCGTCGCTACCGCGATCGAACTTTTGCGCCGCGACCGGCTCGACCGCCTGAGCGGCCGGCTGGCGCCGCATTCCGGCCATCACAAGCGCGACTGGGTGGTGAAGATCGGCGCGGACTATCTTCCGGTCGAGATCGTCGACGGCATGGTCTCCATTCCGATAGAGGTCGATCTGTCGATCGACGGCGGCAAGCCGCTGACCGTTGCCTCCGACTGGCGGCCGGGCGACGCCCTCTGGCAGGGCAGGGTCGGCGCCCACAAGATTTCGGCCCAGATACGTCCGATGCTGAACGGTGTGCACGTCGCTTGGAAAGGCATGTCGGTGACTGCCCGAGCAATGCTGCCGCGCACGGCCGAGCTTGAAAGGCTTATGCCCGAGAAACTGCCGCCGGACACCTCGAAGATGTTGCTGTGCCCGATGCCTGGCCTCGTCGTCTCGGTCGCGGTCGCCGAGGGCCAGGAGGTCAAGGCAGGCGAGACGCTGGCCGTGGTCGAGGCCATGAAGATGGAAAACGTGCTGCGCGCCGAACGCGACCTCACCGTGGCAAAGCTCAATGCCAAGCCGGGGGATAGTCTCGCAGTCGATGCGGTCATCATGGAGTTCGCCTGAGAAGAGGCGGTACCGGGTCGCAAGCTGTGTTCTGAGGGTCATTTGTGCTGGACTGGCATGGCCCCGTCCGGGACAATACATCTCAGCTGATTGAGTCTTTGGGACAGCACGAAGAAACATGGCGGATGAACGACTTCCACGCGACCCGTTGCAGCGCGAAGCAGCCGTGAAGGCCGCGCGGCCGGAAGCGCCGGCCCGTACCTTTATCCATTTGCGGGTGCACTCGGCCTATTCGCTGCTCGAAGGCGCGCTTCAGCTTGGCACGATCGTCGGCCATGCGGTCAAGGACGAGGCGCCGGCGATCGCGGTTACCGACACCAACAATTTGTTCGGCGCGCTTGAATTCGCTCAGAAGGCGGTCAAGGACGGCATCCAGCCGATCATCGGCTGCCAGGTCGATCTCGCCTTTTCCGGAGAGGCGAGCGACGGTCAGCGCGACCGCCGCCGACTTGGGCCGGAGATGTCGCCGGTCGTGCTGATCGCCGCCAGCGAGGCTGGCTATGCCAATCTGGTGCGGCTGATCAGCAAGGTTTATCTGGAGACGCCGCCCGGTGAGCCGGTGCACCTGACGAGCGCCACGCTTGAGGGCAAAAGCGACGGGCTGATCTGTCTGACCGGAGGCCCGCGCGGTCCGATCGGCAGCGCCCTGAAAGCGGACCGGCGCGACCTCGCCGAACAGCGACTGCTGTTCCTCAAGGACCTGTTCGGCGACAGGCTCTATGTCGAGCTGGAGCGGGTCGCCGGCTACGACCGCATGCTCGAAAAATCGACGGTCGACTTGGCGTACACTCACGACCTTCCGCTGGTCGCCACCAATGAGGCGTTCTTCTCGAAGCGCGAGGATTATGAAGCGCATGATGCCCTGATCGCCATCGCCGAGGGATCGGTAGTCGCCGCGGACAATCGCCGGCGGCTTTCGCCGGACAATTTCCTGCGCGGCCAGGCCGAGATGGCGCGGCTTTTCTCCGACCTGCCAGAAGCGATCGACAACACGGTCGAGATCGCCATGCGCTGTTCCTATTATCCGAAGAACCGCAGCCCGATCCTGCCGCGATTCACCGGCGCAGACGCAGCCGACAAGGATGCCGCCGAGAAGGCGGAAGCCGCAGAGCTTGCCCGCCAGGCGCGAGAGGGGCTGGAGAAGCGGCTTGCGGCGCACGGGCCGACCCCGGGCTACACGGTCGAGCAATATCGCGAACGGCTCGAATTCGAGCTCGGTATCATCGAAAGGATGAAGTTCCCCGGCTACTTCCTGATCGTTGCCGACTTCATCAAATGGGCCAAATCGCAAGGTATTCCGGTCGGGCCGGGACGCGGCTCGGGCGCGGGATCGCTGGTCGCCTATTCGACCACCATCACCGATATCGATCCGCTGCGCTTCTCGCTGCTGTTCGAGCGCTTCCTCAATCCGGACCGCGTTTCGATGCCGGACTTCGACATCGACTTCTGCCAGGATCGCCGCGAAGAGGTCATCCGCTACGTCCAGCAGAAATACGGGCGCGACCAGGTCGGCCAGATCATCACCTTCGGTACGCTGCAGGCGCGTGCGGTGCTGCGCGACGTCGGTCGTGTGCTGCAGATGCCTTATGGCCAGGTCGACAAGCTCTCCAAGATGGTCCCGCAGAACCCGGCCAACCCGGTCAAGCTGGCTGATGCCATAGCCAATGAACCGCGCTTCGCCGAGGAGGCGGAGAAGGAGCCGATCGTGCAGACGCTGCTCGACACGGCGCAGAAGCTCGAAGGCCTCTACCGCCACGCCTCGACGCACGCCGCCGGCATCGTCATCGGCGACCGGCCGCTGTCGGAACTGGTGCCGATGTACCGCGATCCGCGCTCGGACATGCCGGTCACCCAGTTCAACATGAAATATGTCGAGCAAGCCGGCTTGGTGAAGTTCGACTTCCTTGGCCTGAAGACGCTGACCGTGCTGGAAACGGCGGTGAAGCTGATCCGCCGGCGCGGCGTCGACATCGATCTCGCGACGATACCGCTCGACGACAAAGAGACTTACTCGATGCTGTCGCGCGGCGAGGTGGTCGGCGTGTTCCAGGTTGAAAGCGCGGGCATGCGCAAGGCGCTGATCGGCATGCGGCCGGACTGCATCGAGGACATCATCGCGCTGGTGGCGCTCTACCGCCCAGGCCCGATGGAGAACATTCCGACCTACAACGCCAGAAAGCATGGCGAGGAGGAGATGGCCTCGATCCATCCCAAGATCGACCATCTGGTGAAGGAGACGCAAGGCGTCATCGTCTACCAGGAACAGGTGATGCAGATCGCGCAGGAACTGTCCGGCTATTCGCTCGGCGAGGCCGACCTACTGCGCCGCGCGATGGGCAAGAAGATCCGCGCCGAGATGGACAAGCAGCGCGAGCGCTTCGTCACGGGCGCAGTCGAGCGTGGCGTGTCCAAGCCGCAGGCCGACTTCATCTTCGACCTGTTGGCCAAGTTCGCCGACTACGGCTTCAACAAGTCGCACGCGGCGGCCTACGCGGTCGTTTCCTACCAGACTGCCTATCTCAAGGCGCATTACCCGGTCGAGTTCCTGGCGGCGTCGATGACGCTCGACATGAGCAATACCGACAAGCTGGCCGATTTCCGGCAGGACGCGATGCGGCTTGGCATCGAGGTGGTGGCGCCGTCGGTGATGTCGAGCTTCCGCCCCTTCGAGGTCGGCGAGAACAAGATCTTCTATTCTCTGGCGGCGCTCAAAGGCGTCGGCGACGCGGCGGTCGAGCACATCGTCGAGAAGCGCGGCGAGAAGCCGTTCAAGAACCTTGCCGATTTCTGCGAGCGCGTCGATCCGAAGATCGTCGGCAAGCGCGTCTTCGAAAGCCTGATCATGGCCGGAGCGCTCGATTGCTTCGGCCACGACCGCGCGCAGATGATGGCCGGCGTCGAGCGCATGATGGGACTTGCCTCGCTGGCTCAGCAGAACGCAATCTCCGGCCAGGCCGACATTTTCGGCGCTTCGCTCGGCAGCCAGTCGCAGGCGCTCAACCTGCCGGCGACCGACCCGTGGCTTGCCGCCGACCGGCTGCACCGCGAGTTCCAGGTGGTGGGCTTCTATCTCTCCGCGCATCCGCTGGACGAGTACAAGGCAGCGCTTCAGAAGATGCGGGTGCAGAACTGGGCGGAATTCTCGGCCGCCGTTAAACGGGGAGCGGCTGCCGGGCGACTTGCCGGCACCGTCACCACCAAGCAGGAGCGCAAGACCCGCACGGGTAACAAGATGGGCGTGGTGCAGTTTTCCGACACGACCGGCCAGTACGAGGCCGTGCTGTTTTCCGAAGGGCTGGCGCAGTATCGAGACATGCTGGAGCCCGGCCGCTCGGTGGTGATCACCGTTTCGGCGGAGGACCGGCCGGAAGGCATCAATCTGCGCATACAGACCGTGCAGTCGCTGGAGGACGAAGCCAGCCGCATCCAGAAGGCGCTGCGTATTTTCGTGCGCGACGCAGCACCCCTCGGCACGCTTGCCAACCAGCTCTCGGTCAAGGGCGAAGGGCAAGTGAGCTTGGTGCTGATCAAGGAAGCAGGACTGGGCGAAGTGGAGATCGAGCTGCCCAATCGCTACCGCATCTCGCCGCAGGTTGCCTCGGCAATGCGGGCGGTGCCGGGTGTGGTGGAGGTCGAGCTGGTTTAGCTCAGGGCGTTGCCGCCTCAGCCTCCGCCACTTGCGGCGTCTTGCGCTGCAGGTTGAGCAGGTTGCCGGCAAGGATCAGCGCCGCGCCCCCGGCGGTGAAGATGTCGATCTGCTCGCGATAGAGCAGCCAGCCGACCAGTGCCGACAGCGGCACGCGTAGGAAATCCATCGGCGAGATGATAGTGGCGTCGGCACGGGTGAGCGCGCGGGCCAGGCAGAAATGCGATGACATGCCGGTGAAGGCGATGACGAAGATCCATGGCCAGAGCCCTGGCGAAGGGGTGCGCCAGTGGTAGAGAGCCGGGATCAAGCCAACCGCCGACTGGATGATCAGCATCCAGAAGATGATGCGAACCACGCTTTCGGTCTTGGTCATCGACTTCACCAGAACCATCGAGACGCCGAAGCAGACCGCGGCGCCGAGCACGACGAGGTGTCCGGGTTCCATCGAACCCGCGCTTGGGCGCACGATGATCACCACGCCGATCAAGCCAAGCACGATCGCCGTCAGTTTTGACCGGGATAGTCTTTCCCTCAGAAAACTGACCGCGAGAATCGCCGTCCAGATCGGCGTCGTGAACTCGATCGAGATCAGCACGGCGAGCGGAATGAGCGTCAGCGCATAGAGCCACGCGGCCTGGCCGGTATAGTGGATGACATTGCGGGCTATGTGGGCGAAAGGGCGCCCGGTGCGCATTGCGGCAAAACCGCCGTTCACCATCACCAGCGGCAAAAGGATGAAGAAACCGATCACGGAGCGCAGTTCCAGCACCTGAAAGACGTTGAGCTCGGCCGTCGTTTCGCGGCCGGCGACCGACATCGCCAGCATCGAGGCGATTGACAGCGCCATCCAGAATGCGGCTTTGGGGATCGAGGGAGCGGGTGCCATTGGGACTCTATCTCGCAAGCCCGGACCCGGGCTGCAATCGTTAGTGGCGTCATTCCACTGGGCCAGCCGATCCATGTCAAAAACAGTCATTGCCACGCCGGAACCTGGCAACCGGGCATCCGTTAAGCCCACGCTTTCCGTCGGCAGGGGCCGGGCGAAACCGATTCAAACTCTTCCTGAAATTGTACTAGTGATCGCGAGAGGGGAACACCTTGATGAAATCGACCGCCGCCTCGCTGGCCGCCGCCTGTCTTTTCTGCGCGACCGGCGCGCATGCCGACGAGGCGGCTTTCCTGCGTTCGCTGCAGGGCAGGTTTTCCGGCGAGGGAACGGTCAGGATCAGGACGAACACGCCGGTGATGAATATCAATTGCACCTTCACCTCGGACGCGACGGCGGACTCGCTGTCGCTTGATGGCACCTGCCGTGCGTTTTTGATCATGTCGCGAGAAATCCGCGCCAACCTGAAGGTTAGCGGGGCGAGCTACACCGGCACTTACATCGGCTCGCGCAGCGGACCCGCCGGCCTCAACGGGAGCCGCAAGGGCGATGCGATCGACCTGGACATCCATTGGGCGAATATCGTCAATGGCGACCGCGACGCCGAGCTGAGGGTTGAAAAGATCGGACCGGACAATATGCGCATGACGGTGACCGACATGGATCCGGCCACCGGCAACATGGTGGTGACGAGTTGGATCGATCTGAAGCGCAGCTGACCCCTCAATCCTCGAGCGGCTCGGGCGGATTGGCGGCGCGGCCCTTGCCGAATGTATAGCCGGTCTCGACGGCCTTCCCGCCGAACTTGTCGCGCAACGCGTCCATCGCGCCTTCGGCCAGCGCGCGCTTGCGCGACTGCAGGTCGACCAGGTCCGGCGGATCGGCCTTTTCGTCGTCGGAGAGGTCGCTGACGCCGATGCCGAGCAAACGGAACTTCGTGCCGTCGGCTTCGCGGCGCAACAGGTCGAGGCCGGTCTGAAAGATGCGGTCGGCAAGGCGCGTCGGATTGCCGAGCTGGCGGTTGCGGGTGCGCGTCTTGAAATCCTGCGTCTTCAACTTCAGCACCACGGTGCGCCCCGCAATGCCGGACTTCTTCAACCGCGCCGAAACTTTTTCCGACAGGCCTCGCAGAACCGGCACCAGTTCCGACAGGGCGCCGATGTCATTATCGAAGGTGGTTTCGGCCGACACGCTCTTGGCGTCGCCGCCGGGGTCGACCGGGCGGTCGTCCTCGCCGCGCGAGAGCCGGTAGAGCCGGTCGCCCATGACGCCATAGCGGCGCATCAGGTCGCCGCGCTCCACGCGCTGCAACTGCGCGATCATGCGGATGCCGTCGCGCTCCAGCGTCGCAGCCAGCGCCTTGCCCACGCCCCAGATCATCGTCACCGGCTGCGCGGCGAGAAAGCTCAGAGCTTCCGCCTCGCCGATCACCGAAAAGCCGCGCGGCTTGCGGAAATCCGAGGCGATCTTGGCCAGGAACTTGCAGTAGGAAAGACCCGCCGAGACGGTGATGCCGAGTTCTTTTTCCACCGTCTGCGCGAAGCTCGCCAATACCAGCGCCGGCGGCATGCCGTGCAGACGCTCGGTGCCGGCGAGGTCGAGAAACGCCTCGTCGATCGACAGCGGCTCGACCTGCGGCGTCAACGCCAGCATCAGCGCTCGCACCTGGCGGCCGACGCCGACATATTTTTCCATGTTGGGCGGAATCACCACCGCTTCCGGGCAGAGTTCCAGCGCCTTGAACATTGGCATGGCCGAGCGCACGCCCTGGATGCGGGCGATGTAGCAGGCGGTGGAGACAACGCCGCGCCGGCCGCCGCCGACGATGACCGGCTTGTCCTTCAGCGCCGGATTGTCGCGCTTTTCGATCGCTGCGTAGAATGCGTCGCAATCGATATGTGCAATCTTGAGCCGGTAGAGCTCCGTGTGCCGGACAAGGCGCGGACTGCCGCAGCGTTCGCAGCGCTGCGTCTCGCTGCGCTGGAGCGCCAGGCAGTCACGGCAAAAACCGTGTTCGGGATTGTTGACAGGAGCCGCCATCGCTGCGAACATAAAGAGAACAAACGCAATGGTACGACAGCGCAAGGCTGGCAACAAGCTTGGCCTGGGGAGAACGCATGAGCACGACCATAGCAGCACTGACCCCCGAGCGCTGGGCCGATTTCGAGGACCTCTTCGGCAAGCAGGGGGCCTGTTACGGCTGCTGGTGCACGCATTTTCGGCTGGCGCCGGCGGAGCGCCGCGCCAGCGACAAGGAGCGCAACAAGGATCTGATCAAGGCGCGCATCGAGGCAGGTCCGCCGCCGGGGCTCCTGGCCTTTGAGGACGGCAACGCCGTCGGCTGGATGCAGGTCGGCCCGCGCGCCGACGTGCCCGAGTGGAACAACCAGGGCAGGGGCTCGGCCCCGATCGATCCGGCCGACGCCGGCGATCCGAATGTCTGGGCGATCTCCTGCTTCTTCATCCGCGTCAAGGCGAGGGGCCGCGGCATCACGCACCGTCTGATCGAGGGTGGGATCGCCTTTGCCCGTGAGAACGGCGCGAGGCTGCTCGAAGCCTGCCCGATCGACCTATCACGCGATTCGCGTTCGATCGGGCTTTTCGTCGGCTCGTCGCGGGTGTTCGAGAAGGCCGGCTTCGAGAGGCTGGTGGAGCGCAAGCCAGGCAGGCCGCTGATGCGACTGGTGCTTTAGCCGGATGCGCTTTTGGCCTACAGTCGGCGTCTTGCGGCTGTAACGCTTCTTGCCTACCAGACGCACCATTGTTTCGTCTTCCGACAGCACGGAGAACCGACGTGAAGCGTATTTTGCCACTTGCCTTTGTCCTCGCGCTCAGCGCGCCCGCTCTTGCCCAGACCGTCGACAGCCAGGGCGCCAAGCAGCTTTCCGACGATCTGGCGCGCTATTTCGGCAAGCAGGCGTTCGACAAGGGCGTGCTCAAGGTTTCGGTGGAGGGCGACGCCTACAAGATCGCACTCGACATCAAAGCGCTCGTCAATGCGGTGCCGGAGCAGAAGCTCCTAAAGTTCGACATGGCGCCATATGCGCTGATGGTGAAGCCGCGCCCGGACGGGTCGTGGGACGTCTCGTCCAATTTCTCGCAGGGCGCGTCATTCGAATTCGATGGGCCGGAAGGCCGACAGAGCTTGGAATTCACGATCAAGGACGGCAAGCTGATCAGCGTCTACGATCCGGCCCTTGCGGCCTTCACCAATGCAACCAGCTCCTTGGCCGGGATGACCATGACGTCCCGGGACGCCAAGCAGCAGGCCGAGGCCTCGACTGGCGCCGGCACCGCCACCCTGACGGCGACCAAATCCGCCAATGGTGGTGTCGACTTCACGGCGACTCAAAAGGTCTCGGACTTCGTCGAGACCATCAAGGTCACGGATCCCGACAACGGGATGAATTTTCCGCTCACCTTGAAAACCCCGGAACTTTCCGTGGACGCCACCGGCAAGGGCGTGCGGACCAAGCCGCTGCTCGACCTGCTTGCCTTTGCCGTGGCGAATGAGGACGAAGCCAAGCTCAAAGCGAACCAAGCTGAGCTCAAATCGCTGATGATGGCCGCGCTGCCGATCTGGCAAAGGGTCGACGGCAATTATGGCTTCAAGGATTTCGTCGTGGAAAGCCCCATCGGCGAATTCGGGGCGAAGCAATTCAGCACCGCATTCGGCATGGATGGCGTTTCCCAGAATGGCAAGGTGGATTACGCCATTAAGGCCTCCGGGTTAACGATCCCGCATCAGACCCTGCCCGAATGGACGCTGCCGCTATTGCCTACCGAGATCGACCTGAATTTTGGCGGCGCCAATATCGATCTCGATACGATGGCGAAAAAGGCGATCGAAGCCTTTGATCTCAATAAGCAACCACCGCTCTCGGATGAATTCGGCAAGGCTTTGGTCGCCGATTTCAAGGCCAAGAATCCCAAGGTCGTCATTGGGCACAGCACGGTGAAGAACGGCGACATCGAGGTCGCGCTGGAAGGCGAGATGACATTTCCAGGCGAGAAGCCGGATGCGACCCTGACCGTCGACGTCGCCGGCTATGACAAGATCGTCGATGCCCTCAAGGCAGGAGCCAAGAGCGATGAGCAGATGGCGCAGGCCTTCCCGTTTGCGTTGGCCGTCAAGGGCTTCGGCAAGACGTTGCCGGACGGCCGGCTGGAGTGGATGATCAACACCAAGGCCGACGGGTCCGTCGCCGTCAACGGCGCGATGCTGAAGGGGCCGGATGAGGTCCAGGACAACAGCGCGGGACAGGACGGCAATTCGAGCGGCGATGACGGCGCGAACGGAACGGACGATTCCACCGGAGGTGACGGTTCGGACGGCGGCGACAACGGCGGGGCGGGCGCTAAGCTGCAGCCCTGAGCATTGGGCCTCAGATTTCGAACATGTTTTGTCCCGAAAGCGGTTCCCATTTTCGGGACATGTGCCCTAAAGCCCGAGCGCGGCTGCGATCTTGGGCGCCGCCTCGCGCCAGTCCTCGACCGAGACGATGTCTTGCGGCGTCGGCGGCAGGAAGGCGCGCAGCGAGTTGTCGGCCATCAGATGGAAGAGGTGCGCATCGGCCACGGAATTGCGCGCTGAGACCAGGTTGGAAGGCTGGTCGTCGACAAAGGCGACCGGCCGGCCTTTAAGGCCGCGCAGTTTGGCAATGGCCGGCCCCTTGGCCATCTCCGTCGTCAGCAGCGGATAATCGAGCCCCAGCGCATCGAGGTGCGCGCGGCGGACGGCGCGATGCTTGTGCGGCATGGCCGTCAGCAGAACGATCTCGGCGCCTTGTCCAAGCATCGCCAAGGCATCCGCCGCTCCCTCGGTGATGCTTTGCCAATCCGACTGGCTGTCGAAGAAATCACCGAGCAGCGCCGTCACTTCCGGCTGGTCGATGAACCTGCCGGTTGCGGTTTCGGCGATGTTGCCGGTCAATCGGAAGGACGAGAGCGTCAGTCCGAAGCCGCGCGTTTTGAGGAAATGAGGAAAGGGCCGGACGAATTCGAGCACGACATCGTCGACGTCGAGCACCAGCAGCGGCCGGTCGTCGGCGGCAAGCTCTTCGATCTGCCGCGCCGTCTCGGGATCGTCGCTCATGTCGAGCGCTCGTGGTCGTCATTGCCGAGCGGGAGGGCGCGCAATGCCTTGCCGACGGAGGCCGGCGGCGTGCCGGTCTCCTCGGCGAAGCGCAGCAGCGTCGGCTCATGAGCGAGGACGAATTGCAGGACGCCGGCAAGGAAGCCGGGCTCCGCGGCGGCCTTGCGGATCGAGTTGGCCTCGATGCCGGTGATCGCCAGGAAGCGGGGCAGAAGTTCCGGATCGGCGGCGACGAAGCCCAGAGCCTTGACGGCAATGGTTTCCGCTTCCTCGCGCATTGACGCTGCGTTCGCCATCATTACCTTTGGAATGGTGGATTTTTGAGTCTCCTACCGCAGTAACGGCAAGCGTCGCTCGCGGCAAGCCTCCGCTCTCTCCCCTACAGCGCCCGACGGCGGAATTGGTGCAGCTTTCCAACCTCCGGTTTCCGTTTCGTCAATTATATTGGGCTAGGGTGGAAAGGGTTGGGTGCGGTCCGAAGGGGACGCATTACGACGGTCTTCGACTTCGAGGGCAGTCGGGACGGGAAATTGATGGCTAAGAAGGTCATGATCGTCGAGGACAACGAGCTCAACATGAAGCTCTTTCGGGACCTCATCGAAGCCAGTGGTTACGAGACGGTTCGCACGCGCAACGGGCTGGAGGCGCTGGATCTGGCGCGCCAGCACCGGCCGGACCTCATTTTGATGGACATCCAGCTGCCCGAGGTCTCCGGCCTGGAAGTCACCAAATGGCTGAAGGAAGACGACGAGCTGCATTCGATCCCCGTCATCGCCGTCACCGCCTTCGCAATGAAGGGCGATGAGGAGCGCATCCGCCAGGGCGGCTGCGAGGCCTATATCTCCAAGCCGATTTCGGTGCCGCGCTTCATCGAGACGATCAAATCCTATCTGGGCGATGCCTGATGCCCGTGACCAGCAGAACCGGAGCCTTTTTGAGATGACCGCGCGGATCCTCGTCGTCGACGATATCCCCGCCAATGTGCGGCTGCTGGAGGTTCGGCTGCTTGCCGAGTATTTCGAGGTGCTGACGGCCAATAACGGCCCGGATGCGATCGAGACCTGCGAGAACGGCAAGGTCGACGTCGTGCTGCTCGACGTGATGATGCCGGGCATGGACGGGTTCGAGGTCTGCAAGCGCCTGAAGGGCGATCCGGCGACTTCGCATATACCGGTGGTCATGATCACCGCGCTAGACCAGGTCTCGGATCGGGTGCGCGGCCTCGAGGCCGGCGCCGACGATTTCCTGACCAAGCCGGTCAACGACCTGCAGCTGATGACGCGGGTGAAGAGCCTCGTCAGGCTGAAGTCGCTGACCGACGAGCTCAGGCTGCGCGCCTCGACCACGCGCAACATCGGCATCGAGGAACTTCTGAGCCGCGATTTCGCGACCGACGACGTCAAGCCGAAGGTGCTTCTCATCGACGAGCGTAGATCCTCGGTCGAACGCATCCAGAAGATGCTGCGCAACAGCGCCGAGCTCGATGTCGCGACCGATCCGAACGCAGGGTTCTTCCAGGCGGCGGAGACGCCGTATGAATGCGTGCTGATCTCGACCGCCTTCTCCGGTTTCGATGTGCTGAGGCTCTGCTCGCAGCTGCGTTCTCTGGATCGCACCCGCTTCCTGCCGATCATGCTGCTCGCCGACGAGGGCGAGGAAGGCCGCATCCTGCGCGGCCTGGAACTTGGCATAAACGACTATCTGATCCGGCCGATCGACCAGCACGAGTTGACGGCGCGGCTGCGCACACAGGTGCGGCGCAAGCGCTACAACGACCAATTGCGCGCCAGCGTCGCCCAGACGATCGAGATGGCCGTGATCGACGGGCTGACCGGGCTTCACAACCGGCGCTACCTCGACAGCCACCTGCAAACCCTGTTCGATCGCGCCGCAGCGCGGCGGCGGCCGCTGTCGGTGATGATCACGGATCTCGACCGATTCAAGTCGATCAACGACACCTATGGCCATGACGGCGGCGACGATGTGCTGCGCGAATTCGCCAGGCGGCTGCGCAAGAATGTGCGAGGCATCGATCTCGCCTGCCGCTTCGGCGGCGAGGAGTTCGTCGTGGTGATGCCGGATACCGAGGGCGCGGTCGCCGAGAAGGTGGCCGAGCGCATCCGCGCGGAGATCGCCCAGGCGCCTTTCGCCATCGGGAGCGATGGCAAGACGATCGAGGTGACGGTCAGCGTCGGCGTGTCCTCGCTTTTGAAGGGAACCGACAGCGTCGCGGCGCTGATGAAGCGCGCTGACCTTGCGCTCTATGAGGCCAAAAGCGGCGGCCGCAACCGGGTGGTCGCCAAGGCTGCCTGAAGCGCCTCGCCATCTTCCAGACCCGCTGTTTATGCTCTACATTTAGATTTTGCGCATGTTCGCGCTCCAGCGGCATGCCTGCAGAAGGCGCCAATTCGCGGCCGTACCCACAGGGTTACGAATTTACCTTAACCCAAGCGATTCGAGAGCGGTGGTTAAGAAATGGTTGATTTTTATAAGGTCTTGCGCAAATCTGCGGCGCATAGACAGAAGACGAGGCCGGCACGAGGGTAGACTAGCCGGCTCGATCCGAAAAATACCCCATGATGCTCAGGTCCGCCGCATCTCCTGGGTCCGTGGGGTCGGCCGGCCGGCGCTGGCACATAGTGGCCTCCTCGTACCGCTGCCAAACGCCGACCGGCCCCCTTTTTCCAAAGGATGACATCAGGCTCCAGCCAAATTCCGGTATTCCGGGCCCTCGGAGACTTGAAACAAAGGCAGCCATTGTCGACCGGCAATATGAGGAATTGTCCGATCGGATCGATCGCAAGGCCGCGCGGGATCGTGCCTTGTTGCTGCTGAGCGGCATTTCGGCTGGTAGGAGCCGGGCGGCGTCCCTCCCTCTCAGAGCGCGCGACATCAACCGAGCGCTTCAACCCAAACCAACCAGCCTGCTCCGGAACAGGCAGCCCGCGATGTCGGATCACTGACATTGCGGCGCTGAAGCCAGTCGCCGTCGAGATGTGGGTGACACTGGAAAATCTAGGTTTTTCCAATCAGGCTAATTTTTTGATCCGCGTCAATAAACGGCGGGCCTGTCTCTCTATAATAGCGGACTAAATTAGAAAGCAAAAATAGAAAGGATAGGGGAAGGAGAAAATCGATGGAGATCACCACTCGCGATTTAATGACGGTTTTGCATGGAATGGGTTTCGGTGCCCTTTTCATGCTCGCATTTTCCGGCGCGATTGCCGGTCTCTATAGAATGTCAGCCCCCGGAGCGCCGCCAATGAGCACGAGGGAGCAGTCGTTGCTCAACTTCTGGCTTATTGCGATGGTGGTTCTCTCCTGGCTCACGGTGTTCTCTGGCGCCTATGGCGTCTATCCATGGTACCGCGCCGTTCCGCCGGCCGGGGTAACGGATCTATCGAACTATCCGCGCAGCCTTCTCCTGTCGAGCCCGAGAACATCTGAGTGGCACTCCCTCGGCATGGAGTGGAAAGAGCATGTCGCTTGGCTGGCGCCAATCGCAATGACCATGGTGGCCTTTGTAACCATGAAATACGGACGCGCGATCATTCAGCACAGGAACATGCGCATCTCGGTCCTGGCTTTCGCGGTCGCGGCGTTTGTCGCGACGGGTGCAGCTGGTGCTTTGGGCGCGTTCCTCAACAAATATGCCCCCGTCCGCGGCGGCCAATCGATCGTGTTGATACAGGGAGAGCAGCCGGAAGGTGGCCAAACCCCAACCCAAACACCTGGAGTGCAGCCACAGCCCGCGCAGCCAAAAGGAGAACAGCCATGACCATCTCGCAGAAGCCGGTCGTCGGCCAACCCGTTGAAGCGATCCCCGAAACCATACCCAATGGTCCTGGCGCGGCGGCCATTCTCGCAGCAGGCATTGGTTGCGCTGCCATAGGCATCCTGGCTCTCGCCGGCGACGCCTCGAAAGCCATCAACGGCTTGCTGAACTTCTACAAACCGTCGGGTGCTCTCTCCGGCGTAACGACCGTTGCTATCATTATCTGGCTTGCGGCGTGGTTCATCCTCGCCCGTCGTTGGGGAAACAAGACGGTGGCAATGAGCAGGGTTAATATCGGGGCTTTTGCGCTGCTCCTCGTCGGCGTGCTTCTCACTTTCCCGCCGTTCATGGATCTGCTGCAGGGGAAGTAGGGATCAACCCAGCGGTTACGTGCTTCGGTTGTCGCGAATCGCCAACACCACCAAACAAAAACGCCGCCCCGTGGGGCGGCGTTCGGCATTTCGGGACAACCAAATTACTTGATCTTGGTTTCCTTGAACTCGACGTGCTTCTTGGCGACCGGATCGTACTTGCGGAACGAGAGCTTGTCCGTCTTGGTACGGCTGTTCTTGCTGGTCACGTAGAAGAACCCGGTGTCGGCGGTCGACAGAAGCTTGATCTTGATGTTTGCGGCTTTGGCCATGATGTTCGTCCGTTAATGTTCGTGGAGTTTTGGCCGCTGGAGCACGGGAAAACACCCGGACGCGGGAAACTTGGCGCGACACATAAAGAACGCGCCCGGAAAGTCAAGCCCGGACGCCTTTTCGCCTATTTTCGGCATGGCCGATTTCACCGCTTCAAACGCTATGCTCGATCAACTGCCCCTTCCTTTGCCAGTCGCCCGTCGTGTTCCACCAGCGGTTCGGATTGGCGCGGTCGTCGAGGCCCTTGGAGCGGCTGGCGAGCAGCGGCTGAATGCGGATGACGGGCTCCTGATAGGAATGAGCCTGGAAAATCACCTCGACGACAAGGGCGGCGAGCGCCTGGTCGTCGGCGATCTCGAACGACACTTCGACGGTGCCGGGTCGCCGGCGCAGTTCCGTCTCGGGGCCGGCGGCGGCGCCCTCAATCGGCCGGTAGCGCTCGATGCCTTGCGCCGACTGATAGGCGTTGCTGTCATATTTGCCCATGCGCAGTGGTGTGATCGCCACCACCGCCTCCATGATGCGCTCGACATCGGCGGCTGGCGCCTGGAATGTGACGAGCAGAAGCAGTTCCATCCTGAGGGATTTGGTTTCAAAGCCACTGTCGATCATCGCAATTCTCCTGCCTGGCGTTTGAGGCAGGGTATAGCAGGGGTACTGCTGACACGGTGATGTCAGCAGACCCGGTGCCGGCGGCGTCGGCCGCTAGATGATCTTGCGCACCAGCCTGACCAGGACCAGAAGCATGTAGGCGGCGAAGAAGATCGCCAGCGACCAGCCGAAGCCCGAGGGGCCGAAGGCGTCCATTCCGATGCCGATCGCCTGCGGGCCAATCACCATGCCCACACCATAGCAAAGCACGAAAGCTGCGTTGGCCGAGGCCAGCTCATGGCCGGAAAGCTGGGAGCCGAGATGGGCAAGGCCGATCGTGTACATGGCCGCGACCACGCCGCCCCAGACGAACAGAAGGGCCGCCATCAGATGCCAGTTCTGCGCGAAGAACGGCATGAAGACGGTGCCGACCAGTCCGACGGTGGCGCAGGCCAGAAGCAGATAGCGGCGGTCCGAGACACGGTCGCTGATCATGCCGATCGGGATCTGCAGAAGCACGTTGCCGAGCCCGATCATCGTCAGCAGGAGCGCGGCGTCTGCCTCCGAATAGCCGATCCGGCTGCCATAGACGGGGAACAGCGAGAAACCGCCGGTCTCGACCGCGCCGAAGACAAGAACGGCGAAGGTCGCGGTCGGCACCAGCCAGATGTAGCGCAGGAAATGGCTGGTCTCGCTTTCAGCGACGATGGTCGGGCTCTCGTTGCGGGCCGCAAGCACCGGAATGGCGGCAAGCGTCACCAGCGCTATGGTGACGCCAAATGGCAGGAAGCCCGAACTGCCGAGATGGGCGAACAGCCAGGGTCCGGCGGCAAAGCCGAGCGACAAAACGGTAGCGTAGATGCCAAGCACAAGGCCGCGGCGGCTGGGCGGGGCGGAGGTGCTGATCCAGAACTCCGACAGGATGAACAGCACCGTCAGCGAGATATGCAGGGCGACGCGGAGCGGGAACCACATCCAGAAATCCGGCGCGAAATGGAAGCCGACAAAGGCGAGCGCGCCGATGGCAATCATCAACAGCATGGTCCAGGCGACGCCAAGCCGCATCGCAAGCGGCGTGGCCAGGGGCGCGCCGGCGATCGAGGCGAGGCCGGCGACAGCCGTGTTGAGGCCGATCATCGAAGCGGAATGGCCGCGGCTTTCCAGAATGACGCTGAGCAGCGGCATGCCAAGGCCGATGGCGATGCCGACGACGCTGATCGAGGAGATCGCCGCGACCATCGGCAGCCAATGTACGCGTTCGTCGCCCTGTTGTTGGGTATCGACCGTCATGGGATCAAAATGCTCTGCTTCTAAAGGACTTCGCGGACAAAGCGGTTGCGGACGAGCCGGAAGAACGGCACGGCGCCCCCCGGCCGCAGCAAGGGATCGTCGGCAAGCCGACCCTCCAGTTCTTCCAGGATCATGCCGGTGATGTCAGGAATGTCGGCCTTGCGGGCAGCGGCAAGCGGCAGCCAGACGAGTTCCTCCAGCTCGTTGGTCGGGCCGCCGCCGGGCAGTTCCACGGCAACGTCGTGGCGCCAGGCACTGAAGAAGCGCGTGTCGAAACGGCGCACGCGATTGGGCGGGGTGATGGCGCGGGCGACGAAGCGGAGCACGTCCAGCGAGGGCATCACGCCATGTTCGACGAAACCCTGCCAGTCGCGCTTCGCGGTCGAGAAGGCGCCTCTGCGGCCAATGAGCAGGCCGGCTTCCTCATAGGTCTCGCGAATCGCCGACAGGGCGATTGCCCGCACCCGCGTCGCGCTCGCACGGCCGGGACCGGCGAGCAATTTTTCCTCCTCCTGGTCCGGCAGAGGGGCGGAAACGGCAATGCGGCTATCCGCGGGATCGGTGCGCCCACCGGGAAAGACGAATTTTCCGGGCATGAATGCATGCCTTGCGTGGCGCCTGCCCATCAGAACCAGGACATCCTCGCCCCGGCGATCGAGCAGAATGAGGGTCGCGGCATCGCGCGGACGCAACGCCCGGCCGCTGCGCACAGCCAGGCCCTTATCGAGCTTGTCGACATCCGCCTTGGTCATTCCTTCCATGCGCCCGACCTAGCGGAAACTTCCTTGGTGTGAAAGTGGCTTGCGCGTCGCGGCTTTTGAACCAGGGCGAACAGCGGTGAGACCTGGCTTACGAATGGCTCTCGAATTCGTCCTTCTCGTCGCCGAAACCGTGCATATAAAGCGCCCATTGCAGGCCGATGACAGCGCCCTTGACAGGCTGCAGCAGCGCGACGGCCAGAATAATGGTCAGCGGCACCCAGATCAGCGCGTGCTGTAAGTTCGACAGCGTGGTGGTCGCCTCCACCGCCATGAAGGAGCCAACCACGATGTGGCCGACAATGACAATGACCAGATAGGCAGGCAGGTCGTCGGCCCGATGGTGGTGCAACTCCTCGCCGCAGACCTCGCACTTGTCCACGGATTTCACGAAAGCGCCGAAGAGCTTTCCCTTGCCGCAATGCGGGCAGCGGCCGAGCAAGCCGCGCTTGATCGCCATCCACAGCGGACGCGCGACGCGGCCCGAATGATGCTCACCGCCGAAAACCTGTTCTTCCACCTGGAAGTTACCTGGCATTACCGTCTCCTGCCGCGCGGTCCGACACGCGATTGCGAAGCGCGGGCGCGGCCTTTGGCCTTGTGGAACGACCGCCTTGAGCCGGGCAGGGGCTTCGGGTCGGTCAGCATCTCGAAACGCATCGCGCCGGCCATCGGAGCGACCTCGACCAGCCGAACTTCGACGCGGTCGGCAAGCTGATAGCCTTTGCCGGTGCGTTCCCCGTACAGCGATCGGGCGGTTTCGTCGTAGATATAGTAGTCGCCGCCCAGAGTTGACACCGGAATAAAGCCGTCGGCGCCATACTGCGGCAATTGGACAAAGAGTCCCGCCTTAGTGACGCCGGAAATGCGCGCGTCGAAGGTGTCGTTGAGGCGCTCGGCGAGATAGGCGGCGATCAGCCGGTCGACCGTGTCGCGCTCGGCGGCCATGGCGCGGCGCTCCGTGGCGGAAATCAGCGCGGCGACCTCTTCCAGCTGGTCCGCCTCCTGCTGGGTCAGGCCGCCTTGCCCGAGGCCAAGCGCCGAGATCAGCCCCCGGTGCACGATCAGATCGGCATAGCGGCGGATCGGCGAGGTGAAATGCGCGTAGCGACGGAGGTTGAGGCCGAAATGGCCGATATTCTTCGGCGAGTACTCGGCCTGGCTTTGCGAGCGCAGCACGACTTCATTGACCAGCGCCTCGTTGTCGGCGCCGCGCACCCGTTCCAGAATGCCGTTGAACTGGCTGGGCCGCATCTGCGCGCCGCGCGCCAGGGACAGGCTGAGCGTTTGCAGGAAGTCGCGCAGCGATTCCTGCTTGGCGAGCGACGGCGCGTCATGGATGCGGTAGACGAGGGGCTCTTTCTTGCCCTCCAACGTCTCGGCGGCCGCGACATTGGCCTGGATCATGAACTCCTCGATGAGCTTATGCGCGTCAAGGCGCTCCGGCACCACGACCCGGTCGACGGTGCCATCGGGCTTCAGCAGGATCTTGCGCTCCGGCAGGTCGAGTTCCAGCGGCTGACGGGCGTCGCGGCCGCGCTTCAGCACGGCATAAGCGTCCCAGAGCGGCTTCAGGACGCTGTCAAGGATCGGCTGTGTCTTGTCGTCCGGCACGCCGTCGATTGCCGCCTGCGCCTGCGGGTAGGCGAGCTTGGCCGTCGATTTCATCATGACGCGGTGGAAGGAATGGCGCAGCTTGCGGCCTTCCGAGGAGAAGGTCATGCGCACTGCGATCGCCGGACGATCCTCGCCCTCGCGCAGCGAGCACAGATCGTTCGAGATGCGTTCGGGCAGCATCGGCACGACCCGGTCCGGGAAATAGACAGAATTGCCGCGCTTCAACGCTTCGCGATCGAGTGGCTTGCCGTAGCGGATATAGGCGGCGACATCGGCGATCGCCACGGTGACGACGACGCCGCCGGGATTCTTCTCGTCGGTATCGGGCGCGGCGAAGACAGCGTCGTCGTGGTCCTTGGCGTCGGCGGGGTCGATGGTCACCAGCGGCAGGTCGCGCCAGTCCTCGCGGTGAGCAAGCGTGGCCGGCTTCACCGCCTCGGCCTCGGCAATCACGTCCGCCGGAAAGACATGGGGGATGTCGTGCGCGTGGATGGCGATCATCGAGACCGCCTTCTCGCTGGTGAGCGACCCCAGCACCGCCAACACCTTGGCGCGCGGCAGGCCGAAGCGAGAAGCGCGCGCCGGCTCGACCTGGACAAGATCGCCGTTCCGGGCGCCGTTCTGGAATTCCTTGTCGACGATCAGTTCCGGCTGACGGCGTTCGACAGGCTCGATGCGGAACGTACCATCCTTCAGCACGCGGAAGACGCCGAGCACCGCGTCGCTGCGTTTCTCGAAGATCTTCATCACCCGCCCGGTATAGGCAGGGCCTGACGGATCGTCAGTCGGGAAGGTTTTGGCGAGCACGCGGTCGCCGATGCCGGGCGCCGGGCCGCCGGCGCCGCGCGACAAGCGGATGGCGATGACGGGCGGAGAGCCGGCGCCGGTGTATTCGCTCGGATTGGCCAGGAGCACGCCGTCTTCGTCGCGGCCGAAAATATCGAGCACGGCGACGTGAGGCACGGCGCCGGCGCGGGTCAGGCGCTTGCGTTCCTTGTTGAGCAGACCTTCATCCTGAAGGTCGCGCAGCATATCTTTCAGCCAGACGCGGTCTTCGCCGCGCAGCGCAAACGCCTTGGCAATCTCGCGCTTGCCGGAACGGTCGGGATTTTCGGCGATGTAGCGCAGGATCTCGTCACGCGAGGGCCGATAGTCGTCTTTGACCTTGGCTCTGGTGTCGGCGTGGCGCGGATCGCCGTGGCTTCTTCCGGAGATCCTGCGCGCCACGTCCTGCTACCCCTTCTTTGCCGCCCTGCGGAAGGGCTTCTTGCCGCCTCCGCCCTTGGCTTCCTTTTCGGCGATAAGGGCGAGCGCCTCTTCCATCGTCACCGATTGCGGATCCTTGCCCTTGGGCAGCGTAGCGTTGACCTTGCCGTAATTGACATAAGGCCCGTAGCGGCCGTCACGTACCGTGATCTTGCCGCCGCCGTCGGGATGGTCGCCAAGCTCCTTCAGCGCGGCCGGCGTAGCGCCGTTGCGGCCGCCTTTGCCCTTCTGCTGCTTCTCGGCGATCACCGAGACAGCGCGGTTCAGGCCGATCGAGAACACGTCCTCGATGCTCTCCAGATTGGCGTAGGTGCCGTCATGCAGCACGAACGGACCGTAACGCCCGAGGCCGGCCGAGATCATCTTGCCGGTTTCGGGATGTTTTCCCACATCACGCGGCAGCGCCAGCAACGCCAGCGCCTTCTCGTGATCGATCGACTCCGGCGTCCAGCCTTTGGGCAGGCTGGACCGCTTGGCCTCCTTGCCTTCGCCGCGCTGTATATAGGGGCCGAAACGGCCGCTGCGCAGCGTGATCTCCTCAGCCGTGTAAGGATCCTTGCCGAGCAGCTTGACGCCGTCCTCGCCATTGCCGTTCTCGCCATTGGGGTTGGCGGCGTCGCCCAACTGGCGGGTGTAGGAACACTCCGGATAGTTCGAGCAGCCGACGAAGGCTCCGAACTTGCCGAGCTTCAGCGAGAGGTTTCCGGTGCCGCATTTCGGGCAGATGCGCGGATTGGAGCCGTCCTCGCGCTCGGGGAAGACAAGCGGCGCGAGCTCTTCGTTGAGCGCATCGAGAACGTCGGTGACGCGCAACTCCTTGATGTCGTCGACAGCGCCGGAGAAATCCCTCCAGAAGTCGCGCAACACATCCTTCCAGGCGAGCTTGCCGTCGGAAATCTCGTCGAGCTTTTCTTCAAGCGATGCTGTGAAGTCATATTCGACGTAACGCTCGAAGAAACTTTCGAGGAAGGCCGAGAGCAGCCGGCCCTTGGCCTGCGGCACCAGCTTGCGCCGGTCGATGGTGACGTAGTCGCGGTCTTCGAGCGTCTTCAGGATCGCGGTGTAGGTCGAAGGCCGGCCGATGCCGAGCTCCTCCAGCTTCTTGATCAGCGACGCCTCGGAATAGCGCGGCGGCGGCTCCGTGGTGTGCTGGGTAGCGTTGATCACCTGGCGGGCGAGTTGCTCGCCCGCGCGGATCTCGGGCAGGCGCCGACTTTCCTCGTCCTCGGCGTCCTCTTCCTTCTGGTCGGTATAAGCGGCGATGAAGCCGTCGAAGCGGACGACCGAACCGATCGCGCGCAGCTCGGCGGTGCGAGCGCCGTTGACCGCCTCGATCTCGACCGTGGTGCGCTCGATCTCGGCCGGCTGCATCTGGCTGGCGATGGCGCGCTTCCAGATCAGCTCGTAAAGGCGAGCCTGGTCGGCATCGAGATATTGCCGAACGGAAGCCGGCGTGCGCTTGAAGTCGGTCGGGCGGATAGCCTCGTGCGCTTCCTGGGCGTTTTTGGCCTTGGTGGTGTAGAAACGAGGCTTCTCCGGCAAGTACTTTGCGCCGAATTCGCTGACGATGGCATTGCGGGCGGCTTCGATAGCCTCGGGCGCCATCTGGACGCCGTCGGTTCGCATATAGGTGATGAGGCCTGCGGTCTCGCCGCCGATGTCCATGCCCTCATAGAGCTTTTGCGCCACCTGCATCGTGCGTGTGGCCGAGAAGCCGAGCCCGGAAGAGGCGGCCTGCTGTAGCGTCGAGGTGGTGAAGGGCGGGCCGGGGTTGCGCTTGGTGGGCTTGGCCTCGACCGACAGTGCCTTGAAGGTCGCGCCTTCCAGCATCGCCTTGATGTCGTCGGCCTGCGCCTTGTTGGCTATGTCGAGTTTTTGCAGCTTCTTGCCGGCAAAGGCGGTGAGCCGCGCCTCGAAGCTGTCGTTGCGCGGCGTGTTGAGGATGGCGGCGATCTGCCAATATTCCTCGCGGATGAAGCGCTCGATCTCGGACTCGCGATCGCAGACGAGGCGCAGCGCCACCGACTGCACGCGCCCCGCGGAGCGGGCGCCCGGCAGCTTGCGCCACAGCACCGGCGACAGCGTGAAGCCGACGAGATAGTCGAGCGCGCGGCGGGCGAGATAGGCGTCGACCAGGGGCGCGTCGATCTGGCGCGGATTGGCCATCGCGTCGAGCACCGAGGCCTTGGTGATGGCGTTGAAGACGACGCGGCTGACCGGCTTGTCCTTCAGCGCGCGCTTCTGCTTCAGGACTTCCAGCACATGCCAGGAAATCGCTTCGCCTTCGCGATCCGGATCGGTGGCGAGGATCAGGCCGTCGGCGTCCTTGACCGCCTTGGCGATGTCAGCGAGGCGCTTGCCGGACGCTGTGTCGACCGACCAAGACATGGCAAAATCCTCGTCAGGGCGCACCGAGCCGTCCTTGGCCGGCAGATCGCGGACATGGCCGAACGAGGCTAGAACCTTATAGTTCTTGCCGAGGTACTTGTTGATTGTCTTCGCCTTGGCCGGCGATTCGACGACGACGACGTCCATGAGGTCTCTTAATCTGTTGTGAGGCTGCGGAAGAAGGCTCCGCGGCGCACGACGAAATCCCACTCTTTTCGTCGCTCACATGGCCGCGCTTTTGCAATCGGTCAAGGGGAAGCGGGCAAATTGGGAAGCGGCCGCCGACGATACACTCTTAGAGTGTATGGCAAAGATCACATTTTTCGGGATGGAGGCATGCGGGTCTCGAACCGGCGGTGACCGGCGGAAGATGACTGGCTGCCGGATCAAGGAACCCGGCAGCCGGATCGCTCAATGAGGCGAGCTCAATCTGCTTTGACGACGTGCCAGGCTCCGCCGACGCCTTCGCCGGTCATGTCGCCGGCCTTCTTGTCCTTGATGAAGGTATAGACCGGCTTGCCGTCATAGGCCCACATATGGGTCCCGTCGGTGCGCTTGACGACAGACCAATCGCCTTCGGTCTTCGCGCTCGCCTTGGCTTTCAGCGGCGGCCAGTTGGCGGCGCATTTATCATAACAGTTGGACTTGCCTTTCTCGTCCTTGTCGAAAGTGTAGAGCGTCATGCCCTTGGCGTCGGTGTAGATCTTGGTGCCGCCGACTTCGGCCTCCTTCCAGGCCTCGGCGGCCTGGGGCGCGGCGGTGCCGAGCAGAAGGGCGGCAAACCCGAGTGCGATCGTCTTCATGCTGAATCTCTCCCTCAGAACAAAGCGCGCGATCGCGCGCTCATCCCGACAACGCGTTGGGAAGCCTGTTTCTTCCTGCGGCGAAGCGGCGACGTGCCACACAATGGTGATTGGCAGGCGTGCGCCTGCTTCGCTATATCGACGCCAGCACAATCAGGACTCATGGGATGGCACTGGACATCGGCTATGTCAGCGCGGTCGGGGCGGGGGCGATCTCGTTCCTGTCGCCTTGCGTGCTGCCGCTGGTGCCGCCCTATCTCTGTTACATGGCCGGCGTGTCGGTCGACGATTTCCGCGGCAATCATGGCGTGACGGCGCGGGAAGGCACGCGCGGCGCGCTGCTCTATGCCTCGCTTGCTTTCGTGCTCGGCTTCTCGACGGTGTTCGTCGCGCTCGGCGCCGGCGCCTCGACCATCGGCAGGCTGCTGCGCGTCTGGCAGGAGCCGCTGGCGATGGCGGCTGGCGCGCTCATCATCATCATGGGCTTGAACTTCCTAGGCATCCTGCGCATTCCGCTGCTGTCGCGGGAGGCACGCTTCCAGTCGCAGGGTAAGCCCGCAAACATGGTCGCCGCCTATGTCATGGGTCTGGCCTTCGCCTTCGGCTGGACGCCCTGCATCGGCCCGGTGCTGGGGCCGATCCTGACTTTGGCGGGCGGGCGCGAGACGGTGGGCGAGGGCGCGCTGCTGCTCGCCGCCTATTCGCTCGGGCTAGGCATTCCGTTCCTGATCGCGGCGCTGTTTTCCGGCGCCTTCATGCGCTTCCTCGGCAAATTCCGCGTCCATCTCGGCCGCGTCGAGAAGGGGATCGGCGCGCTGCTCGTCGTCGCCGGCGTGTTTTTCCTCACCGGCGGCGTGCAGAGTGTCTCCTACTGGCTGCTGGAGAATTTTCCGGTGCTGGGAAGGTTGGGCTGACTTTGCCCCGAAACCGGATCGAACTGTGGACCCGCTGACTGAGAGTAAGCTGCTCCGCCGTCTCACCGGAATTTAACCGCATTGGTGCAGCATCACGCGGCTGCTAGCATGCATTGATTCAAGCCCTTTCATACGGTTGCCCATCCATGAGCCAGAGATCCTGCCTGTCCGTCATCCTCGCCGCCGGCGAAGGCACGCGCATGAAAAGCGCCATGCCCAAGGTGCTGCACGCCATTGCCGGCCTGCCGATGGTGGCTCATGTGGTGAAGGCGGCGGAGGCGGCAGGCGCTTCTGGCCTGGCGCTGGTGATCGGCCACGGCGCCGACGAGATGCGCAAAGCGGCGCAGAAATTCGCCCCCAAGGCGGAGACTTTCGTGCAGGAGGAGCGGCTCGGCACCGCGCATGCCGTTCTGGCTTCTCGCGAAGCGATATCAAAGGGTTACGACGATATCCTCGTCATGTTCGGCGACACGCCGCTGATCGATGCGCAGGCGCTGGCCGCCGCGCGGCGGAAGCTCGCCGACGGCGCCGCGGTGGCGGTGATCGGCTTTCGCTCGCCAAGCCCGACCGGCTATGGCCGGCTGATCGAGAAGGGCGGCAAGCTCGTCGCCATTCGCGAGGAGAAGGACTGCTCCGACGAGGAGAAGAAGATCGGCTTCTGCAATGCCGGCATGATGGCGGTGGCGGGCAAGCATGCGTTGCGGCTGCTCGACAAGGTCGGCAACAAGAACGCCAAGGGCGAATACTACCTCACCGACATCGTCGAAATCGCCGGCGCGGAGGGGCTTGATGTCGTGGCTACGGAGGCGAGCTTCGAGAGCGCGCTCGGTATCAACAATCGCGCCGAGCTTGCCGAGGCAGAATCCATCTGGCAGGCGCGCCGGCGGTGTGAGGCGATGCTGTCGGGAGTTACGCTCATCGCGCCCGAAACCGTCTATTTCTCGCACGATACCGAGATTGGCGCGGACACGATCGTCGAGCCGAATGTCTGGTTCGGACCGGGCGTCAGAATAGCCTCTGGCGCCAAGATCCACGCCTTCAGCCATATCGAGGGCGCAACGATCGCTTCCAATTGCGATGTCGGGCCGTTTGCGCGGCTGCGGCCGGGCGCAGATCTTCGAAACAAGGCGAAGGTCGGCAATTTCTGCGAGGTGAAACAGGCGACGATCGAAGAGGGCGCCAAGGTCAACCACCTGACCTATATCGGCGATGCGCGCGTGGGTGCCGCGGCCAATATCGGCGCCGGCACCATCACCTGCAATTACGACGGCTACTCGAAATTCTTCACCGATATCGGCGAAGGCGCCTTTGTCGGTTCGAATTCCTCTCTGGTGGCGCCGGTCTCGATCGGCAAAGGCGGGTACATCGCTTCCGGTAGCGTGATCACCGAAAGCGTGCCCGACGACGCGCTGGCCTTCGGCCGCGCCCGCCAGAAGACGATCCCAGGCAAGGGCAAGGAATTGCGCGAGCGCTTCGCCTCGGCCGCAGCGGCAAGGAAGAAGGCGGCGGCGGAATAGGCTGCGCGGACTGACACGTGAAAGAACAGCGGTAGCGGGCCGAGTCTCAAAGACGCCTTGCGCGATCTAGCGTGGATCGTCATTTGGACGATGACGCACCCCGCGGCAAAGGATACTTAACGCTGCAGCGGTAGTTCACGAACGGCAATGTGCGTGCGCGTTTCGGTGCGGAAACGGCCGAAAAACCGAGCAATTGCGGTAACTGGATCGCAATGGCCCTCTGCCATGATGGTCCTCGAACAGAGTTCGTTTTGACACGGGACGAAACGCAAAGTGACTTTCGCGGCAGGCCGGCAATCCCTAGATAAAGCCGGGTTTTCTGCTGGGAATCAGGGGTTAGCGCATGTGCGGTATCGTTGGAATCGTCGGCCATTCGCAGGTCGCGCCGCTCATCGTCGACGCGCTGAAGCGCCTTGAATATCGCGGTTATGACTCGGCCGGCGTCGCCACCATCGAGAAGGGCGGGCTTGGACGGCGCCGCGCCGAAGGCAAGCTGATCAACCTCGAACGCCGGCTGAAGGACGAGCCGCTCGGCGGCACGATCGGCATCGGCCACACCCGTTGGGCCACCCATGGCGTCCCCAACGAGACCAATGCGCATCCGCATTTTTCCAACGGCGTCGCCATCGTCCACAACGGCATCATCGAGAATTTCGCCGAGTTGCGCGACGAGCTCACCCGCGACGGCTACACCTTCTCCTCGCAGACCGACACCGAGGTCGTCGCGCATCTTGTGGCGCGCGAGCTCGCCAAGGGTCAGAAGCCGGTGGAAGCCGCGCACGCGGCGCTGAAGCGCCTCTCGGGCGCCTTCGCGCTGGCAATCATGTTCAAGGACGACGAGGATCTGATCGTCGGCGCCCGCAACGGCCCGCCTTTGGCCGTCGGCCATGGCGAGGGCGAGATGTTCCTGGGTTCGGACGCCATCGCGCTGGCGCCCTTCACCAATTCGATCACTTATCTCGAGGACGGCGATTGGGCCGTGGTTCGTCGCGACAGCGTGACCATCTACGACATCGATGGCAACAAGGTCGACCGTAAGCGGCAGCAATCGCTGTCGACCAGCTTCATGGTCGACAAGGGCAACCGCCGGCATTTCATGGAAAAGGAAATCCATGAGCAGCCGGAGGTGATCTCGCACACGCTGGCGCATTACGTCGATTTCGTTTCAGGCAAGTCGAAGCCGCTCGCCCTTCCGTTCGACTTCGCCAAAATCGGCCGGCTGGCGCTGTCGGCCTGCGGCACCGCCTATCTCGCCGGGCTGATCTCGAAATACTGGTTCGAGCGCTATGCGCGTTTGCCCGTCGATATCGATGTCGCTTCCGAGTTCCGCTACCGCGAGATGCCGCTTTCGGCCAATGACGCGGCCTTCTTTATCTCGCAGTCGGGCGAGACCGCCGATACGCTGGCCTCGCTGCGCTATTGCCGCCAGGCCGGCATGAAGATCGGCGCTGTCGTCAATGTACGCGAATCGACCATGGCGCGCGAATCCGACGTCGTGCTGCCAACGCTTGCCGGCCCGGAGATCGGCGTCGCCTCGACCAAGGCTTTCACCTGCCAGCTGTCCGTCTTGGCTGCGCTCGCGGTCCGCGCGGGGGTGGCGCGCGGCACGATCGCGCCCGATCAGGAAAAGCGGCTGGTACGCGAGCTTTCGGAAGCGCCGCGTTTCGCCACCCAGGTGCTGAAGCTCGAGGAGCAGATCGAGCGAATCTCGCGCGAGCTCTCACACTACAAGGATGTGCTCTATCTCGGCCGCGACACCAATTTCCCGCTAGCCATGGAAGGGGCGCTGAAGCTTAAGGAAATCTCATACATCCACGCCGAGGGCTATGCCGGCGGCGAGCTCAAGCACGGGCCGATCGCGCTGATCGACGAGAACATGCCGGTGATCGTGATCGCGCCCCATGACCGCATCTTCGAAAAGACGGTGTCGAACATGCAGGAAGTGGCGGCGCGCGGCGGCAAGATCATCTTGATCACCGATGCCAAGGGTGCGGCGCAAGCAGGCATCAAGACGATGGAGACGATTATCCTGCCCGAGGTGCCGGAGATCATCGCGCCGATCATCTACGCGCTGCCGATCCAGATGCTGGCCTATTTCACCGCCGTGTTCATGGGCACAGACGTCGACCAGCCGCGCAATCTGGCGAAGTCGGTGACGGTGGAGTAACTGGATCTATGCCTTTCTGACGAAGGCGTTCTTTAAAAACTTCGCAGTTCCAAACCGGCTCGCGGTTCATTAATCTCGGCGCTGCAACATGCGCCGCGGTGAGCCCCATGTCCGACGCCCTGAAGACTTCTGGCATGACCCGGCTGAGGAACTATTTCCTGACCGGCTTCGTCGTCTGCGCGCCGCTGGCGATCACGGCCTATATCGCCTGGTCGCTGATTGGCTGGGTCGATTCCTGGGTGAAACCCTACATCCCGGCCCGCTATAATCCCGACACCTATCTGCCGTTCCCAGTGCCCGGCTTCGGGCTGATCGTGGCGCTGGTGCTGATCACGCTGATCGGTTTCCTGACGGCCAACATCGTCGGCCGCGCGATCGTCAATTTCGGCGAGCGGCTGCTCGGCCGCATGCCGCTGGTGCGCGGGATATATGGCTCGCTGAAGCAGATTTTCGAAACGGTGCTGTCGAACAAGGGTGACATGTTCCGCCAGGTCGGTCTGGTCGAATATCCGCGCAAAGGCGTCTGGTCGCTGGTGTTCGTCGCCAGCGAGAAGGAAACCGAGATCAACCAGAAGCTCGACCAGGAAGGCGATCCGCTGATTGCCGTGTTCATGCCCTGCACGCCGAACCCGACCACCGGCTTTTTGATGTATGTGCACAAATCCGAGATCGTGCTGCTCGACATGTCGATCGAGGACGGCGCCAAGCTGATCGTCTCGGCCGGCCTGGTGGCCCCCGAAGCCAAGGCCAAGCTGGTGACGCTGAATGGCGAGCCCGTCGAGGGCGGCCTTGCCAATCCGCCGCTTGGCGCTCAACCGGCGCGCAGCAGCCGTACCGCCTCGTCGCGGCCGAACAGATAAAGCAACAGCCGCAGCGCCTCGCCGCGTTCGGACTGCAGTTCCGGGTCGCGCGACAGGATCAACCGCGCATCGTCGCGTGCCGCTTCCAGCAGGTCCGCATGGAATTCGATCCGCGCAACCTGGAAGCCAGGCGTGCCGGACTGGCGGGTGCCGAGCAATTCGCCTTCGCCACGCAGTTTCAGATCCTCCTCGGCGATCTTGAAGCCGTCCTCGGTCTCGCGCATCACCGACAGGCGGCGCTTTGCCGTCTCGCCGAGCGGGTCCTTGTAGAGCAGCACGCATGAGGAGGGCTTGTCGCCGCGCCCGACGCGGCCGCGCAACTGGTGCAACTGGGCAAGTCCGAAGCGCTCCGCATGCTCGATGACCATGATGGTGGCGTCCGGCACGTCGACGCCGACTTCGATGACGGTGGTGGCAATCAGGATGCGTGTCTCGCCCTCCTTGAAGGCGCGCATCGCTTCGTCCTTCTCGGCACCCTTCATGCGGCCGTGCACGAGGCCGATGCGGTCGCCGAACAGTGGCTTCAGCGAAGCAAAGCGATCCTCCGCCGACATCAGTTTTATTTCTTCGGATTCCTCGACCAGCGGGCAGATCCAGTAGATTTTCTGGCCCTCGGCGACCGCGTCGCGCATACGGCCGACCAAGTCGTCCAGCCGCTCCATCGGCAGGGTCACGGTGCGGATTGGCTGCCGGCCGGCCGGCTTTTCGGTGAGCTTCGAGACGTCCATGTCGCCGAAGGCGGTGAGCACCAGCGTGCGCGGGATCGGCGTCGCCGTCATCACCAGCATATCCGGCGCATCGCCCTTGGCCGTGATGGCGACGCGCTGGTGGACGCCGAACCGATGCTGCTCGTCGATAACTGCCAGCACAAGATCGTGGAATGTCACCGTTTCCTGGAACAGCGCATGCGTGCCGACGACGATGTCGATCGCGCCGCTGGCAAGGCCTGCAAGCGTTTCGGCACGCTCGCGGCCCTTCTCGCGCCCGGTGAGGATGGCGAGGCGCAAGCCGGCTTTCTCGGCCAGCGGCGCGATGGTCGCCAGATGCTGGCGCGCCAGGATTTCGGTCGGGGCCATCAGCGCCGCCTGGCCGCCGGCCTCGACTGCGCGCGCCATGGCAAGCAGGGCCACCACCGTCTTGCCGGAGCCGACATCCCCTTGCAGCAGACGCAGCATGCGTTCGGGGTCGGCGAGATCGGCGTTGATCTCGCCGAGCGCGAATTCCTGGCTTGGGGTGAGCCTGTAGGGCAGGGCGGCGCGCAGTTTCTCGACGATGCTGTCGTCGCCGATGAGAGGCCGGCCCGACAGACGGCGGATTCTGGCCCGCACCAGCGCCAGCGACACCTGGCCGGCCAGCAATTCATCATAGGCGATACGACGCCAGGCGGATCCCTCGACGGCGACGTCGATGGGGTCCTTCGGATAATGGATGCGGGCCAGAGCAGCGCCGAAGGATGGAAAGGTATGGCGGCGCATGAAGGCGTTGTCCTGCCATTCCGGCAGGTCCGGCAACCGGCCCAGCGCCTGTCCGATGGCGCGGCGCAGCACCTTGGCCGACAGGCCGGCGGTGAGCGGGTAGACCGGTTCGACCAGCGGCAGGCCCTCGGCCTCGTCGACCGGCGCGATATGATCCGGATGGACCATGGTCGGGCGACCGTTGAACCATTCCATGCGGCCGGAGATGACGACCCGTTCGCCTTCGGGCAGCATCTTCTGCAAATAGGCCGCGTGGGCGTGGAAGAAGGTCAGCGCGACCTCGCCGGTGTCGTCATGGGCGTAGACGCGGTACGGCACCGACCTGTTGCCGCGCGGTGGCGGCTGGTGACGGTCGACCCGCACCTCGAGCGTGACGATCTGGCCCCCGGCCGAAAGCGCGATGCCGGGCCGGTTGCGGCGGTCGATCACGGTGTTGGGCAGCAAGAACAAAAGATCGGCGGCGCGCGCGGCGCGATCGCCCAGATCGGCCGGCACGACACGCTCGATCAGCAAGCCAACCTTCGGGCCGACCCCGGCGAGCGAAGTGATCGGGACGAACAACGGATCGAGGATGGTGGGACGCATCCTGTCAGCTTATGTCGCGACGGCCGCAGCGCAAGGCTGACACCGGTCCCTATCCACGCTATATGCGCCGCTTCGAACAAGGATAGCGCGCCATGACCGGAACACAGCGATCAAGCGAGGGGCTGGATGCCCGGCGCCGCAAGCTCCTGTTCCGCTCCTGGCATCGCGGCATCCGCGAGATGGACCTGATCCTCGGTTCGTTCGCCGACGCAGAGATCGGCGCCTTGACCGGCGATGAAATCGACCAATATGAGAGGCTTCTCGAAATCCCCGACATCGAATTCCTGTCGATGGTCACCGGCGAGCGCCCGGTTTTGCCTGATATCGATTGCGCGGTTCTGCGGAAGATACTGGCGTCGCGCGGGACCATGACATTTTGAAAAACGCATATTGATGAGCCTTATCCCCACAATCGGCCTGCCCAAGGGCCGCGCCGGCCAGTTCATTGTCGACGGCGTCGCCGACGGCTACGAAGCCTTCGCCCTGGTCCAGACGGCGCAAGAGATCGCGTCCGACAAGCCGGTGCTGTTCGTCGCGCGCGACGGCCAGCGACTGCCGGCGATCATCGAGGCGCTCGCGTTTGCCGCTCCCGGCCTGCCAGTGCTGGAACTGCCGGCCTGGGACTGCTTGCCCTACGATCGCGTCTCGCCCGGCGCCGATGCGGCAGCTCGTCGGCTCGACGCGCTATCGGCCATGATCGCGCTGGCGAAGAAGCCGCATCGCGCCGTGATCCTGACCACCGCCAACGCGCTATTGCAGCGCATCCCGCCGGCCGATTTGATCGAAGCGCAGACCTTTCACGCCAGGCCCGGCAACCAGATCGACATGAACGCGCTGATCGCGCGGCTGGAGATTTCCGGCTTCGAGCGCGTGCCGACGGTACGCGGGCTCGGCGAATTCGCTGTGCGCGGCGGCATTCTCGACCTTTTCGCTCCCGGCTGGAGCGAGGCGCTGCGGCTCGACTTCTTCGGCGATACGCTGGAATCGATCCGTGTCTTCGACGTGGCCACCCAGCGCACCACCGGGCAGCGCAAGTCGATGTCGCTGCAGGCGATGAGTGAAGTCGCGCTGACGCCGGAGACGATCAGCCGCTTTCGTCGCTCCTATATCGAGGCTTTCGGCGCGCCCTCGCGCGACGATGCGCTCTATGCGGCAGTGAGCGAAGGCCGGCGCTTTGCCGGCATGGAGCACTGGCTGCCGTTTTTCTATGAGCGGCTGGAGACCGTGTTCGACTATCTGCCGGATGCGCCCGTGGTTTTCGACCATCTGGCGCATGAGGCGTTGGCCGAGAGGCACACGCTGATCCTCGACCATTACGAGGCGCGCCGGAGACAGGCCGACAGCGCCCTGAAGGATGCCGTGCCCTACAAGCCGGTGGCGCCGGACCTGCTTTACCTGTCGCCGGACAATCTCAAGGCTTCGCTCGGTCCGCGCGAAGACATCGACTTCACCGTCTTCGATGCCCCGGATGTCGGAGGCAAAAAGGTCTTCCATGCCGGCTCGCGGCACGGCCGCAGCTTTGCCGAGGAGCGAGCTGACCCGAACATCAACGTCTTCGACGTGGTGGTGAAGCACATTGCCGATGAGCATGCCGCGCGTCGCCGCGTCATCGTGGCCGGCTGGACAGAGGGCTCGCTCGACCGGCTCGGCCAAATTCTCGCCGAACATCATCTTGGCAATCTGAAACCGGTCGCGACGCTTGCCGAGGTCGAAAAGCTCGAGCCGGGGCAGGCAGGCCTTGCCGTTTTGCCGCTCGAATCCGGTTTCGAGACCGACGACATGGTCGTCGTCGCCGAGCAGGACATCCTCGGCGACCGGCTGATCCGGCGTTCGAAGCGCAAGAAGAAGGCTTCCGACTTCATCGCCGAAGCCTCGGCACTGTCCGCCGGCGACATCGTCGTCCATGCCGACCATGGCATCGGTCGCTTCATCGGGCTGCGCACCATCGAGGCGGTCGGCGCGCCGCATGACTGCCTCGAAATCCACTATGCGGGCGACGACCGCCTGTTCCTGCCGGTTGAAAACATCGAGCTTCTGTCGCGTTATGGATCGGATTCGGCCGAAGCGACGCTCGACAAGCTGGGCGGCGGCGCCTGGCAGGCACGCAAGGCGCGGCTGAAGCGCCGCCTGCTCGACATGGCCGGGCAATTGATCCGCATCGCCGCCGAGCGGCAGATGCGCGCCGCGCCCGCGATGATCCCGGCGGAAGGGCTTTATGGAGAGTTCGCCGCGCGTTTCCCGTACGAGGAGACTGACGACCAGCAGACGGCGATCGACGCCGTCATGGACGATCTCGGCGCCGGCAAGCCGATGGACCGGCTGGTCTGCGGCGACGTCGGCTTCGGCAAGACGGAGGTAGCGCTGCGCGCCGCCTTCATCGCCGCCATGGAAGGGTTCCAGGTGGCGGTCGTGGTGCCGACGACGCTGTTGTCGCGCCAGCATTTCAAGACGTTCTCGCAGCGCTTCTCGGGCCTGCCGATCCGCATCGCCCAGGCCTCGCGTCTTGTCGGTTCCAAGGAATTGGCCGAGACCAAGAAGGGCGTTGCCGAGGGCACGGTCGACATAGTGGTCGGCACGCATGCGCTGCTCGGCAGCTCGATCTCGTTCAAGAATCTCGGACTTCTGATCATCGACGAGGAGCAGCATTTCGGCGTCAAGCACAAGGAGCGGCTGAAGGAGCTCAAGAACGACGTGCATGTGCTCACGCTGTCGGCGACGCCGATCCCACGCACTCTGCAACTGGCGCTGACCGGCGTGCGCGAGCTGTCGCTGATCGCCACGCCGCCAGTCGATCGCATGGCGGTGCGCACCTTCATCTCGCCCTTCGATCCGCTGGTCATCCGCGAGACGCTGCTGCGCGAGCGCTATCGCGGTGGCCATTCCTTCTATGTCGTGCCGCGCATCAGCGATCTGGCTGAAATCCATGATTTCCTGAAGGAATCGGTGCCGGAGCTGAAGGTGGCGGTGGCGCACGGCCAGATGCCGCCGGGCGAGCTCGACGATATCATGAACGCTTTCTACGACGGGCAGTACGACGTGCTCCTGTCGACGACCATCGTCGAATCCGGCCTTGATATCCCGACCGCAAACACGCTGATCATCCACCGCGCCGACATGTTCGGCCTGGCGCAGCTCTACCAGCTGCGCGGCCGTGTCGGCCGCTCCAAGGTGCGCGCCTATGCACTGTTCACGCTGCCTGTCAATCGCAAGTTGACCGACACGGCCGAGCGCCGGCTGAAGGTGCTGCAATCGCTCGACACGCTGGGCGCCGGCTTCCAGCTTGCCAGCCACGACCTCGATATCCGCGGCGCGGGAAATCTGCTCGGCGAAGAGCAGTCCGGGCACATCAAGGAGGTCGGCTTCGAGCTCTACCAGCAGATGCTGGAGGAGGCGGTTGCGGAGGTGAAGGACACCGGTGAAGTTCAGGATGGCGGCTGGTCGCCGCAGATCGCGGTCGGCACGGCCGTGATGATCCCGGAAAGCTATGTGCCCGATCTGCAGCTCCGCATGGCGCTTTACCGCCGGCTGGGCGACCTCGAAACCACCGAGGAGATTGACGGTTTCGGTGCCGAACTGATCGACCGTTTTGGGCCGCTGCCGGAAGAGGTGATGCATCTGTTGAAGATCGTCTTCATCAAGGCGCTCTGCCGCAAGGCCAATGTCGAGAAGCTCGATGCCGGCCCCAAGGGCGTCGTTGTCCACTTCCGCAAGCGCGAATTCCCCAATCCGGTCGGGCTGGTCAAGTTCATCGGCGAGCAAGGCTCGCTGGCCAAGATCAGGGCTGATCACAGCGTCGTCTTCATCCGCGACTGGCCGAACGCGGAGAAGCGGCTGGCGGGCTCGGCTGTTGTCATGACGCAACTGGCGCGGATGGTCGACAAGACGGCGTAGCAGCATCCCAACCATTCGCCACCGCTGAAAAACCCGGCTAGAATAGGCAATCGGCTTCGTGTAAGGAGCCGCGACGTCTTGTTGGGGCGAAAATAGCGGGCGAGGGTGCTCGCTGATAAGAGTATTGGGTGCAGCGATGACGAAATGGTCGCCGAATTCGTGGAGAGAAAAGCCGATCAAGCAGGTTCCGGCCTATCCGGACCTTGCCGCGCTGAAGGCGACGGAAGCCCAGCTCGCCACTTTCCCGCCGCTGGTTTTTGCCGGTGAGGCGCGCAAGCTGAAGAAGCAACTGGCGGCGGTCGCGGCCGGCGAAGCCTTCCTGCTCCAGGGTGGCGACTGCGCCGAGAGCTTTGCCGAGCATGGGGCCGACAACATCCGCGACTTCTTCCGGGTCTTCCTGCAGATGTCGGTGGTGCTCACCTTCGCCGGCGCGCAGCCGGTGGTGAAGGTCGGCCGCGTCGCCGGCCAGTTCGCCAAGCCGCGCTCCTCCGACAACGAGACCAAGGGCGGGGTGACATTGCCGAGCTACCGCGGCGACATCATCAACGGCATCGAGTTCGACGCCAAGTCGCGCATCCCGGATCCTGCCCGGCAGGAGATGGCCTACCGCCAGTCGGCCGCGACGCTCAACCTTCTGCGCGCCTTCGCCCAAGGCGGGTATGCCAGCCTCGAGAACGTGCATCGCTGGATGCTGGGCTTCGTCGCTGACAGTCCGCAAGGCGAGAAGTACGAGTCGCTTGCGAACCGCATCACCGAGACGATGGAATTCATGCGCGCGGTGGGCATCACATCGGAAACCAATTTCGCGCTGCGCGAGACCGATTTCTACACCAGCCACGAGGCATTGCTTCTCGGTTACGAGGAGGCGCTGACTCGGGTCGATTCCACCTCCGGCGACTGGTACGCCACGTCGGGCCACATGATCTGGATCGGGGACCGCACCCGCCAGCCCGACCATGCACATGTCGAATATTGCCGCGGCATCAAGAATCCGCTTGGCCTGAAGTGCGGACCTTCGCTTACGCCGGATGGTTTGCTGGAACTGATCGATCTGCTCAATCCCGAGAATGAGCCTGGACGGCTGACGCTGATTGCGCGCTTCGGCTCCGACAAGGTGGCCGAGCACCTGCCGAAGCTGGTGCGGGCGGTGAAGAAGGAAGGCCGCAGCGTCGTGTGGTCGTCCGATCCGATGCATGGCAACACCATCGAGGCGGCTGGCTACAAAACGCGGCCCTTCGACCGTATCCTCAAGGAAGTGCAGACCTTCTTCGAGGTGCATCGCGCCGAAGGCACGCATCCAGGCGGCATTCATGTCGAAATGACTGGCAAGAACGTGACCGAATGCACGGGCGGCGCCCGCGCCATCACGGCGGAAGACCTGCAGGACCGCTATCACACACATTGCGATCCGCGCCTAAACGCGGATCAGGCGATTGAGCTCGCCTTCCTGGTCTCTGACCTGCTCAAGAAGAGCCATCCGATCCAGCACAAGCAGGTTGCCAACGGCTAATCAGTGCGCAGGCGATTGAGCCGCCTACGAGGTCGGCGCCTTGTCAATCAAGGTGGTCGGAATCAGCTTGCGCGGTCGGTCATTCCGGGTCGGGTGGACCGGCCGGATCTCCCGGGAAACTGGTCCTGCCGGGAGGAATGACGGCAAAGTTGATCTCCAGGGGCGGCGCCTTGAGCGACCAGTCGAACGACACCGTCTTGACCGGCAGGCCGTCCATCCAGGCCAGCTGTCGCGGAGTGAGTTCCCAGCCTTTCGACCACACTAGCAGCATGCCTTCATCTTGAAGGCGCTGGTCCGTGATCCAAGGAGCGAGACGTCTGTCGAGCGTCGTGAAGATCGACGGCTGGTCCGGAGCTTCGAGCCCGGCAAGCCTTGCGACGCCGTCGTCGCCACCGACGATGCGGAGCGGTGCATTTACCGTCTCATGCCAGATCGCATCGGCGGCCTGCGAAATCGATCGCGCCGGCCAGCAAACGGGCTGGGTGTGACCGAGGACGTTGCAACTGGTCCAGCGGGTCGCCGCATAGGCGCCCGATACGCCGACCACGCAGAGCAGCGCCAGCAGGCTTAGCCGACGCAATTCCTTCGGCCCCAGGCGATGGCCCAAGAGCGCAATGGCAAGAGCGCCCACGAGGTTGTACATCGTCGCGCCCCAGGACTCGCCAGTGCCTGTAAACAGCGAGGCGATCATGACCAGGAGCGCCGGCCCCAGACCCATCCATGCCAGGTAGATGATCGCGCGCGGCTCGGGAGCGACGGAGGCCGGCAACGGTTCTTCCGAGGGCCTGGGCTGCCGCTGCAGCAGGCCGGCAAGACCGAGAACGACGACAAACCCGCACAGTCCAGCAAGTTGAACCCCAATATAATAAAGCCGCGCCCGGTGGGCGAGGACCCACTCGTTGCGGTGCGCGGCGTAGGTCAGCGGCAGGAAATCGAGTCGGAAAAGCTCGACCACCAGCGGCGCCGCGATGCCAAGGAAAACCGCAAGGCCAAGCCACGGCCATGGGGTGGCGAGCCGGCTCCGGGCACGGGTATCGAATAAGAGCCAGATGCCGCCGAAAGCCAGCAACAAAGCCGTCGAGAACTTGGCATAGAGTCCGAGGCCCGAGACGAGGCCGAGGGCGAGCCACCAGCCGGGCCGTCCGTCGCGCGCCGCGCGCCACAATAGCCATGAGATGCCGGCCCAGAAAGGCATCTGCGCATAGTCGTGGTTGAATTGCGGGGTCGGCCAGCCGAAGAAGTATATCGAGGGCATCAGCAGCACTGCGGCAAGAGCGCGGGTCGAACCCATGATGTCGCGCGCCAGAAGATAGACCAGGACGAAGGTCGTCGTGATCATCAGTTGCGACAGCATATATTGCGGCCAACGGAACGAACCGGTCAGGAGGTGGCTGATCTCGAGCAGCCAGCAGGGGAGTTGTGGGTGCTTATAGGTTAACAACACCCATTCCCGACCCCACATGAACCCTTCGACGACGTCGGTTGGTGGCCCGACGTTGACGAGCGCCGGCATGATGGTCCAGCACAGAAGCTGAGCAACGCACAAAAGCGCAAGGAAGTGTGAGGGCCTGCGCAGCAGGTCGTCCCACCGTGGCGCTTGGCGTGGGAGCGCGCTTGATGTCAGCTCGCCCGCCGGCCAAACATTCGTGGATTCCCTGGTTCCCGACATTCGTTCCTGAATTTGTGTATCGGCTGAATTGCGTGCGCTTAAATCACATCGGGTGGATTTTCCAATAGTCCCCACCGCAAACCTTACGAAAATGTATGCTTTCACCACCATTGCAAAACCAAGATTGCGAAGGAGTTGTCGCTGCTGAAACCAAATATACCGGCAGGATCCGGCGGGACTTCAATGGAAGACGAAACGCAGGAACATCTGGAACACGCAGAGCATGCCGAACATGCCGCCCATGAAGGCAATCCCTTTCTGACGACCGTGTCGGTGACGATAGCTGTACTTGCCGTCCTGGCGGCGACAGTGGGCAGCTTCGAGTCGCTCGAGACCGCCGAGGCGATCAACGACAAAAGCGAGGCAGCCTATCTGCAAAACAAGGCGAGCGATCAGTGGGGGTTCTTCCAGGCCAAAAGCATAAAGAAGAACAGCTATCAAATCGCGGCTGCAATGGGCGGGCCCGCTGCTGCCCAGTTCCAGTCCAGCGCGAAGCGCAACGAGGCCGATGAGGCAGAGATACAAGCCAAGGCGACCGAGTTCGAAAAGCAGGTGGACGAAAAGCTGCGCGACAGCGAAATTCGCGAGCATCGGCATCACGTGCTGACATTCGGCGTCACGCTGCTCCACATCTCCATCGCCGTCGCGACACTGTCGATCGTCACCCGTGGCAAACGCTGGCCTTGGTTGACGTCCTTGGGCTTGGGGGCGCTCGGCATTATCGCGGCAGGTTTCGCCTATGCCTGACAGACCAGGATCACACTCGTCCGCTGCCATTCCCAATACAGGGTCCGCCATGCGCCACGAACATGCCATCATCCATCACCGCGGGCTCGATTTCTGGTCGGCGCGTGCAGCGGTTCTCGTCATCATCTGCCTGCAGCTTCTGGTCATCAACGATCTGTCGTTTGGCCCGCGCTGGCTGGCGCCCGCAATCGAGACCGCACTCCTTGTGCCCCTGTCGATAGCAACGGCTTGGACGCAGATGCAGACGCAGAAGGCAGTCGACCACGAGCATTGGTATACGATCGGCCAGTTGCGCCTCTACATTCGCCGCGCGGCATTGGTGATGACCGGCATCATCAGCGTCATGAATTGCGGATCGCTGGTGTTCCTGGTGCGGGCGCTGCTCGAGGGGCATGCCGGTGCCGGCACGACCCTGCTCGTCGACGCCCTCAATATCTGGGTCACCAATGTGATTGTCTTCGCGCTGTGGTTTTGGAGCACCGACCGCGGCGGCCCGCCGACCTGCGGCCTGGTCAAGCGAGCCCATGCCGACTTCCTGTTCCCGCAAATGACGCTGCCCGATCGCGAGATACAAGGCTGGCTGCCCGGCTTCGTCGACTACGTCTTCCTGGCCTTCACCAATGCCACGGCGTTCTCGCCGACCGACACCTTGCCACTCACGCAGCGCGCTAAGCTTCTGATGATGGCCGAAGCGATGATCTCGCTGCTGACAATTGCGCTGGTGGCGGCGCGGGCGGTGAACATACTGGCATAGCTATCTGCCGGCCCGTCCTGAGCGTCGACAGAGTTTTGCGAGTTCAATGCCCGCGCTCCCAGCGCATGCCGGCCAGTCGTGGGTCGGCAAAGGTTATGCGTGAGAATTCGAGCCGTTTTTCCGGAAATTCGCAGATCGCCTGGATACCGAATGAACCGATGCGGATGCGCCAGGTCTGCGGCTCCAACGGCCTCGCCTTCGCAAAGCCCTTGCAGGTCAACAGAGCTATGTTGGTTCCCTTGGCATCACGCACCGAGCGATAGCGGATCGCCTGCAGTTCGGCTTCGCGCGCGACATCGGCGATCGCCTGGCAGGCGGTGTAATCGGTGGGCTGGATCCAGGCCTTCTCTTCGCGATTGAGCGGCGGCCGTGTCAAGTCGATCGCGCGGTCGCATTTTATCGCGGCGGCGAAGGCGGTGTATTCCGCGGCGTCGTTCGGCCATGGCGTTGCAGGTGACTCTGCAAAGAACAGCAAGCGGTAGAAGGCCATTTCCGCGACCGCCGTCAGCACCGTCTCGGCCGCGTAGTAGACACCTTTGGTCTTGCCGGCGCGGCGGAAGCGCGAGCCGTATGGATAGACGGAGCCGTAGCGAAAAGGCGTCGCCAGCAGATAATGGAGGTGGCGGCATTCCAGCGGGATATGCGGCTTGGTGCCCTCGATGAGGTCCTCGAGCAACGCCTGCTCGTCGAGCGTGTCGACGAGCTTGAGCGTTGAAACGCGATGCTGCGCCTCCACCATGCGCCAGTATTTGCCTTCGAGCCTGACGGCCTCAGACGAGAGCGCGCCGGGAGTCCAGGTAGGCAATGACATCGACAAGTCCGGCAATGGTCAGGATTTTCTCGAGCGGCGCGCCGTCGAGCGCGATGTTGGGATTCCTCAGCCATGCCCGCGCAACTGTCTCATCGCCGCCGACGATGGCGTCGAGCGAGCGGAACAGGCGGACGAACAGCACCGCGAGCTCGAAGGGCTTGGTGCCGCGTTCGAGCAGGAATTCCTGCTTGCGCATGCGCGAGACCGTTGCCTCCGACACGCCGATAACCAAAGCGAGCGTCCTGGCGGTGATGTCGAGCAGGTCTGCCGCGCGCAGCGTGGCCTTCGTGATGACGGCGTTTTCGGCCGCCGTCGCGGCCGCGACTGAACGTTGCATCAAGCGCACCCTTCGTTTCTGTGGAAAATATAGTCCACAAAAATTCTTTTGGAAAGGGCGATGTCAGTCTTTCTTGTAAAGCAGCCAGCCTTTGCCGGCGCGGCCGGCCATGGCCGAGTGCCTTGTCACGCGGTTGCGGCCGCCGACCTTGGAGCGATAAAGCGCGCGGTCCGCCTTGGTGTAGAGGTCTTCGGGGTTTTCCGCCTCCGAGGCCATGCAGATGCCCAGCGATATGGTGACGGTGCCGTAGTTCATGCCGGTCTGGCTGCTGGTGAACGGCGTCCGCTCGATCAGGACGCGGATGCGCTCGGCGATCTCGTATGTGGCGTCCTCGCTGGCTCCCTCGACGATCAGCGCAAACTCCTCGCCTCCGGTGCGCGCGACGAACATGTCGGAACGCACGCTCGACTGGAAGATATCGGCGATGATCTGCAGGATCCTGTCGCCAACCGGATGGCCGTAACGATCGTTTATGTCCTTGAAATGATCGATATCGGCAAGAATCAAGGCGTTGAACAGGATGCCGCGATTGCTGTTGTAGATCCGGGTGATCTCCTTGTCGAAGGCGCGTCGGTTCCACAGCTGCGTGAGCGGGTCGGTGTCGGCAAGCCGCTTGTATTCCTCGAGCTTCGACTTGACGCTTTCAAGCTCGGCCGTCTTTTCGCTGAGCGTGCTGGCGATCTGGCGACCATGGTCGATGGTCGAGCTGGTGGCGGCCGACATTGCGCCGGCGATCTTCTGCAGGAGTTCCTGCGAAAGCAGGCTGCGATTGCTCAGGCCGCGTGAGGTCTCGTCGAGGATACGGCCGTATTTCTCGATATGCGAGCGCTCGCTGCGCAACAGCGCGGCGATGTCCTCGAGCTCCTTGGCGACCATCTCACGAGCATGCTCGACGATGGCCGGACCGTGATGCTGGGGGAAGAAGTTGCGCCCGATGCCGTCGAGGTCCTCCTGGGTCGGTCGGTTGCTCAATGAGACGACGGCAAGGCTGAGTTCGTGATTGCTGCCGCTGAGCGCCTCGTAGAAGATTTCATAGTTGCGGGGCAGTCCAAGCACGCCGAGCTGCCGCATCGTCGCCACGACGGTGCTGGCGATGTCGGTATTCCTGTCGGTCGGAACGGCTGCCGGCTGCATGTTCAGTTCACTGCCCCTTCAGTGCGACCGGACACCTGCCATCGCCGGGAGTCGCTAGCGCGGGGATTTGAATCAGAATTGCGTCGCGATGGCCCGTCCCCTATCACGACCATTGCTTGTGGAAGCATAAATGCGATCCCGCTAAAGTTTCCTTAATAGCCTGCATTTCCTCAATGCCTCTGCTACCCTTGGGTGTAATACCACGCAGCCGCAGCTTTTGAAACGCGTCGCTTCGGTGTCGCATTTGCCTGTGCCCGGCCGCCGCAAAACTGAGATTCTATCCGGAAAGATCGTAGGAGGCCCGAATGGACGACAACCACAGCGGAGCGTGCCTGTGCGGGGCGGTGCGTTTCAGGACAAGTGGCCCGTTGCGCGGCGTCGTCTACTGCCATTGCTCGCAATGTCGCCGGCAGACCGGCCATTTCGTGGCGGCAACTGCCTCCAGGGATGCCGATATCGTCATAGAAGGGGCCGACGCGCTCAACTGGTATGGTGCTTCCGACGTGGCGAAACGCGGTTTCTGCCGGACTTGCGGCTCGCTGCTCTTCTGGAAGCACAATGAACTGGATACGATTTCCATCATGGCCGGATCCTTCGAGAGGCCGAGTGGCCTCACGGCGGAAAGCCACATTTTCGTGGGCGACAAGGGCGACTATTATTCGATCGAGGACGGGCTGCCGCAGTTCGAAAAATCGACGCCGTCGATAAAGGTCGCGGACGGATGAATTTTGCAGCGGCTGCCTTATTCCCTTGATCCGGCCGTTGCGATATCCCCCTGACGGTGATTCGAAACGAGGCTGGGCATGCAGCGGCTGATCGACGCTTTCATCAATTCGGTGCGGGCCTTCCGCAAGCTCGCCGCACACGAAAAGGCATTTCAGCAGGAGCTGCTGTTGCTCGCGCTTGCCTTGCCGGCCGGCTGGTTCATCTCGGTCTCCTGGCGCGGCTACGCCCTGCTGATCGGCGCTGTGCTGCTCTTGATCATGGTCGAAGTGCTCAACACCGGCATCGAGGCGGCCTGCGACGCGATCTCGCGCGAATTCGACATCGAAATTCAACTCGCCAAGGATTGCGGCTCGCTGGCGGTGTTGATTTCGATCGTCATCGCCGGCGGTGTCTGGGGCATTGCCTTGATCGAGCGCCTCACCGGCGCGCCGATCTGATCCTGCGGATCAGGACCCTGCCTGATCTTCCTTCGCACGTTCGCGTCCGGCAAAGTGATGGCCGACCAGCCAGGCAATGATTGCGACGCCGACTCCGACGCCAAGGGCAATGAGCAGGCGCTCATGCCGCTCGAACGCCTGGCCCAGCATTTGTTCAGCGCCGAGACCGAATACATAGCCGATAGCGCTGAACATGGCCGCCCAGACGGCGGAAGAGATGGCATTCAGGATGACAAAGCGAGGCACAGGCACCGTCGACAGACCGGCGGCGATACCGCCGACCAGCCGCATGCCATAGATGTAGCGGTTGGTCAGCACGAATATGTTGGGATGGGTATTGAGCAGGCGGTAGGCGCGGCTGAAACCCGGGCGCCTGCGCAGCCGTCTCACATAGCGATGGTCGGCGAAGCTGCGGCCGAGCGTAAAAAAGAAGGTGTCGCCGGCGAATGCGCCGAGGAAGGCGGCAAGCACGGTTTGCCACAGCACGAAAATATGTTGATGGGCGAAGAAGCCGCCCAGGATCGCGGCGCTTTCGCCTTCGGCCACGCAGCCCAGGAAGACCGCGATCAGCCCGTATTGCTCGATGAGGTGGTGGATGGTCCCGTTCATTCTATGACAGGCCGCGCGGACAGTTTTTCATCGATGCGCCTGATCTGTTCGGCCATGCGCAGGATCTCGTCCCGCATGCCGATGATCTCGCTGTGGCGCAGTTCGTCGAGCTTTTCATGCAGGGCCATGATCTCGATCTCAGCCTTCAGATTGACCTCGTAGTCATGGGCGGCGTCGATGCGGTCGCGCTCGGTCTGGCGATTCTGTGACATCATGATCACGGGCGCCTGGATCGCCGCCAGCATCGACAGCACCAGGTTGAGAAAGATGAAGGGGTATGGGTCGAAGGCGTCGCGGGTCAGCAGCCAGGCATTGGCGGCAGTCCAGAGAGCGAGAAAAGCCAGGAAGCCGAGGATGAAGGACCATGAGCCGCCGATCCTGGCGATGGTGTCGGCGACCTTGTCGCCATAGGTCTCGTGGAAGGCGACGGCCTTGTTGGTATCGCGCGTGATGGTGGTGCGCTCGAGCGTCGACTGGAGCACGCGGCTCTCGAGCGGACCGAAACCGTCCGGCTTGCGCTTGAGCAGGCGGTTCGCCATGTCTTCGACGATCTTGTTCATTGGTCCTCTCCTTCGCCCGGCATCGATAGACGTAGAGGCTGCCGGGCCGGACGTGAAGTGCTAGATTGCGGCGAACAGGCGAGGACAAAGATGCTCGATTTCCGGAAAATCCATGCGCGGGCGGCAAAGCGCAAGGGCGGGGAGTCGGTGCTGGCGCCGCTGCTCGGCCCTTTGCCTGACAATGGGGCGGTGGCTAAAATCCCTGACGACCGCATTCTCTCCACCATGGCCGAGCGCATTTTCGCCGCCGGCTTCGTGTGGCGCGTTATCGAGCAGAAATGGCCCGGTTTCGAGGAAGCATTCCTCGGTTTCGAGCCCAAACGGCTTTTGTTCCAGCCGGACGACTTCTGGCACGAACTGGCATCCGACAGCCGCATCGTGCGCAACCCGCAGAAGATCAGATCAGTGCGCGACAATGCGGCTTTCGTCGATCGCGTGTCGAAGGAGCATGGCAGCTTCGGCAAATTCATTGCCTCCTGGCCGGCCGACGATCAGATCGGTCTGACCGCCTATTTGGCCAAGCATGGCAGCCGGCTCGGCGGCAACACCGGCCAGTATTTCCTGCGCTGGCTGGAATGGGACACGTTTGTCGTTTCCGCCGACATGGCAGCGGCCTTGCGCGATGCCGGTCTCGACATAGCCGAGACTCCAACCTCGAAGCGGGACCTCGAAAAAATCCAGGCGCAGATCAACCGATGGTCGGCCGAGACCGGCCTGCCACGACGCCACATTTCGCGCATCCTGGCCATGTCGATCGGAGAGAACCGCTCGGCGGAAGCGCTGCGCGAATACATGGGCGATTAAGCGGTCGGGATACGATCGACATCCGTCGATCGATCCTATTTGGCACAAGCGATCGCCATTGCCCAGGCATTTCAGCCACGCTACATCCGTTCCATGACCAAGACCGCACCCGATATCCTGCGCATCGCCGTCGCTCAGCTCAACCCGACTGTCGGCGACGTCGCTGGCAACCTGGCAAAAGCGCGCGAGGCGAGGGCGGACGCGGCGCGACAAGGTGCCGATCTGGTGCTCTATACCGAGCTCTTCCTCGCCGGTTATCCGCCGGAAGACCTGGTGTTGAAGCCTTCCTTCCTCAAGGCCTGCGAGAAGGCGGCCGAGGATTTCGCGAAGGAGACCGCCGATGGCGGACCCGGCGTCATCATCGGCACGCCGCTGAAGCGCAAAAGCGGCACGCATAATTCCATCGTCTTTGCCGATGGCGGCAAGATAATCGCCGAACGCTACAAGCTCGATCTGCCCAACTACGGCGAGTTCGACGAGAAGCGCGTCTTTCAGCCCGGGCCGGAACTGCAGGGTCCGGTCAATTTCCGCGGCGTGCGGATCGGGGTACCGATCTGCGAGGACATCTGGGGCGACATCGCCGTCTGCGAGACGCTGGCCGAGAGCGGCGCCGAGATCCTGCTGGTGCCGAACGGCTCGCCCTATTACCGCGCCAAGATCGACGTGCGCCACCAGATCGTGATCCGCCAAGTCATCGAAACCGGCCTGCCGATCATCTACGCAAACCAGCTCGGCGGTCAGGATGAGCTGATCTTCGACGGGGCGTCTTTTGCCATAGGCTCCGACAAGTCGCTTGCCTTCCAGATGAGCCAGTTCGAGGACGCGCTCGACGTCACCACCTGGAAAAGACAGGGAGATACCTGGGTCTGTTCGGAAGGCCCGATGTCGAAGATCCCCGAGCGGGAAGAGGCGGACTATCGCGCCTGCATGCTCGGCCTGCGCGACTACGTCAACAAGAACGGCTTCAAAAATGTCGTGCTAGGCCTCTCCGGCGGCATCGACTCGGCGATCTGCGCGGCTTTGGCCGTCGATGCGCTGGGCGAAGAGCGGCTGCGCACCGTGATGATGCCCTATCGCTATACGTCGAAGGATTCGCTGAAGGACGCCGAGGACTGCGCGCGCGCGCTCGGTTGTCGTTATGACATCGTGCCGATCTCCGAACCGGTCGAAGGGTTCAAGCATGCGCTGACCCAGCTCTTCGAGGGCACCCAGGAGGGCATTACCGAGGAGAACTTGCAGAGCCGCGCGCGTGGCACGATCCTGATGGCGATCTCCAACAAGTTCGGCTCGATGGTGGTCACCACCGGCAACAAGAGCGAGATGTCGGTCGGCTACGCCACGCTTTACGGCGACATGAATGGCGGCTTCAATCCGATCAAGGATCTCTACAAGATGCAGGTCTACGCGCTGTCGCGCTGGCGCAATTCCCATGTGCCGCCGGGCGGGCTCGGTCCTTCCGGCGAGGTCATTCCGACGAACATCATCGACAAGGCGCCGTCGGCGGAGCTGCGCGAGAACCAGACCGACCAGGATTCGCTGCCGCCCTATCCGGTGCTGGACGACATTCTCGAATGCCTTGTCGAGAACGAGATGAGCGTCGACGACATTGTCGCGCGCGGCCATGACCGGGCGACGGTGACCCGCGTCGAGCACCTGCTCTATATCGCCGAATACAAGCGGCGGCAGGCGGCGCCCGGCGTGAAGATCACGCGGAAGAATTTCGGTCGCGACCGTCGCTATCCGATCACCAACCGGTTTCGGGATCGCGCTTGATCCTAGACGAGACGCGGTAGCGCGGCGCATGCAAGACATTGAAGTCAGTTTCGACCTGTCGCGGATCGATTTCAGGGCAACGTCCGATCAGCTGATGCAAAGCTATTGGGGCGCGTCGCGGACCGACGAGGCCAACCGCCGCGCCTTCGACAACTCGCTTTGCGTCGGCGCCTATCTCGATGGCGAGCAGGTCGGCTTTGCCCGCGTGATCACCGATTATGCCGTCTTTGCCTATCTTCTCGACGTCATCGTCTGGCCGGACCGTCGCGGGCATGGGATCGGCAAACGGCTTGTGCAGGCGCTCCTCGATCACCCCGGTATGAAGACCGTTTCTCATTGGAGCCTCACGACCAACGACGCTCACAGCCTCTATCAGAAGTTCGGATTCGGGGCGGAGGGCCGCTACATGCGACTTGACCGCTCACCCACTGGCTGAGGCTCGACTACAACCGGCCGTTGTTGCAAATTCGTCTCAGTGCTTGGGCCAGATGTCGTTTTGGCGACAGGCCGCCTTGGCGATCGGCTGGCGTCTTCCTATAAGAACGTCTCCGCGATTCCCTTCCGGGAGGACCGTATGGCAGGATTTGACATCGTTATGCGAGGCCGCGAAGCCTAGGTCTGGTCGGGCTGTCCGAAGATTTTTCGGAGAGCCGGGCGCAGAACAGGCATTTGCCGCTACCGGGCGCCGCCTTCGGGCAGGCGGCCTACCATACTGAACCTCCCGCTCTTTTGGGGCGCCGCAGGGCGCGGATGCGGGTTTTCCAATTTGATTTTATCGGGACCGGGCTCGCTTGCGCCCGGGATGACATCATGGCTCGTTTCAAGATCGACCTGCGCGCCGGCGCCTTTCGCAGCGTGCTTGGTTTTACCTTCAGTCACTGGCGGCGGCAGCCGTGGCGGCTTTCGCTCATCATGGGCGCGTTCCTGCTCTCGACGCTGGCCGACGTGCTGACACCCTTTTATTCCGGCCGGCTGGTCGATGCGGTCGCCAGCGGCGACGGAACCGACGCGCTTGCGTGGAACGCGGCGTTGACGGCGTTCTCGATCCTGATGGCGTTGGCACTGGCAGGTGTCGTGCTGCGCAATGCCGCCTTCCTGTGGATCGTCGAGCTGACGCTGAAGATGATGTCGGACATTGCCGCCGACGCCTTCCATCGGGTGCAGCGCTTCTCGACGGACTGGCACGCCAACAGCTTTGCCGGATCGACGGTGCGCAAGATAACGCGCGGCATGTGGGCGCTGGACCTGCTCAACGACACTATCCTCATCGCGCTGCTGCCGTCGACGGTTATGCTCGTCGGTTCGACGCTGCTGCTCGGCTGGTTCTGGCCGCTGATGGGGGCTGTCGTGGCCGTCGGCTCGGTGTTGTTCATCACGGTGACGGCAATGCTCTCGCTCGGCTATGTCGCGCCCGCCGCGCGGCTCGCCAACAGCTGGGACACGCGGCTGGGCGGTGCGTTGGCTGACGCGGTGAGCTGCAACGCCGTCGTCAAGGGCTTCGGCGCGGAAACCCGCGAGGAAGCGCGGCTGGCGCGCGTGGTCGCCAAATGGCGCCTGCGCACCGGCCGCACCTGGATGCGCGGTACCGCTAACGGCTCGACGCAAGGGACACTGCTGCTCCTGATGCGGGCGGCGGTGATCGGCCTTGCCCTCATGTTGTGGGCCTGGGGCCAGGCGCGCGCCGGCGACGTCGCCTTCGTGCTCACCTCGTTCTTCGTGCTGCAGGGCTATCTGCGCGACATCGGCACGCATATCCGCAACCTGCAGCGCTCGGTCAACGACATGGAGGAACTGGTCGACTTCCAGTCCGAACCGCTCGGCATCGAGGACCGGGCCGGCGCTCGGCCGATCCGGATCGCCCATGGGCACATTGCCTTCGACAAGGTGACGTTCCACTACGGCAATCATCGTCTGCCGCTCTACCGCGATTTCTCGGTCGACATCGTGGCTGGCGAGCGCATCGGACTGGTTGGGCATTCCGGCTCGGGCAAGACGACCTTCGTCAAGCTGATCCAGCGGCTCTATGACGTGAACGCCGGGCGGATCCTGATCGATGGGCAGGAGATCTCGAAGGTCGAGCAGGCGTCGCTGCGCAGCCAGATCGCCATCGTCCAGCAGGAGCCGATCCTGTTCCACCGCTCGCTTGCCGAGAACATCGCCTATGCCAGGCCCGGCGCCAGCCAGGCCGAGATCGAGCATGCGGCCAAGCTCGCCAGCGCGCATGATTTCATCACCAACCTGCCCAAGGGCTACGGAACCCTGGTCGGCGAGCGCGGCGTGAAGCTTTCCGGCGGTGAGCGGCAGCGCGTGGCTATCGCGCGAGCCTTCCTGGCGGATGCGCGCATCCTGATCCTGGATGAGGCGACATCGAGCTTGGATTCGGAATCGGAAGTGCTGATCCAGGGGGCGATGGAGCGGCTGATGGTGGGGCGTACGACCCTTGTCATCGCGCATCGCCTCTCGACGGTGCGGGCGCTCGACCGCCTGCTGGTCTTCGATCGCGGCCGTATCGCCGAAGAGGGTTCGCATGACGACCTGATCCGCCTCGATGGCGGCATCTACCGGCGGCTGTTCGAGCGGCAGGCGCTTGAATTGACCAAAGGCCTCGTCGCCTGAGGAAAGGGCGGCCCGGCTCCGGCCGGGCCGTCGATTGTCCGGCTCCGCTTCGGCAGTGCAAATCAATCCAAGGTCTGCAACCGCACTCTCGTCATGCGGCTTGAGCGACGGAATGCGGTGTTTGGATTTGTTTCGATATATTTAAATTTTTAGCCATTTCATCAGCAACGGCGCAGGAGATACATTGTTTTAAACAGTTGTCGGCGTATACCTTCACAAAGACAAATCGAATGCGGCATGCGCAGGTCTCCTGGAGATTTCTCCAGTCATGCCGGTCGGCGGGAGATTTCTTGGATATTGTAGGATTTCACCACCGACAGAGGACCTAGCATAGGCATTCACGATGGATTTGGTCTCTGCAAATGCGGGTTCGGGAAAGATGCCGGCGCCGTCGGTGCCGGGCCATGGCTCGGTACGGCCGCTTGCCGCCGAAGATATCGAGCGCGTCGCGACACTCTTCCTGACGAAGTTCCGCCGTCGCCGCCTTCGCGATCACGCCGTCGCGCAGACGGCGGACTATATGAGAAAGCTTTATCTTGACGGCGGTGAGAACAAGGCCCTTGTCCAGATAAACCCGCAGGGCGGCCTGGGCGGGTTCATGGGCGTTCTGAAAGGCCGCTATGAGCTCAACGGAAGAGCATTGAACGCCGCCATCATCGGTCCCTTCATGACCGATTCCAGCACCGATCACGGTTGGGCCGGGCCGCAATTGCTGCGTGCCCTGCATCAGGGCGAGTTCGATCTGTATATGACCGATTCGGCCAACCGGACATCGTTGGCCTTCGCGCGTCCGATGAAGTATCAGCTCTTGCCGGTGCACTGTCTGGAATGGACCTGTGTCTTTCGCCCGGGCGCCATGGGCGCCGCCTTGCTGCAGCGTAAATGGCCCGGGCTGGCTCGGCTGGCGATCGGCCCCTGCGGGCGGGCGTTCGATGCTCTCGCAGGACGACGGCTCGAGCCGCCGGTCCAGCCTTCATCGTCGCGACGGATCCACCATGAGCGGATCGATGCCGCGCAATTTGCGGAGCGGCTGCCGGCACTGATGTCCGATTATGCTCTTCGACCGAACTGGAAGGATGGCGAACTGCCGCGGCTGCTCGCGCTGGCGGCCGAAAAGCGGGCCGACGGGCCACTTCATTTCGGCGGGACTTACGACGAAGCCGGCAAAATGGTCGGTTGTCATGCCTTCTACGGGCAGGCTGGCGGCATCGCGAACCTGTTGCAGATCCAGGCGTCCGGACCCTACTGGGGCGCGACGCTGGACGGACTTATCGCGGCTGCGCGGGACATGGGCTGCGTGGGCATAACCGGGCAGACACAAAGCAGGTTCCTGCCGCACCTCTTCGGCTACAACCGTCTCTTCTTCCGCTATGCCGGCGGCACGATGGTGCGCTCACGCATCGCCGAGGTCGCGGAAGCGGTCCGCGCCGGCGACATCTTTATCGGCGGATTGATGGGCGATCGCTGGACCCGGCTGAGTTCCGATGATTTCGGTCGCCTCTGACGCTCAGACGAAAGTGTGCGGCGCGGCGCAAAACCCGGCAATGATCTGGCAAAGGTCCGGTTCATTGACCATTTGGACTGCTTCGATGGCGCCAACCCATTTGCGGGTCCGTGAGCGCTTCTCTTTCCAGCTGTCCGCGATGCGGTCGACACGCAGTGGAAAGACGAGGACTTCGCAGGGCACTTCCTCGCCCGAGGCGAGGACCTTGGCATAGAAATAACGGCCGGCTTCAAGATGCGAGATGGTTCCGCGCAAGCCGGCTTCCTCGCCTGCTTCACGGGCGGCCGCCTTGCAAAGCGGTTCCCTGGCCTCCGGCCAGCCCTTCGGCAGAACCCAGCGCCCGGTGTCGCGGCTGGTGATCAGCATGATCTCGATGCCGTCTTCGCCTTCACGCCAGGGCAGAGCGGCAACCTGCAGGCGGCAGGGCGCGACGCCGAAGAGCCGTCGGACTCTTTCGGCCATCTGGTTGTGCGTTGCCGGCCTCGTCAACATCGGAAGAAAGCTGCCCCCAGCCTCCAGAATCGTTTGCTACCTCACGATTCTTACGGCGGATTATGGGCTTTAAAAGTAAAAAACTTCACTCTGTGGGAAAATGCCACCAGAAAAGGTCAACCTCACAAAGTAGACATGCTCATTCTTTTGACCATGCGCCGCTCCTTTAAGGCAGAATCTCTGGAAAATATGACAGCCTTTCAGCCGACATGATCGTCCGCGATCGGCTTCTGGTATGTGAAGCCCATGTCCCAGGGAAAGTAGATCCAGGTGTCCTGGCTGACCTCGGTGACGAATGTATCGACCAGCGGCCGGCCCTTCGGCTTGGCATAGACGGTCGCGAAATGGGCCTTCGGCATCATGGCGCGCACGATGCCGGCCGTCTTGCCGGTATCGGTCAGGTCGTCGATGATCAGCACGCCAGAACCGTCGTCGGCGAGCAGCGAAGGCGAAATCTCCTTCAGGACCTGCAGCTGACCCTGGCTGGTGTAGTCATGATAGGAAGCCACGCACACCGTCTCGATGATGCGGATTCCGAGTTCACGCGCAATGATGGCCGCCGGCACCAGGCCGCCGCGGGTAATGCAGACGATCGCTTTCCATTGCCCCTTGCTGGCGCCGGAAAGCCGCCAGGAAAGCGCGCGGGCGTCGCGATGGAACTGGTCCCAGGAGACGGGAAAGGCTTTTTCGGGAAGGGACATGGTTCGCGCACTCCGCAAGGCGCGCCGTGGCGCGCAGAAACACTGGAATGCAGGCGGAATTAGCCGGAAAGCGCCAGGCTTGGCAAGAGCAGGGGCCGGCGACGGCTGTGGACTCGGGGCACCGCACAAACCGATTCAAGCGACGCTCGTCAGACGTGCGCAGGTGTTTCCCTGAACCTTGCTCCGGCTCGAGGGATGTTCAACGCGATAGGAAAGCCGCCACGTTCGTCGTGCGCAGCACCGTGCGGGTAACGCCCCCGAACAGAAGCTGGCGCAGCCAGGAGTGACTGTAGGCGCCGAGCACCAGAAGGTCGGCGCCGGATTCGGCAATCCTGGCCTGAATCATGTCATCGACCGAAGCGCCGCCGGATTTCTGCACGCAGACGCTGACATTGGCGCCATGCCGCGACAGCGCCGCGGCGATCTCGGCGCCGGCCGCTTCCGGAGATTCGTCCAGCGTCTCAGGCGGGTCGATGACGAGGATGTCCGTCTTGTCGGCCTCAACGATGAAGGGCAGGGCATCGAAGGCGGCGCGGGCCGCTTCCTTGCTGCCATTCCAGGCGAGCAGCACACGTCTGAAGGTGGTGATCAGAGGTCCGGCATGGGGCACGACCAGCACCGGCCTGCCGGCGTCGTAAACCAGCGTGTCGACGTCGGCGCTCGGGTCGCCACCGGTGTCACGTTGCGCGGCGATGATCAGATCGGCGGCCCGCACGCTCGAGATGCCGGTCAGCGCGCTGTCGCCGGAGAAGCTTTCCAGGCTCCGCCACTCGAAGGACAGGCCGGCTTCCCCGATCCGCTTCAGGAAATAGGCCTGCAGCTTGTCGGCGCGCTCCTTGTTCATCTCGGCCGAGACCTGCAGGAATTCGGTGTCCGGGAAGCCGGTGGCCGATGTGTAGGGCACGGGAAGCGCCTCGGCATGGATGCCGACGAGATGGCTCTCGAATCTTTCGGCAAGCGGAAGGGCGTAATCGAGAACGCGCTCGGCGTCCTGCTCGTTCTGCAAAATGGCGACGATTGTCTTGAAGCGCATGACTGGTCCCTCAATTATTTGCGCTACGCGTGGGCGCGGCAAGGGAACGCCTCAGCGCGTTGACTGGTTCCAGCCTAACGCCGGTCAGCCGGCCTTGGCGAAGCTCGCCACCATCGCCTCGACATCCTTGCGCGCGGCCTCGAGCGCTTCCTCGCTGCGGGCGCGGACGACGAGCTCGGTCCAGAACTTGCCGTCGCCATATTTGGGGTAGGAGCCGATGATGGTGTCGGGATGCGCCTTCTGGATCTCGGCCAGCGGCCCGCCGATCAGGCCCTCGCCGAAGGGACAGTGAACCGTGGCCGACAGCATTTTGGTGCCGGCCTCGAGCGTCGGCACGACATTGTCGAGCATAGCCTGGAAGATCGACGGCACGCCCGCCATGACATGGACATTGCCGATGCGGAAGCCCGGCGCGACGGAGACGGGATTGTCGATAAGGTCGGCGCCGCGCGGCATGCGCGCCATGCGCTTGCGGGCTTCGGTGAATTCGATGCCGCGCCCGGCATAGCTCGCCTCGAGCAGGGCGTAAGCCTTGGCGTCATACTCACAGGGCACGCCGAAGGCCTTGGCGATCGAGTCGGCGGTGATGTCGTCATGCGTGGGGCCGATGCCGCCGGTGGTGAAGACGTAGGTATAGCGGGCGCGCACGGCATTCACCGCCGCAACGATCTCGTCCTCCTCGTCGGGGACGACGCGGACTTCCTTCAGGTCGATGCCAATCGCCGTCATGATGTCGGCGAGATGGCCGATATTCTTGTCCTTGGTGCGGCCGGAGAGGATTTCGTCGCCGATGACGAGCATAGCGGCGGTGACGATTTCAGGCATGGCGGACTCCGGCGAAAAGCTCGCCTGAGATAACGCGGCCCGAGGCCGGCCGCAATGCGAAAGCCGGATGACGCTTGTGGCAGCGGCCGTTGCGGATATGGTGCGGCCGGTCGGGAGCGGATGAAACCATGCTGATGTCGATTGCCCTGTGGCTGCTCGCGGGCTTGCTCGCCGCGGCCGCCCTTGTCCTGCTCGCCCTGATGTTCGCAACATGGCGGATCGCGGCGAAGGCTGAACGGCTGGTGCCGGCTTGCGGGAAATTCATCGAGATCGACGGCAATCGCATCCATTACGTGGAAGAAGGCGAGGGCAGGCCGATCGTTTTTCTGCATGGGTTGGGCGCCCAACTCCACCATTTCCGCCATACGTTGTTCGGACGCTTCGGCGCCGGCTACCGGCTGATCGCGCTCGACCGGCCGGGCTCGGGCTATTCGGTTCGGGCAAGCGGTGCGACCGGCCGATTGCCCGAGCAGGCGGACGTCGTGCGGCGCTTCATCGAGGAACTTCGGCTGGAACGACCTTTGATTGTCGGCCATTCGCTGGGCGGCGCCGTCGCGCTTGCCCTCGCCGCCCAGCATCCGGCGGCGATTTCCGGCATCGCGCTGCTGTCGCCGCTGACGCATCTGGAAGCGAGGATAGGTCGGCGGTTCGACCTGCTCTATGTTCCATCGCCGCTGCTGCGCCGGGTCATGGCCTATACGGTGGCGATACCACTTAGCCTTCACTACGCGCGGCCGACGCTGAGGTTCATCTTCGCTCCGCAAGCGGTTCCCACGGACTACATGGTCCACGGTGGGGGATGGCTCGGCTTGCGCCCTCCGCACTATTTCGCCACCTCCACCGATGTCGTGGCGGTGGAACGGGACCTTGGCCAAATAGAACGGCGTTACCGCGATATAGCGATGCCGGCTGGCATCCTGTTCGGGACCGGCGATCGTGTGATCGGCGAAGCCGTTCATGGTGAACCGATGCTGGACAAGATCAGCGGCCTCGACTTCGAGCGGGTCGAAGGTCTCGGCCACATGCCGCAATTCGTGGAACCCGAACGGATCGTCGCGTTCATCCAACGTATCGCCGCACGCGCCTTCTCGGGCGTGAACTGAGGTTTGACTGCAATTGCGCGCATCAGCCGGTGTCGAGCCTCTGACGCCTCACAGAACCGTCACATAAACGTGTCGATCGCCGCGCTTCATCGTGATCTCCCCACTGGAACCTTTACCTGCAACCCCGGGTTTCAGCCCTGTCGCCGGTTAAATCTTCGGCGACCAACTGAATGGAGACTCCAATGTTTAGGAAAGTCATAGCAGCCTCGGCACTCGTATTGGCCATGGGTGGCGCGGCCACGGCGCAGTCATCAGATGATTGGTGGTGGCACCGCGACCATCGTCCCGATGTGAGGGAGCAGGTAGACCCCTATAGGACCGGCAGTATCAATGGAGGCTCAGGGCTGAGCACCTCCGGCAACAGCACCGGAGCCATAGGGCCGTGCGCGGACACCACGCCGGGCCCGGACGCCAACTCACAACAGAACGTCAACGACAATTACTGCGGCAAATAGAGTCGCGTGGCCGCCGGCGGCCGGCATGAAGCCTCGGGCTTTGCCGGTCGCGGAGGCGCCCTTAGTCCTCAGCCCAGGGCGCGTTTCACCGTTTCACGGAAACGGCCAGAAGCCTACGCCTTTGTTTCTACATAATTCCGAGCGGGAGGCTGCGGCGAAGTCGCCGAGCCTGACCACTCACAGTTTTCCTGGAATGCTTCAGTCCGATACTTCGGTCTGCGGCCGGTCGCGGCCGTCGGCAAGCTCATCGTGCCATTTTCCTTCGGCATCCTCGTACTGGATGCCGTCCGTGGTTCCGGCGACCTGCTGCTCGGAGGAGGCGATTTCGGCGGCGCGCAGCGCCTCCTGGTGGGTGCGGAAAGTCTCGGAAAAGGTCGAGCCGACCTTGTAGGCCCAGCCGCCATCATGCTCGACGATCTTGTAAGTCAGCTTCGCCATGAAATCCTCCGGTCAAGAAGCGTATTTCTTTGTTTCTACTCAATTCCGGACGGAAAACCGATCACACTTTTCCTGGAATTGCTCAGTGCAGCTTTCCGTCGGGCAGCCTGTCTTCGGTAACCAGCACTTCCGATTCCCTGGCCGCCTCGATAAGGGCGCGACGTGCGTCCGCTGGCGAACGATACCCTTCCAGCGCTTTGAGGCAAGTGTCGAGAGCATCACGATGGCGCTCGCCGCGATTGAGCGGCCAAACGGTCATCAGGCACTCGGCGGCCTCGCGGGTGCTGCTTATCTGGCGATATTTGCCGACATGGCCGAGCTCGACCACCACCGGTTTCTCAAAAGGTTTGCTGTCTATCATGGCCGCCAACGTAAAGCGGCCAAATTGGTTGCAGTTGTGGCAAGGATGCTGCGCCCAAACGCCTCAGGCCCCGCTGGTCTCCGGTTTTGTTTGCTGTAGTTCCGGGACTGAAGGCTACGGCGAGGTCGCCGAGCCTAACGTTCACGCTTTCCTGGAATATCTCTAGCCGGCGGCCTTCATCCAATGCCGCATCGTCGTCACCGAACGCGCCAGCTGGGGCGCCGGATGGATTTCCTCGCCGAACGCCGCCGCCGCGCGCCAGCCCCAGCGCGGGTCGGCGAGGAAGGCGCGCGCCAGCGCCACCATGTCGGCACGGCCGTTGGCGACGATCGCCTCGGCCTGGCTCGGGTCGTCGATCAGCCCCACGGCGCGCGTCGGAATGCCGGCGCCCTTGCGCACGGCTTCCGCCAGATGCACCTGGTAGCCGGGGCCGGGCGGCACCTGCTGCAGGGGCGAATTGCCGCCGCTGGAGCAGCAGATATAGGCGATGCCCTCGGCCTTCAGCGCCTTGGCCACCTCGATCGCGTCCTCGACGTCGAAACCGCCGTCTACCCATTCTTTCACCGAAAGGCGCGCACCCAGCATCATGGACGGAACGGACTTCCTCACCGCCCTGGCGATTTCGACCGCGAAGCGCATGCGATTTTCGAGCGACCCGCCCCAGCGGTCCGTCCGCTGGTTGGAGAGCGGCGAGAGGAACTGGAAGATCAGATAGCCATGCGCGGCATGCAGTTCGGCGAAGTCGAAGCCGGCACGTTCGGCGCGCACGGCCGACTGCGCAAAACGCGCGATGAGCTCAAGAATCTCCTCATCCTCCAACGCATGCGGCACATTCCAGCCCGTGTCGTAGGCGATGGCCGAGGCGGAAACCGTCTGCCAGGGATCTTCGCCGGGCTGCAGCGGACCGCCGCCTTCCCAGGGTCTGCGGTTGGAGGCCTTGCGGCCGGCATGGGCAAGCTGGACGCCGAACTTCGTGCCGGGCGCGGCGACTCGCCTGGCGGCGTCGAGCGTGCGCCTGGCGGCCGCTTCGTTGTCGTCCGAATAGAGGCCAAGACAGCCATGCGAGATGCGCCCGCGCCGCTCGACATCGGTCATCTCGACGGTGACCATGCCGGCGCCCGACATTGCCAGGTTCATCCAGTGATAGAGATGCCAGTCGCTAGCGGAGCCGTCTTCGGCCGAATACTGGCACATGGGGGCGACCGCGATGCGATTGGGGAAGGTGAGGTCGCCGAGGGTGATCGGCTGGAAAAGCGATGACGTCATGAAGCGGCTCCTGAGAAGATACCGCTATCTAGGCAGTCGCGGTGCATCGCGCCAGACAGGAGCCGGTGAAACGCCCGCTGGACCAGTCGGTTTCGCGGATTGCGCAGGGGACCGTTCGCCGTTACCCCTTTCGCCGCCAATTCGGAGGTCGTCATGGAAGATCGCGTTCGCATCCGTTCGGAAGAAGTCCTTTCGGACGACTGGGCCGTGCTGAAGAAGACTGTGCTCGACTATCGCCGCCGCGACGGGCGGTGGGAAACGCAGATCCGCCAGACCTATGACCGCGGCGACGGCGCGGTGATCCTGCCCTTCGATCCGCAGCGCTCGACCGTGCTTTTGGTGCGGCAGTTCCGCTTCCCGGCTTATGCCGTGGGCCATCGCGAGCCCCTGATCGAGGCCTGCGCCGGGCTGCTCGACGAAAACGATCCTGAAACCGCCATCCGCAAGGAAGCGGAAGAGGAGCTGGGCTACCGGTTGAAGGACGTCGAGCGTCTGTTCGCGCCGTTCATGAGCCCGGGCAGCGTGACGGAGCGGCTCTGGTTTTTCACCGCGCGCTATTCGCCGGCCGACCGTATCTCCGACGGCGGCGGCGCGCCGGAGGAGGGCGAGGACATCGAGGTTCTGGAAATGCCGCTGGACGAGGCGCTGGCCGGCATCGCCGACGGCCGCATCGTCGATGCCAAGACGATCATCCTGCTCCAGCACTTGAAGCTCAACCCGATCAAGGCTTGAGCCAATCTTCGCTACGATGCTTCGGCTTAGGTGGTCTACCACCCGAAGCTCCTGCTTCGCCAAGGCTTTGGAGAACTCGTCGAAGAGCGAAAGATGGTGCGGACGACGGGAATCGAACCCGTACGATCAGAGATCGAGGGATTTTAAGTCAATTCCTGCCCGTCCACCCTTGGGTATCCATATCGCCTGAAGCCGTTGTGAATAAAGGAAAGACCGAGGGTTTACGGTTCCCGTTTGTTCCCGTAAGGTGACAAGCGTAGACACGTCGCGGGTACCCGCACGGCTACCCAAGAGGGGACCGACCATGCCCATTCTTTCCGACAACTACGTCAAGTCGGCCGTGCTGCCGGCAGGCCGAGACGAGCTGATTATCCGAGACAGCAAGCTTTCAGGATTCGCGCTGAGGCTTCGTCGGAAAGCTGACGGCAAGTCTTCCTCCAAAACCTGGCTTGTGTTCCAAGAGCTGCCGATGCGCGATGGCAAGCGCAAGCGCCGCAAGATCATCATCGGCGACTTCGCCGTATTCCCTGCCGAGAAGGCGAAGGCCGAAGCCTTGGCGATCCTGCAGGCGATCGAGAAGGGCGACGACCCTGCCGCGGCCAAAGCGGTGAAGAAGGCACAGCCTCCGTTCGAGGATCTGGTCGACGACTTCGAGACCTCGCACATTGCTACGAAGAAGCCCGAAACCCGCAAGGACTACCGCGGCCGGATCAGGCGGAACATCCTTCCCTATTTCAAGGGCAAGCGCGTCGCCGACATCACCGGCGAGATGGTCCGGGATTTCTTTCGCCGGAAGCGGTCGAACCCGACCGACGCCAACCGCTCCCTGGCCGTGCTTTCTGTCATGATGGGCCGGGCGATCGAATTGGGATGGAGGAAAGACAATCCCTGCATAGGCATCAAAAAGAACACCGAAACCGCTCGAGACGATTGGCTCGACGAGCGCGACCTCCCTCAGTTCGTTAAGGCATTGGCCGAGGTCAAGGGCGATTGCGGCGACCTCATCCGATATCTTACGGTTTCGGGCTGGCGTGTCAGCGAGGCGCGCTTGTTGACCTGGGACATGGTCGACTTGCCGAAGATGGTCGCGCGCCTTCCCGACACGAAGAGCGGTGCCTCTGTCCGCGCACTCTCGACCGACGCCGCAACCATTATCGATCGACAGGAGCATCGGATCGGCTTCGTCTTCTCGGGGCGCAAGGGCTCTCAGCCGGTTTCCTACAAACGGCTTCGCGATGTCCTGCATTCGATCTGCACCGCCGCTGGCATTGACCAGATAACGCCGCACGGACTTCGCCACACGGCGGCGACCTGGGCCGCGGTCTCCGGCGCCGAGGCGCATGAGCTGCGGGAGGCCTTCGGCTGGAAGACGCTAGCCATGACGAACCGCTATGTCTCCAAGGCAGAGAGCCTCGGCCGGCGTGGAGCTCAACGCGCAGCCGATGCCATGAACGTGCTGCAGAAGCCGATGGCTGATGTGAAGGAGTTCGGCCGTTGACCGACAGCGAAAACAACCAGGATTTCATCGAGGTAGAGAGGCGTGCGTTTTTCGAAACGAGCAACCCGATGCATGCATGGGCGGCTTTTCGATACGCTTCTGTCGTGGGCACCGAAATGCCCGATTGGGTCCGCGGCTACTTTGACCTTGTGTCAAAACGGATGCTGGCGCTGGCGGCCGACGCACAAACGGAGGCCGACCGACCCAAGCGAAATTCGAAGGTTGATGACTTTGGGCCTCGTCTCGCTGCAGCCATGATGATGAAGGGCTCGCACCTGACAGGCTACCACAGCGACTGGATCAGCTATGGAATGAACGTTCGACATCGAGTGCAGGCGGGCGATAAGGAGACATTCGCGATCGAGAGTGTCGCCGAAGATGCCGGCGTCAGCGTCTCGACGGTTCGCCGAGGTTGGAAGCGGTATAACAAGCTTTATCCCGGCGATGCGGTTTTCCCACATGAGGCGGTTTCAAAAGGTACCTGATTTTCTGAAACCGAAACTTGTAGCGCCTGGCCGTTCCGTGAGTAAATTGAGCGTCACCCAAAAACAACCAAGGGTGACGAAATGGAACAGACAGACACGGCCCGGGCATTCAATGCCCGGCTCAGCTTCTGGGCGGCATCGGGCCTCAGTGGTACCGATCTCTACGAAGCGCTCGCCACAGACCAAACCCTTCCTCCCTTCTTCGATCCTGAAGACATCGCTGCCATTCAGGGTGTGAAGCCGTCGGCGGTGAAGAAGCACCGCAATCGAGGGAGCGGGCCGGAATTCATGCGCCTGACTGCCAAGTTGGTGAAATACCCAAGGGCAGAGTTCTGCAGGCATCTGGCCTCGAAGTTCGTTCGGAGGGCGGCGTGATGACCGGCGAGCGCGAGATCGAGCTTATCCTTGAAGGCGCAGCCTGGCTGGACCGGACGCCGAAGTATCTGCGACCGCGGCCAAGCGTGATCGAACTGAAAGAGCGCTTCAACATGACGCCGGCCCAAGCGTGCCAGGCCATTCGCCGGCATCATGAGGCGATGAGGCAGGCAGGAGGGGCCAATGACGCGGCCGCCTGAAACGGAAGAACCCGCCGCGGACCAGGCGACGGGCTCTTTGGGAATGCCTTCGGAGGGGACGACCAAAGACCGTAGCAATATAACACCTGATCCGGCCAGTCAGCAAGGCAGCGGTGGCGCCGGTGGCCAAGCCTGAACGCAATCGCCCCTGGCAGAAGTCCCTTGCCGAGATGTCCAAGTACGATTGGATGGTCGCGGTGTGCCATAACCCAAAGCACGGGCGCCGGCCGCGCGATCTACGGGTCGCTGTTGCTCTGATGCAGCTCGCCGACGCCGAGACCTGTCTGGCCTGGCCGACACAGGAATCGCTAGCTCAACTCACCGGGCTTGCCGACGAGCGCCAGGTCAGATCTGCCTTGGCGTCGCTCGTCGGAACCGGCGCAATTGAGAAAAAGAAGGTATCAGAACTTTCTGAGGAAAGCGCCGGCAAACTCGAGGTTAAGCGGAAAGGCAGGGGCACCGCATATAAGCTGAAGCTGTTTTGGGCGTACGAAATCCTCGAGCTTTCGATGTCGACCAAGCGCGCCGAGCCTGCCCGGCTGGCTGCGAGCGACAAAAAAGGGAAGCGGACTGACTTAGACCGGTCTGCGCCTGAGCCAAACCGGACTGACTTAGACCGCCAAGACCGGACTGACTTAGACCGGTCTCAAGCGGACCAACTCAGTCCGCCTAATACTTCATGGGAGGTTCAGGACACTGAAAACAGCGATGAGGGAAGTAAGCTTGGCGCTTACGTAGACGAGCCCTACGAAACAGCATGGGGAGGTATCCCATGACAGCGGCCGCTTCCTTCGCGCTCACTGCCGCCGCCTTCGCCACCGTCTTGGCCATCGCCGCTGGATGGTTGCCATGCTGACGGCACGAACATGCCAGCGCTGTGGCCACAGCCTCGGCAGCAAGCGATCGGATGCGCGATTCTGCTCGGCCGGCTGCAGGGTGAATTCTCATCGCAGTGAGGTAGGCCGTGTCGAGAACATCCGGGCCGATGTCGTCATCGATCGGCCAATGCGTGACGCGCTGATTGAGATCGGCGAACTCAACATGCAGGACGAGCACGACCCGGCCAAGGTTCGCCAGGCCTTCAACGCATGGTGTCGGAAGTTCGTCGGGTCGGTCGCCTAGGCGTTACAGCCGCGGCGGTTACGGATAGCCGCCCTAGGTTAGACTCACCGCAATGATTTGGAACTGACCCTTTGGAGCCGCCAATGCTCGCCAGCCTGAAAGCCGCAGAACCGGTCCGCGACGCCGCCTATTTCAGGCGCGCGTTGAAGATCCCTCGGCCCGCTCCCGAATTCCTCCTGGCCGAGAAGGCATCGCGCGAGGCCACGGCCAATTTGCGCAGCCTGACCGAACGCCGAGAAAGTTTGAAAGTCGAAAGAACCGTCGAGAATCCCGGCAAGAACAGGATCCCAGACGCGACCTACCACGACATGCATGCGGACCTTGAGGCCAAGATCACAGCGGCCCAGCAAGCCGAACGCGAAGCTCTTACTGAATGGACCAGTCGTAAGGCGGCCTATCACGACCATGCTCGCGCGATACTCGCGGCCGACATCGACGGCCTCGGTGCCCTGATGTGCAAACATCTCGACCAAGTGATGGAATTGCTCGACATCGCTGCCGCGCTCGGCGCCGCAGCTCGCGAATACCGCGTCGAGATGCCCGGCCTTGTCAGCGGCGCGCCGGCCGCGAAGCAACTACTCCAAGCCGCTGTCGACAGCACCGTCACCAAGATGATTTCGAAAAGGACGCGCCCATGAGCACCGAGCCCTGGCACCCCAAAGTCAGCTACAGCGAAGGCGAGCGCTGCCGATATGCCGGCGAAGTCTGGGAAGCCAAATTTGACCTCACCCGCGGCCTGAAGCCTGTCGGTCATCTTTCGGAAAAGTTCTGGCGCCGCGTCTCGACAGTTCGGCCTGTGAAGGTGAGCCGTGACGGCCGGAAGACGACCAACGGCTATCTCACCCGCAGCATGAGCCACAACTGAGCGATGGCTAAGCGCACGTCCCATCCCGCCGCCGATCAGCGCGCCATTGATCTGCGCGAAATCGACACCGAGATCGCGCGGCTGGAAAAGCTCCTGGCTAGCAAGAAGGACGTGCTCGATGCCGACAAGCGCCAGCACGCACTGGACCAGGACGTCGACCTCCAGCAGCGCCTCAAAGGCGAGATCGGCGACATAAACGAATTGCTCGGCAAGCAGAGGGAGCGGCGCTTCAAGACCGAGCTCGGCGAGGCAGAACCTCCGAAGCCAGCGGTGCCTGTCCAGCATAGGGCGTGGGACATAGATGAGAAGGCGCTGACGGCCGGTGAGCCTGCGTATCCCGATGTCGTTAGAGGCAGCGAAGCCGACGTCGACGTTTTCTCGCGCGCCTACCTGGCTATCAAGGCCTACTGGGAAGCGCTGATAAAGGATCTTTTCCGTAAGGACGGCTACCATCCCGACGACCGTGTCACGTTTGACTTCGTGACGTCTATGCAGGGCGAGGTCATGGCAAACTTTCGCTGGTACTCGGCTCGCTGCAAGGCGCTCGAAGATCGCGTGAAGCAATTGGAAGAACGGCCATCAGTCGAATACCGCGGCTCGTGGAAGGCCGACGAGAAGTATAGGCGCGGCGATCTCATCTCTCATGCAGGCAGTGTCTGGCATTGCGAACTGGCAGGCTCCGGCATCGTGCCCGGCGAAGGCGCGATTGGATGGCGATTGGCAGTGAAGCGGGGCCGAGACGGAAAGGACGCGACGCGATGACCGACCACCAGACCATCGAGCAGATCGCAGCAGAGGCAGGCGTCCCGGCAAGCTCGCTTCGCCGGAAGGTGGTCGAAGCCATCGATGCGGCTGAGAGTGACATGTCGAAAGGCATGCCGTTGCTGATGGACGAGGACGAATTCAGCCGACTTCACGGCATCGCACACGCCGCGGCGCTTCAGGCAATCGGCGGCGCCAGAGATCAGCAGGTCGACGAGCTTTCATCCAAGGTCTTCCGCCTCTTCGCCGCATCCGTCGGCCGCAATAATGCCAGCCATGCCACCCGGCACGAAAACATCCGCGTGGTGAAAGAGTGATCCCGATAACCAATCCATCAGATCCCTCCGGGGGGAGGTCGAGACCGAAAACCCGAAATGGGGGCGGAACCACACCGGGTCTCATGCTCAGAGTTTTTTTGCCGGGCCGAATGAAGTTCGCTCGCGGGTGGCCTTGCCGATGACCGCAAATCCGCAGAATTCCGCCGTTTTGCCTGTGCCGAGGTGGCTTTCTCGTGCTGAAAAGGCAGCATTCCGGCGTCTGTGCGAGCAGATTTCAGCCGCGGGCAGGCCACTTTCGGATGCAGATGTTGAGCCGATCGCCGACTTGGTGAGCCTGCGCTCGAGGATCGCCGACACCAGGCGCATCTACCGTTACGCCGTCGACGCCCTGAAGAAGAATCCGGCTTGGCGCAGCGATCAATCTCTAGCGCTCGCCACCTCCCGGCAACTCGACGCGCAGACCGCTAAGGCGCAGCACATGGCAGCGGCGCTCGGCCTTTCAGGAGGAAACGACTGATGGCCTTCATAGCCCCACTCGCCGGTGCCGCCGTTGGCGGCGGCCTCCTCGGCTCTATTGTCACGACTGCCGTCGGCGTTGGCATCAATCTCGCCATCGCCTATTTCTTCCCTCAGAAGATTAAGGGACCGCGTGCCGAAAGCCTGAAGGCGCAGACCTCGCAGTATGGCGATCAGCTCGCGCGCTGGCATGGTGCCATCCGCACCGCCGGCGCCGTGATCTGGCTCAAAGGCAATCACGTCGACGAGCACGTCAAGACCGAAAGGCAGGGCAAGGCGCTCGGCCCGGAAGTCACGACCTACAGCTACACCGCAACCTTCGCCGTTGCCTTTGCGTGGAATGGTCCCGCGACGGCAATTCCGCGTATATGGGCCGACGACAAGCTGATTTTCGATGTCTCCTATGAGGCATTGACGAACGCCATCGCCAACGGCGGCAAAGGCATCGGCGTCGCCAAGGGCGCCACTATCACGCTTCATCTCGGCACCGATGATCAAAAGCCTGATCCAGACATCGAGGCCGACCGCGGTGCCGGCCAGGTTCCGGCATGGCCCGGCATCGTCTATGTGGTGATCAAGAACCTGCCGCTGGACGAATTTGGCATCCGGGTTCCCAACATCGAGGCCGAACTCCTGCAGGGCGCAGTGCTGGCGACGGCCAGCATCGACGGTTTTGCTGTGTCACGTGGTGAGTATAACAACGACACAAATGGAAACTATCTGGCCTCGGAAAACGGCGGCACGCTTTCGATCAATGCGATGCCGGCCGGCACCACAATCTTTGCCGGTACGGTTCCTTATTCCGGGTCCGTTCACATCAGTGATCGTCTCGACGTCGCCGTGCTGGGCAGCGCCGGCACCTCAATCGGCTTCTACGACGCTGCTACCGGCTCCTTCCGTCAGGAGATCGCAGGACTCGGCGGATCGATTGGCGCAAACGCCATACTCGACGACATCAGCTTCGGCGGTGTCACCTACATGCTGGTGTGGGTGTGGGCCTCGAAGCTGACACTGCTGTCGAACATCGGGACAGGCTGGAGCAAAGTCTGGACAGCCGACACCGTTCACTCTCCGCTTTCCTACCTCGGATCGGTCTCGGTAGGCCCTGAGTACGCCTATGCGCTGCGCACTTTGCTCGCCGGTACCAGCAAGGTCGTCAATCGGATTGGGTGGGATGTCACCGGGCTGCTGTCCGATGTCGATGTGACGCTTAGCGCGCTCTCTGGCAACGCGGTTGCCTGCTATTATGACCAAGAAAGCGACAGCGTCATCGTTCTCGACGTCAATGGCAATCTCTACGTCTACACGCCTGATCTCGCAACGCTGCTGCGATCGAACACTTCGACGAGCATCGGCAGCTTGCCGGACCTGCCTATGCCTGCGCTGTCCAAGCGTATGAAATCCGGATCGGACCTGATCGCCATCAAGTCGTTCGTGGGCAACGACATCCGGGAGTTCCGCGTATCCGATCTCGCCATGGTCAACCATTATGTCGCCGGCACCAGTACCTGGCCGCTCAAGAGCAGTTCCGACCTCGGCCAGTACGCCGTCAACCAGGCATGGCAGGCGCTGCTGATCCTGCCAGGTGGCGGCCCTGATCCAGTCGTTTGGTTCCTGCCGCGTGCGCAGGCGACGCCGGTCCCGGTCGCCGACGTCCTCGAAGCGGAATGCAGCCTGGCCGGTCTGGCTTGCGACGCTTCGCAGATCACAGCCGAAATCATGGAGGCAGCATAATGTCGGGCGTTCTCTCGGCGATGTCATTCGACGGCGAATCCATCGTCATCCTGAGTGACGGCAGCGTTTACAATCGTGACGGCGTGTTGTTGGACATAAGGCGAAAGGTCATCCCTTCCGATCGCCTGCCGCTGGCGGTCGCCTTCCGCGGCAATCTCGACTTCGGCGAAACCGTCGCACACAGGATCATCGGCGATGCTGAAGCGGTCGGGTTCGACCAGATGCTCCGCGATATCGCGGTGGTGCTGCTTAATTTCCCCAAGTCACCGGACCTCGAAGTGCTGATCGCCGGCATCTCCGAGACCGCCGGCCCGATGCACCGGGTGTTT
>NZ_JARTVT010000021.1:0-137912 GCF_029625685.1 Mesorhizobium sp. WSM4976
CGATCTTCCAGGTTGCCGACTACGGCCTGGTCGGCGATCTCTTCGTCATTTTGCCGGAGCTGCAAAAGGCGCTTTGACGCCGTCCGTTCTGGCATATTAAAATCCAAAGGGTGGGGTAGACGAAGTCGCCCCGCCCTTTTAGTTTGCACTGCACAAAAAGCGGGCCATCAAGGCCCGGAGCCAATCCGGCGGTTTCGCATCCGGATTGCGGGAGACAAAACAAGCAGGAGCGTCTTTGTGCTTCAAGGAGTGCAGGCGTTCCGGACGGGATCGGGGTAATGAGCAAGATCGAGACGATCGGCATTGTCGGCGCGGGTCAAATGGGTGGCGGTATCGCCCATGTCTCGGCGCTGGGCGGCTACAAGGTCCTGATCCACGACATATCGGCCGACCGGATCGAGAAGGGCATCGCCACCATCAGCGGCAACATGGCCCGCCAGGTCGGCTCCGGCAAGCTCGAGGAAAAGGCGCGCAACGAAGCAATGGCGCGCATCTCCGCCGCCCCGGCGATGGCCGATCTTGCCGCCGCCGACCTCGTGATCGAAGCCGCAACCGAGGACGAGACCGTCAAGCGCAAGATCTACGCGCAGCTTTGCCCGCAGCTCAATCCGGAAGCGATACTCGCGACCAACACCTCGTCGATCTCGATCACCCGGCTTGCCGCCCAGACAGACCGCCCCGAGCGCTTCATCGGCATACATTTCATGAACCCGGTGCCGGTGATGAAGCTGGTCGAGCTCGTGCGCGGCATCGCCACCGAGGACCAGACGTTCGAGGCGGCCAAGACCTATGTGAAGCACCTCGACAAGACGATCACCGTCTCGGAGGATTTCCCGGCCTTCATCGTCAACCGCATCCTTTTGCCGATGATCAACGAGGCCATCTACACGCTCTATGAGGGCGTCGGCACGGTCGACGCCATCGACACAGCCATGCGGCTCGGCGCCAACCATCCGATGGGCCCGCTGCAGCTCGCCGACTTCATCGGTCTCGACACGTGCCTGTCGATCATGCAGGTGCTGCATGATGGCCTGTCGGACTCGAAATACCGCCCCTGCCCGTTGCTGGTGAAATATGTCGAGGCCGGCTGGCTCGGCCGCAAGACCGGGCGCGGTTTCTACGACTATCGCGGCGATCACCCGGTGCCGACGCGCTGAATCCAGAGCGGCTTCCGATCAGGAAGCAGCGGCGAGCGGAGCCGGCGCGCTGTCGTCCCTGATATCCTCATAGAGAGCCTCGGAAACGCAGCCGCGGCCTGCCGCCTTGGCATCGTAGCAGGCAGCATCGGCGCGGGCGATGATCTCGTCCACCTCGCCGCAACCGGCGCGGATCGGCGCAAGCCCGATGCTGGCGCCGATCGAATGCGGGCGACCGTCCCAACTGAAATTGAGGCTGCGGATGGCGTCAATGATCGAGCGCGCCGCGACCGGCCCGCGCGCAGCAGCGCCTGATTTGAGGATGATGGCGAACTCGTCGCCGCCGAGCCGCGCGACGATATCTTCCGGGCCAAGCACACTGCGCAATGTATCGGCCACGCGCCTGAGCAGCGCATCGCCCGCGGCATGGCCGCCGGTGTCATTGACGGCCTTGAAGTGGTCGAGATCGACGAACATGAACTGGTGCTCGCCGCCATTAAGGCGGCATTGGTCGACCAGTTCCTCCATGGTGCGGATGAAGCTCGAACGGTTGGCAAGCCCGGTCAGCGCATCATGGGCGGCTGCGTAGGCCAGCTGACGCTGCAGGGCGCGCGCGTCGGTGAAGTCCTGGAAGACGATGACTAGGCCGCAGAACTCCTCGCGGTCGTTCATGATCGGCGAAACCACCTGGCGGATGCTGCAGCGCGTATCGTCGCGCCGCACGAGAACCGCGCGCGTGTTCTGATCACATGAACGCTGCTCGCTCGCCGAAGGGCGCGTCAGGCCGATCCTCCGCCCGCTTTCCTCGTCGACCGCCCAGTAAACATGGCCGAGCACCTTTCCCAAGGCCTCGCCCACGTCGACGCCGGTGAGCTTTTCCGCGACCGGGTTCATGAAGGTGATGCGGTTGGCGGCATCGGTGCAGATCACCGCGTCGCCGATCGACTGCAGCGTGACCCTCAGACGCTCCTTCTCGTCGGCCAGCATCGCCGCCGAAACCATCAGCCGCGCCTCGGCCTCCTTGCGCTGCGTGATATCGGTCAGGCTGCCGATGGCGCGGATCACCCGGCCCTCGGCGTCGCGCTCGATCATCTTGCCGCGGTCGAGGATCCAGACCCAATGCCCGTCCTTGTGCCGCATCCGGAATTCGGCTTCGAAAAAAGGCGTCTCGCCGGCAAGATGCGCGCGATCCGCCTCGGCGACGCGTTCGCGATCGTCGGGGTGGATCATGGTCAGCCAGCGGTCGGGATCACCGTCGAGTTCGCCATCGGCATATCCCAGCATCTTCACCCAGGTTCCGGAATAAGTCGTGCCGCCTTTGCGCATATCGAGGCTCCAGATACCCTGTCCGGCGCTGGTCAGCGCGAAGTTCCAGCGTGTCTCCGCCTCGGCGATGCGTGCCTCCGCTTGCTTGCGCGCGTCGACGTCCTCGATTTGCGACACCAGATACAGCGGCTTGCCGGTGTCCTCGTCGAGGATGACCGAGCCGGCGAGCTGCGCCCAGACTGGAGTCCCGTCCTTCCTGAGGTAGCGCTTTTCGAAATGGAAGGAGCTGATCCTGCCTTCCTGCACATTCATCATCGTCTCACTGCCGATCGAAAGATCGTCCGGATGCGTGATCTGCGGGAAGGACAGCGCCTCGATCTCCGGACGGCTGTAGCCAAGCATCGCGGCGAAAGCTGGATTGGCCTGCTGGATGCGACCGTCCAGGCCGACGATGGCGACGCCGATCGCCGAATCCTCCATGGCGCGGCGGAAGCGCTGCTCGCTCTCGGCGATCTGCCGGCGGTCATCAACGATGCGATGGATGAACAGCGCCGACAAGAACAGCGTCGCGGCGGTGATGGCCACGGAAATTTGCAGGCAGAGCCGCAGCGCGCCGGCGCCGAACTCGAGGCGCGGCAGCAGGATCGATACGGCGGTGGCAACCAGGCCGACCGCCAGCAGCCCCTGCGCGGCGTGCCTGTCGGCGCGAAGCCCTTTCCAGTTCAACCACGCCACGATGCGATCCACCCCAACACGCAACTGTACGTGCCACAACCCTGGCGGATCGGCTTTAAGGAATGGTTGCGCAGATGATGGCGATCGCTCCGCTAACCGGCAAACAATTTCCGGCATGATTAAGGGAATGTTTCGAAACCACCCAGCGGGCTACCAGCGCACGAAAAGCCGACCGCCGATGGCTCCGAGCAGCGCGAGTAAGGCGATCGCGATCGTGTACCAGGTGGCGACGAAAAGCGGGGAATCGTCGAAACAATGCGCGGCATAGAAGGTTGCGGCGAGCCCCCCGGCGAGCAGGCCGGCGACGGCGCCCGCGAGCACGGGGCGCGTCGGCGCGCCGTAGCGCAGCATGCCGAGGAAGATTGCCAGCGGACCAACGCCGATCAGCGGGATGAAAGTCATGCAGATCATCATGTTCGAGCCGATGAGCCGCCTGCCCCAGTCAGCCTGGGGTATGGCGAAAAGCTCCAGAACCACCGCCAGCACGACCAGAAGCGGCGCGGCAACCATCCATGCCATCGCCCGCCTGGTCGAGGCACCCGGCATAGACAGCGCGCGGATCAGCGCGAAGGCGCTGACCGCAAGCACCAGCGTGAACACGAATTTCGACATGAAACGCATCGTATGCATGGCCGGCATGAAGTCGGGACGCGGCCCGATGGTCGTAAAGAACACGGCTGCCGCGATCACCGCCGCCACGCCGACCGCCAGCCACCATGCTTTACCCATCGGCATCGCCTTGCCGCGGGCGTCGGCGTCGAGCGCCTTGATGAGATCCTCAGTCCTCATGTCACTGTCGTCCAAACCTCTTGGCGATCGCGGCGAGGCCCCGATGTAACGACACGCGCACCGCCGTTTCGCTGACGCCGAGCTTGGCGGCGGTCTCGCCGATCGAATGGCCGTCGACCGAGATTGACGAGACGACCGAACGCTGCGTCGGCGGCAGTCCCTCGAGCGCCCGGTTGATGTCGCGCTCGCTGACCGTCTCCGTCTCCGGCTCGGCGAAGGTCTCGGCGATCTCGTCGATCTCGACCTCGATGCGGCGCCCTCGCCGGCGAAACGCGTCGATAAGCTTGAAGCGGGCGATCGCGTAGACCCAGGGCAACACCGGCGCGTCCGACCGCCAGGTGTGGCGTTTCACATGAATGGCCAGCAAGGTTTCCTGCACGACGTCCTCGGGGTCGACCCCGCCCTGTACGACCTTGCGCCGGACAAAACCGCGAACGAGGGCGGCGATACGGTGCAGAAAGTCGGCATAAGCCCTTTCGTCTCCCGCGATCGCGGCCCTAAGCAGCCCGGAGAGCTCTGCCTCGTCCTTGCCGGTCACAAGAGTTCACCCCCGAAGTTCGCATCTCGGCCCTGGTTTGTTACGTGGCCGGCGAAATAATGTCCAAGCCAAACTGCCGGTAAATCACGAAAGTTTGCTGGGCATGGCGACGGATTGGAGCTGCCCGCAATGTTGACTTTCTCAATCAGGTATTGATAGGTGCGATCCGATTGACCCCTGTCTCCAGATTTAAGGACGATGCCCTATGAAGATTGCCCTTTCCACGCTCGCCGGCGCCGCGATGGCGCTCGGCGTGATCGCCGGCCCGGCCATGGCAGAGGATCAGGGCATCGTCGTCTACAACGCGCAGCATGAGAGCCTCGCCAAGGAATGGGCTGCAGGCTTCACCAAGGAAACCGGCATCAGGGTGACACTGCGGAATGGCGGCGACAGCGATTTCTCCAATCAGATCGTCGCGGAGGGCGCGGCCTCGCCGGCCGACGTCTTCCTGACCGAGAATTCGCCGGCGATGGCGCTTGTCGAGGCGGCCGGCCTGTTCGCCCCGGTCGACGCCGGCACCCTCGCCCAGGTTCCCCAGGAATACCAGCCGTCCAGCGGCAAGTGGGTAGGCGTCGCCGCCCGCAGCACGGTATTTGCCTACAACCAGGACAAGCTCAAGCAAGACCAGTTGCCCAAGTCGCTGCTGGACCTCGCCGATCCGAGCTGGAAAGGTCGCTGGGCCGCCTCGCCCTCCGGGGCCGACTTCCAGGCCATCGTCAGCGCCCTGCTCCAGGTTAAGGGCGAGGCCGCCACCGCCGACTGGCTGAAGGCGATGAAGGAGAACTTCACCGCCTACAAGGGCAACAGCACTGTCATGAAGGCGGTCAATGCCGGAGAGATCGATGGGGGCGTGATCTACCACTATTACTGGTTCGGCGATCAGGCCAAGACCGGCGAGAACAGCAAGAATGTCGGCCTGCATTACTTCAAGAACCAGGACCCGGGCGCCTTCGTCTCAGTGTCGGGCGGCGGCGTGCTGGCTTCCAGCAAGCATCAGAAGGAAGCCCAGGCGTTCCTGAAATGGGTGACCGGCAAGGGCGGCCAGGACGTGCTGAAGACGGGCACGTCATATGAATATGCGGTCGGCAAGGATGCACAGTCCAACCCGAAGCTGGTGCCGCTGGCCGACCTGCAGGCGCCGAAAATCGATCCGGCGACGCTGAATTCCAAGAAGGTCATCGACCTGATGACGCAAGCTGGCTTGCTTTAGTTCCCGTTCGTCCTAAAAGGGCAAACGACCGTGCTCCCGCGGGAACTCGCTTCCGTGGGAGCGCTTTTGTTTTGGAGATGGCCTCGTCGATGACGATCATCTGCGTTTGCGGCCGCGTCCGCGGTTCATCACGTCGCTTCCAGGCGACCTATTCCGACTGATGGCGTCCGCGATCCACCTCACGCCTTCCGCGCTGCCGGCGGCCGGAATGAAGAAGCGCCGGGCAATGTCGTGGATCATGCTCGCCGCGGCTCTGATCTCGCTGATCGCGCTGCTGCCTCTCGCCTTCATCGTCTGGATCGCGATGCAGACCGGCTGGGATACGGTGGTGGCCCTGATCTTCCGTCCGCGGGTCGGAGAGCTGCTGATCAACACCGTGCTCCTCGTTATCATCACCGTGCCGATCGCCATCACGCTGTCGGTGGCGCTGGCTTGGCTGACGGAACGCAGCGACCTGCCGGGCAATCGGCTGTGGTCGTGGCTGTCGGTGGCGCCGCTCGCCATCCCTGCTTTCGTGCACTCCTATGCCTGGATCAGCTTCGTTCCGGGCCTGCACGGGCTATGGGCCGGCGTGCTTGTCTCCGTCATCGCCTATTTCCCGTTCCTCTATCTGCCGATCTCCGCCGCGTTGCGCCGTCTCGACCCGGCGCTGGAGGATGCGGCGGCGGCGCTTGGCCTCGGTCCGTGGCGGGTTTTCGCGCGCGTCGTCCTGCCGCAGTTGAGGCTTGCCATCTGCGGCGGCTCGCTATTGGTCGGCCTGCATCTGCTCGCCGAATACGGCCTCTTTGTCTTCATCCGCTTCGACACGTTCACCACCGCGATCGTCGACCAGTTCCAGTCGACCTTCAACGGCCCGGCCGCGAACATGCTGGCCGCCGTGCTGGTGGCTTGCTGCCTTTTCCTGCTCGCTATCGAGGTGACGGTGCGCGGCGAGGAGCGCTATGCGCGCGTCGGTTCCGGCGCCGCGCGCAAGCAGCAGCGCGCCCGGCTTGGCCGCGCCACGCCGGCCTGCCTGTTCTTGCCCGCGGGCACCGCGCTGCTGTCGCTCGCCGTCCCCTTCGTCACCGTCGGCCGCTGGTTGCTGGCGGGAGGCGCGGATGTCTGGCGCTGGGACGAGATCAGCCTGGCGCTCGGTCAGACGCTGTTCCTTGCTATCGTCGGTGCCATGCTTGCAACCGTTGCCGCCATGCCGATGGCCTGGATCTCGATCCGCGCGCCGGGACGGCTGCAGCGCCTGCTCGAGGGCTGCAACTACATCGTCGGCGCCCTGCCGGGGGTGGTCGTTGCGCTGGCGCTGGTGACGATCACCGTGCGCGTCGCGCTGCCGCTCTACCAGACACTGTTCACCATCCTGTTCGGCTATGCGCTGATGTTCCTGCCGCGCGCGCTGATAAGCTTGCGCGCATCGATCGCGCAGGCTCCGGTGGAGCTGGAGCGCGCCGCTTCCAGCCTCGGCCGGCCGCCGGTCAAGGCACTGTGGGCGACAACCATCCGCCTGTCGGCGCCGGGCGCCGCAGCCGGCATGGCGATGGTGGCGCTCGGCATCACCAACGAGCTCACTGCCACCCAGATGCTTGCGCCCAACGGTACCCGCACCCTGGCTATGGCCTTCTGGTCATACAGCGGTGAGATCGACTACGCCTCCGCCGCCCCTTACGCGCTGATCATGGTGGCGATGTCGTTGCCGATGACCTGGTGGCTCTACGTCCAGTCGAAGCGGATGGCCGGACGATGAGCTTTCTCGAACTCAACGATGTCGCCAAGAACTATGGTCCGGTGACGGCGTTGGCCGGCGTCGACCTTCAGGTCGAAAGCGGCAGCCGCACCGCGATCGTCGGACCGTCCGGCTGCGGCAAGACGACCTTGCTCCGGCTCATCGCCGGCTTCGAGGCGCCGGACCGCGGCCGCATCGCGCTTGACGGCAAGGTCCTCGCCAACGGCGACGCGGCCGTGCCGGCGCATCGCCGCGGCATCGGTGTGGTGGCCCAGGATGGCGCCCTGTTCCCGCATCTCAGCATCGCCGACAACATCGGTTTCGGCATGGCGCGGAATGCCGATAAGCGGCACGAGCGCATCGTCGAACTCGCCTATATCGTCGGGCTGGACAGGGCCGTCCTGAAACGCAGGCCGCACGAATTGTCCGGTGGCCAGCAGCAGCGCGTCGCGCTTGCGCGCGCCATGGCGATGAAGCCGAGGCTGATGCTGCTGGACGAACCCTTCTCGGCGCTCGACACCGGGCTTCGTGCTTCGATGCGCAAGGCGGTGGCCGAGCTTCTGGAAGAGGCGGGCATCACCACCATCCTGGTCACGCACGACCAGGCCGAGGCGCTGTCCTTCGCCAGCCAGGTGGCGGTGATGCGCGACGGACTGTTCTCGCAGGTCGGCACGCCGCGCGAGCTCTATTTCCAGCCCAAGGACAGGATGGTCGCTGAATTCCTCGGCGACGCCATCATCGTGCCCGCCAGGATCGCGGACGGCTTCGCCGTGTCGCCGCTCGGTCGCATCGCCGTCGACACGAAGCAGCGGCGCGATGTCGCGCGCATCATGCTGCGGCCCGAGCAGATCCTGCTCAAGCGGACCTCGCGCGAAGGCATGTCGGGCACGCCGGACATGCTGTTCGGCGAGGTGACTGACTGCGAATTTGCGGGCGCCGTCTGCACCGTGGCGGTACGGCTGCTTAACAGCCCGGATCCGCCGGACGCGGCCGCGATCGGCAACACGCCGCTCACTTTGCGCAGGACAGGCATGGATGCGCCGGCGGTCGGCGAGATCGTGCGGCTAACCGTCACCGGCAAGGCGCATGTCTTTGCTTGATCTCCGCCTTGGGGATAATGCAATTCTGCATTATCTTCGGCGGAGGCCACCTCATGACGACATTGACGGTTACCGCGCGGGGCCAGGTCACGTTCCGGGAAGGATGTGCTCAAACACCTCGGCATCCGGCCCGGCGACAAGATCAGGCTCGATCTTCTGCCTGGTGGGCGAGCGGAGCTGAAAGCCGACCAGGGCAGCGGCTCGTGGCAAGAGCTGAGCGGGATGCTCAAGGGCAAGACGAACAACGCACAGCTTTCGATCGAGGAGATCAACGATGCGATCGCCGACGCGGGCGCCGCGAGCGGGATGCGCGCAATCGAGCGCAAGTGAAGGTCAGCCTCGACACCGACGTGCTATTGCGCCTCATTGTCGGGGACGACGAAGCGCAACAGCAGACGCAGCCGAGACCCTGGAAGGGGCCGAACTGGTCGCGATTAGCGTTCAAGCGCTCTGCGAGTTTGTTTGGGTGCTGGACAGAAGTTACCGGGTCGCGCGGCCCGACATTTCCGCCTCGATCCGCCGCATCCTCGATATGCGCAACATCGTAGCTAACCGGCCGACGATCGAGGCAGGCCTGGCCGTGCTCGACGCCGGCGGAGAGTTCGCGGACGGCGTGATAGCCTTCGACGGTCAGTGGCTCGGCGGTGAAACCTTCGTGTCCTTCGATCGGAAAGCGGTAAAATTGGTCGAAGGACAGGGAACGCCCACACTGCTGCTCGAGTGATCTACCGCACGCGCTGCCCCGTCGCCGGCGACCAGAGCGGCCATTGCTCCAGGAAATCGTGGCTGTGGATGACGACGCGCGCGCCGTCGATCAGGATGATCGAATAGGCGGGCGGCGCCTGCTCGACCATCTCGTCGCCGACCACGTCGAGCATGAAACGGGCATGCAGGCCGCGCTGCACCGAGAACGGAATGCCGGCGACGGTGCCGGCGATGTCGCGGTGGACATGCCCGAAGAAGATGTAGCGGACATTGCCGTGGCGCGTCAGCACGTCAATGAGCCGCTGCGGCTGTTCGAGCCCGAGCGGGTCTAGCAGCGTGAGCCCGAGCTCGACCGGTGGATGGTGCAGGAAGATATAGGCGGCCTTGCCTGCCGCCTCGGCGAGCCGTGCATCGAGCCAGCCAAGCCGATCGTCGCACAACTCGCCGGTGACGCGGCCTTCCGCCAGGCTGTCGAGGAAGACGAGCCGCCCTTCCGGCGTGTCGAAAACCGACTGCGCGAAGCCGTTGCTGTCGGTTCCGTTCTCGGGGAAGGCGGCGATCAGGTTGGCGCGCCGGTCATGGTTTCCGGGCAGCAGCCGGTAAGGCACGGCGAGCCGGCTCAGCGCCGCCTTCAGGTCGGCATAGCTGTCGGTCTCGCCGTCGTCGGTCAAGTCGCCGGTAAAAACACAAAGCGTCGCATCGCCGTGGCGTTGGTTGATATGGTCGATGCAATGATCGAGCCGCTCACTCAGGTTCGCGCCATATCGTATCTCGCGCAGACGGCCGAGATGGACGTCGGTCACCTGGATGATCTTCATGCCCTGAACCTCTCAATCAAATCTTCGCAAAACCGACGGGAAGGGATCACCCTTGGAGAGCCGGCTCCGGCACCGAGGCCCTGAACACGTCGAGCCTGCCTCCTGTCTCCGACGAGAAGAAATGCAGGTCCGATTCGGTGAACTGCAGGCCGACCGTGCTGCCCGGTTCGGGGTGGACAATCTCGGACGTCACGATGGAGAACGGCGCGCCGTCGAGATCGACATAGATGACGCGGCCGGCGCCCAGTTCCTCGATTAGATCGACGGTCGCCTCGAGCGCTCCAGGCGTGCCTGGCGCGACCATGCGCATCGCCTCGGGCCGGACGCCGACCGCGACCTTCGCGCCCACGGAAAGGCCCGCGCGCGACACGTTGAGCTTGCGGCTGCCGCCCAGCAGCGAAATGCCGTCGAGCGTCACTTCGCCTTCGAGCATGTTCATCGCCGGTGCGCCGACGAAGGTCGCGACGAAGCGGCTTGCCGGCCGGCTGTAGACTTCCGCCGGCGTGCCGACCTGTTCGACGCGGCCGCCATTCATCACCACCAGCCGGTCGGCCAGCGTCATCGCCTCGACCTGATCATGCGTGACGAAGACGGAGGTGGCGCTGAGACGCCGGTGCAGCTTGCGGATCTCGGAACGCATCTGCACGCGCAGCTTGGCGTCGAGATTGGAGAGCGGCTCGTCGAAGAGGAACACCTTGGGCTCGCGGATCATGGCGCGGCCCATGGCGACGCGCTGGCGCTGGCCGCCGGACAGCGCCATTGGCTTGCGGTCAAGCAGATGCTCCAGTTCCAGGACGCGCGCCACCGCCTGGATACGCTGCGCGCGTTCGGCCGACGGAACGCCCGCTACTTTCAGCGAATAGCCGATGTTCTGCGCCACGCTCATATGCGGATAGAGCGCGTAGTTCTGGAACACCATGGCACAGCCGCGCTCGCGCGGCTCGAGCTTGTTGACCACCTTGCCGTCGATAGCGATCGTGCCGTCGGATATCTCTTCCAGCCCCGCGATCATCCGCAAAAGGGTGGACTTGCCGCAGCCCGACGGCCCCAGGATGACGACGAATTCGCCCGAGGTGAAGTCGAGGTCGACTCCGTGCACGACCTGGGTCTTGGCGTAGTTCTTCTTGACGCCGCGAATGGTTATGGAGGCCATTTTTGTCTCCCTATTTTTCGGTAGCGATCAGGCCGCGCACGAACCAGCGCTGCATCAGCACCACGACGAAGAGCGGCGGCAGCATGACGATCAGCGTGCCGGCCATGGCGATATGCCATTCCGGCGCGCCGCCGACATTGGGAATGAGCTGCTTGAGCTCGGTCACCGCCATCGCGTGCGACTGGTCGGTGGTGATGAGCAATGGCCACAGATACTGGTTCCAGGCCCACAGGAACATGATGGTGCCGAGCGCCGCCATGTTGTTGCGCGACAGCGGCAACAGGATATCGACGAAGAAACGCAGCGCGCCCGCGCCGTCCATGCGCGCGGCCTCGGTCAGTTCGTCCGGCACGGTCAGGAAGAACTGGCGGTAGAGGAAGGTGCCGGTGGCGGTGGCGACCAATGGCAGGATCAGGCCGCTATAGGAATTGAGCAGCCCGAGGCTGAGCTGGACCTGAACGCCGGACAGCTTCTCGATCAGCCAGGACAGCCCTGTCAGGTCCATGATCGTCTGATAGGGCTCGAACACGTTGGCGACCACCGCATAGGTCGGCACGATGCGCACTTCGAGCGGCAGCATCAGCGTGATGAAGATTAGCCAGAAGATCAGCATGCGGCCGGGATAGCGGAAATAGACGATCGAGAAGGCCGTGAGCGCCGAGATGATCACTTTGCCGGCGGCAACGCCGAACGCCATGATGAAGGAGTTGAGCAGTTTTGGGCCGAGATCCGCCGTCGTCCACGCCGTCTTGATGTTGACCCAGAAGTCGCTCCCCGGCAGCAGCGACATCGGCACATCGTTGACGTCCTTCAGATTGTGCGAGGCGGCGATCGCCACTATGACGAACGGCGCCACGCAGAAAATGAAGCCGACGAACAAAATCAGATGCGTGAAGAAATTGAGGATCGGGGTGCGCTCGACCATGGCCGGACTCAACGATAATGCACGCGCCGCTCGATGAAGCGGAACTGGACGATGGTGAGCGCGATGATGAGCAGCATCAGGATGATGCTTTGCGCGGCCGCGCCGGAATAATCCAAGCCTTTGAAGCCGTCGGAATAGATCTTGTAGACCATCAGATTGGTGGCGTTGGCCGGCCCGCCGGCGGTCATGATGTCGACGATACCGAAGGAGTCCTGGAAACTCTCGGTGATATTGATGACCAGCAGGAAGAAGATGGTCGGTGTGATCAGCGGAAACTGGATGTCCCGGAAGCGCCGGATGACGCCGGAGCCGTCCATCGCCGCCGCCTCGATCAGCGAACGCGGGATAGCCTGGAAGGCGGCGAGGAAGAATATGAAATTATAGCCGACATATTTCCAGGAAAAGGCGATAATGATCGAGGCCATCGCGTCGGCGCCGTCGAGGCCGGGGTCCCAGAAACCGGGCCAGAGCTTGTTGACGACGGCCATGAAGCCGGCTTCCGGCGCCAGGATGAAACGAAACGCCAGCGCCAGAGCGGGTGCGGCGATGCCGTAGGGCCAGATCAGCACGACCCGATAGAGGCGCGAGCCGGCAAGCTGCCGGTCGGTCAAGGCGGCAAGCACCAGCGCGACGACCATCGCCAGGCCGGTGCTGATCCCCGCGAAGACAAGGCTGGCGGTGATGGAGTTCCAGTAGTCGGCGTTGGCGAGGATCGAGCGGAAATTGTCGAGTCCGACCCAAATGTTGCCGCCGCCCCAGGGCTGTTGCAGGGTGAGCGACCAATAGACCGCCTGGCCGGCAGGCCAGTAGAAGAAGGTGAAGATCAGAAGGAGCTGCGGCACCGCGAATAGGATGCCGATGGTCCATCTGCCGAAAGTGACGCGCTTTTCCATCGATCCGCCGATGTCGTTGAACCGCCAGCCCGCTTTCTTGGCGCAAGACTAGAGCATGTCTCCCGAAAGTGGAAACCGGTTTCGGGACAAAGACATGCGTGTAATCAAGCTATATGAAATGGCCGCCCGTCGAATCCTCGCGGGCGGCCGTTCCACTAGCCGGGATCAGGGCAGGGTCTTGCCCGGATAGGTCTGCTGGAAGCGCTCGAGGATGGCGTCGCCGTTCTTGACCAGCGCGTCGAGGCCTTCCTGCACGCTGACCTTGTTGGCAAAGATCGCCTGCATCTGCGTGCCGAACTCCGCGCGGATCTGGGTGAAGTTGCCGAGGCGGATGCCGCGGGTGATCTCGGTCGGCTCCGACGCGGTCAGGCTCTCGATCGCCACCTCGCGGCCCTTGTAAGGCGCCTTGTCGTAGAAGCCGCTGGACTTCATGAAATCGAAGCCGGACTTCGTCACCGGGATATAGCCGGTGTTGGTCGACCAGAACAAAGCGGTCTTGGGATCGTGGATGAAGTTGAGGAACGCGGCTGCGCCCTTGTATTCGGCGTCCGACTTGCCGGACAGCACCCACAGCGAAGCGCCGCCGACCAGCGAGTTCTTGCGCTCGGTGCCGGCATAGACCGGCAGCTCGGCGACATCCCACTTCATGCCTTCCTTCTGGGTGCGGCCCACCGTGCCGTGGTCGCCGACCGAGGTCAGGATGACCTGGCAGGTGCCGGTGGCGAAAGCCTGCACCATATCCTGGCCGAGGTCCTTGGACTTGATCTTGATGAGACCGGCGTCATACCACTTCTTCAAGTCGGTGACGTACTGGACGAACTTGGTCTTGTTGACTTCCAGACGCGCGTCGAGGCCGTCATAGCCATTGTTCTTGGTGGCGATAGGCTGGTTGTGCAGCGCCGAGAACTGCTCCATCAGCTGCCAGCTTTCGTTGGCCGAGATGTTGATCGCCATCGGGCAATCATAGCCGGCGTCCTTGAGCGCCTTGAGGTCGGCGCCGACATCTTCCCAGGTCTTCGGCGCCTCGGTCTTGCCGATCTTGGCGAAGGCGTCCTTGTTCCAGTACATCAGTGCCGTCGAGGAGTTGAACGGGAAGGACAGCATCTCGCCCTTCGACGTAGCGTAATAGCGGGCGATGCCGGGGAAATAATCGCTGTAGTCGATCTTGTAGCCGTTCTCTTCCATCAGCTTGTCGGCGGGCTTGTAGGCGCCCGACAGCATCATGGTGGCCGTGCCGACGTCATAGACCTGGACGACGGTAGGCTGCTTGCCGGCGCGGAAGGCGGCGATCGTATTCTGCAGCGTGGCGTCGTAATTGCCCTGGCTGGTGCAGACGACCTGATAATCCTTCTGGGAATCGTTGAAGTTCTTGCACAGCGTGTCGACGACGCGGGCAAGATCGCCCGAAAGACCGAACCAGAAATCGAATTTGACCGGCTCGGCAATAGCAGGAACCGCAAGCGCGGTGCTGAGCGCGCCGGCGGCAAGGGCAGCGAAGCCCCGCTTGATGATCGTCATGGTTTTCCCTCTTGAGTGGCAGTGTGACAAGGGTTTTGCGCAAGTCCTTGCCCGCTCTCATAGAGAAGGTATGTGACAGTTCTGTTGTGGCCTCAGGACCGCCAAGCGACCCCTGTGGACAACCAGTCTCTCCTCCCCTCGTAGCGGCATGCCGGCATGAAAACGTCACATCGGCACTCTAGGAAGCTAGCGCGCCACCAAGTGGCGAAAAGACCCTTCGTTATTAACCGGCTAACTGGATGAGAAGAGAATGCTGGTCCCGCAATTGACGCACGTGCCTGTCGCCGCCCGCAACGCGATGCGGGACGGGCCGCGCGACAGCGCCACCCATCTGCGCCACGCGACCACCATTCCCGCCCTCGGCGAGATCGAGATCGGCGGCAAGGCGTCGCGCGATCACGCCGGCGAAAGCTTGGCCGTCATGGCCTGGAACGTCGAGCGACTCCGTCATGTCGACGCCATCGCCGAAACGATTGCCGGCCAGGCGCCGGACGTCGTGCTGCTCTCCGAGGTCGACAAGGGCATGGCACGCTCCGGCAACGGCCATCTTTTGAGCCGGCTTGCCGATCACCTCGGCCATTGCTTCGCCTATGGCGTCGAGTTCCTAGAACTCGGCACCGGCAATGAGATGGAGCAGGCGGCAAATGGCGGCGTCGAGAATGCGGAGGGCTTCCATGGCAACGCCATAACCAGCGCCGTTCCGCTGCTGCGGCCTTTTCTCGTTCGCCTGGACGCCGCCGGCGCCTGGTTCCTGCCGGAGCACGGCCAGCCGCGCATCGGCAGCCGCATGGCGCTCGGAGGCCAGGTGATGGCCGGTGACAGCCGTGTGACCGTCGTCTCCGTGCATCTCGAGAACCGCACCACGCCCGCCGGCCGGGCCGACCAGACCCGCCACCTGCTCGACGCCATCGACAAATATGATGCGGAAGCCCCTGTCCTGATCGGCGGCGACTTCAACACACTGACCGCCGCCTATCCGGAGCGCAACGACGACCCGGTCGCGTGGCGAAAGCGCATCGCCGCCGAACCGGACCGGCTGATGTGCCCGGACCGCCACGAGCCCCTCTTCGCGGTCATGGCCGAGCGCGGCTACGACTGGCGCGACGCCAACGCGTTCGACAACCCGACGCAGCGGCGTGCGGTCGGCGACCTGACGCCCGTCGGCCATATCGACTGGTTCTTCACCCGCGGCCTTTCGGCAAGCGCGCCGGCCACGCTGCCGGCGGTCCTGCCGGACGGCAGCCCGAGCGCCGACCACGAAGCGCTGGTGGTCACGGTGCGCCTGAAGTGACACTCCGTTGGATGACGGCGATCACGGTCCCACCGCCGCTTCCACCAGCCGCTTGGCGTCCGGGCTCGACCATTCGGCCGGGCCGTTCATATGCGCGATCAGGCAGCCTTCCGCGTCGATCAGCATCGTCACCGGAAGCCCGAGCGCCAGGCCGCGCGTCTTCGCCTCGTTGAATAGGGCGATCGTCGGGTCCCGGTAGAAGCCGAGCGTCTGAACGCCGATCTCCTTGAGGAACTTCTTCGGCTTCGTGTCGTCTCCGGTGTCGACATTGACCGCAACGACCTCGAAGTTCTTGCTGCCCTTTTCCTTCTGCAGCGCGTCGAGCGCCGGCATCTCGGCGCGGCAGGGCGCGCACCATGTCGCCCACAGATTGAGCAGCACCGTCTTGCCGGCATGGTCGGCGATCGTCATCGGCTTGCCGTCGGGACCGTTGAAGGCCAAGCCCTTCAGCGACTGCGGCGGATCGGCCGGCTGCAGCGCCGCGACCTGGCCGACGGCTTTCGCCGCAATGGCCTTGGCCCGGTCGGCCTTGGCCGCGCAGGCGGTATCGTCCTTGCCGGTTGCAGCGGCGACCTTCTCGGGGGGAGCGTTGTTGCCAGAACCGCTCTCGCTGACATATACCGCGACCGCGCCGGCCAGCACGCCCGCCACCAGGGCGGCCAGGATGAGGCGCGGGGCCGGGAAGAATCTACTGCCGTCTGCCATTTTCAAACTGCTCCGGAGCACGGGTTATAGCGATGAGCGACAAGAAGGCCAGCAACCAGATGTGGGGCGGACGTTTTGCCTCGGGTCCGGCCGCAATCATGGAAGCGATCAACGCGTCGATCGGCTTCGACCGCAAGCTCTATGCGCAGGACATAAGCGGATCGATCGCCCATAGCGAGATGTTGGCTGAAACGGGCATTATTTCGGCGGCCGATCAAGAAAAAATTGCTCACGGGCTGAACACGATCCTGGAAGAGATCGAGGCCGGCACGTTCCAATTCTCGACCAGGCTCGAAGACATCCACATGAATGTCGAGGCCCGGCTTGCCGAGCTGATCGGCCCGGCTGCGGGACGCCTGCACACCGCACGCTCGCGCAACGACCAGGTGGCGGTCGACCTCAGGCTCTGGGTCAAGCAGGAATGCCAGCGCGTCGCCCGGGCATTGAAGGACCTGATCACCGCGTTCCTCGAGCGCGCCGAGGAGCATGCGGCGACCGTCATGCCCGGCTTCACCCATATGCAGGCCGCGCAGCCGGTGACCTTCGGCCACCACTGCATGGCCTATGTCGAGATGTTCGGCCGCGACCTCTCGCGCGTCCGCGACGCCATCGAACGCATGGACGAAAACCCGCTTGGCGCCGCGGCCCTCGCCGGCACCAGCTTTTCCATCGACCGTCATATGACCGCGAAGGCGCTTGGCTTCCGCGAACCGACGCGCAATTCGCTGGACAGCGTCTCGGACCGCGACTTCGCGCTCGAGTTCCTGGGCCTCGCAGCGATCTGCGCGACGCACCTCTCAAGGCTCGCCGAGGAGATCATCATCTGGTCGACGCCGCAATTCGGCTTCATCCGGCTGTCGGATTCCTTCTCCACCGGCTCCTCGATCATGCCGCAGAAGAAGAACCCGGACGCCGCCGAGCTGGTGCGCGGCAAGACCGGCCGCGTCAACGGCCATCTCGTCGGCCTGCTGACGGTGATGAAGGGCATGCCGCTGACCTACGGCAAGGACATGCAGGAAGACAAGGAAGCGGTCTTCGACGCCGCCGAGACGCTCGACCTGATGCTGGCGGCGACCACCGGCATGGTGCGAGACATGACCGTCAACGCCGCCGCCATGAAGAAGGCCGCCGGCGCCGGTCACGCCACCGCGACCGACCTTGCCGACTGGCTGGTGCGCAATCTGGGCCTGCCCTTCCGCGAGGCGCACCATGTCACCGGTCGCGCCGTGGCGCTCGCCGAGGAGAAGAAGGTCTCCCTGGAGAAGCTCTCTCTGGAGGACCTGCGCTCGATCCATCCCGGCATCACCGACGATATCTTCTCGGTGCTTGCCGTGCAGAATTCGGTGAAGAGCCGCACCAGCTTCGGCGGAACTGCGCCGTCCGAGGTGCGAAAGCAGATCCGCTACTGGAAGAAGCGGCTCGCCAAGGCCTAAATTGCCCGGATGCAAAGTGCCGAAAACTCGGCTAAAAGCGGCGGCACAGGAAACAGTTTCGAACGGATGGATCGATGACCCTTGGCAGGATTTTGCTGACGCTCGCGCTGCTGGCGGCGGTTGTCACCGTCACGGCCTGCGGCAGGAAGACCGGGCTCGACACGCCCTATGAGGCGGCGGTGCAGGCCCGTAAGGATGCCGAACGCGCCAAGCAGCCGGTGCCGCCCGAGCCGGAAAAACCGGTCAAGGACAGGAAGTTCATCCTCGATCCCCTGCTCTAGAGCCAACGGGATCGCTTGATCTCACTGCGCTCCAACTTTCCGGGACCCAACCCTCGTGAACCATTTCGATTACCGCGACGGTGTGCTCCATGCCGAGGACGTCGCCATCCTCGATATCGCAGCCGAAGTCGGCACGCCCTTCTATTGCTATTCGACAGCGACGCTGACCAGGCATTTCCGCGTCTTCAGGGAGGCTGTCGCCGGCCTCGACGCGCTGGTCTGCTACGCCATGAAGGCGAACTCCAACCAGGCTGTGCTGACAACGCTGGCCAGGCAGGGCGCGGGCGCCGACGTCGTCTCGGAGGGTGAACTGCGTCGCGCCTTGGCAGCGGGCATCCCAGCCAGCAAGATCCTGTTTTCCGGCGTCGGCAAGACCGCGCGTGAGATGGACTTCGCGCTCTCCGCCGGAATTCTGTGCTTCAACGTCGAATCCGAGCCTGAACTCGAATTGCTGTCGGCGCGCGCCGTAGCGCTCGGCAAGGTGGCGCCGGTCTCGTTGCGCATCAATCCGGACGTCGATGCCAGGACGCACAAGAAGATCTCGACCGGCAAGGCCGAGAACAAGTTCGGCATCCCGTGGCAGCGCGCGCGGCAGGTCTACGCCCGCGCGGCCGAATTGCCCGGCATCAAGGTGACCGGCATCGACACCCATATCGGCAGCCAGATCACCGAATTGCAGCCCTTCGACGACGCCTTCGCGCTGCTCGTCGAGCTGGTCGGCGCGTTGCGCGCCGACGGACATGCGATCGAGCATCTCGATCTCGGCGGCGGCCTCGGCATTCCCTACCGCGTCGACAACAGCCCGCCGCCTTTGCCCGACGCCTATGCCGAGATCGTCCGGAAGCATGTCACCAGGCTCGGTCTCAAGGTGATGTTCGAGCCCGGGCGCCTGATCGTCGGCAATGCCGGTATCCTGGTGTCTGAGGTCATCTATGTGAAGGAAGGCGATGCGAAGAACTTCCTCATCGTCGACGCTGCGATGAACGACCTGATCCGGCCGACGCTCTACGACGCCTTCCACGACATCAGGCCTGTGGTGCAGCCGCCCGCCTCGACGCCGCGCATGAAGGTCGACGTCGTCGGCCCGGTCTGCGAGACCGGTGACTTCATAGGCCATGACCGCGACCTGCCGAGGCTGAAGGCCGGCGACCTGATCGCCGTTTCCACCGCCGGCGCCTATGGCGCGGTGCAGGCCGGCACCTACAACACCAGGCTCCTGGTGCCGGAAGTGCTGGTCGACGGCGACCGCTTCCATGTCGTGCGGCCGCGCCAGACCTATGAAGACCTGATCGGGCTCGATTCGGTTCCCGACTGGCTGAAGTAGCAGAGCGGCGACGCCTTAAGGAGCAAGCCATGCTGGAGAAAAAGAAGATCACGCGCGAGCGCATCGCTGCTATCGAACCGCGCATCCGCCCCTATGTCCGACATACGCCGGTCATCCGCGTCGACATGGCGGATTTCGGCCGTCCCGCCTTTCCGGTCGACCTGAAACTTGAATGCCTGCAGCATTCCGGTTCCTTCAAGGTGCGCGGCGCTTTCGTCAACCTGCTCGAACGCGAGGTGCCCAAGGCTGGCGTGGTGGCCGCGTCCGGCGGCAACCACGGTGCGGCCGTCGCTTACGCCGCCATGAAGCTCGAGCACAAGGCCAGCATCTTTGTGCCCGAGGTCACCCCCCCGGCGAAGCTCGCGCGCATCCGTGGCTACGGCGCGGATCTGGTCGTCGGCGGCGCGCGCTATGCCGAGGCCCTGGCCGCCAGCGAGGACTTCGCGGCCCGGACCGGCGCGCTGCAAGTCCACGCCTTCAACCAGGAGGAAACGCTGCTCGGCCAGGGCACGCTCGGCCTGGAGATCGAGGCCGACTTACCCGAGATCGACACCCTGCTGGTCGCCGTCGGCGGTGGCGGCCTGATCGGCGGCATCGCCGCCTGGTTCGCGGGTCGCATCCGCATCGTTGCCGTCGAGCCCGAGGGCGCGCCGACGCTTAATCGCGCTTTTGAGGCCGGAGAGCCGGTCGATGCCCCGGCCGAAGGCATCGCCGCCGATTCGCTGGCGCCGAAGCGCGTCGGCGAAATGATGTTTCCCCTCGCCAAAGCCTTCGTCGAGCGCTCTATCCTGGTCAGCGACGACGACATCATCGCTGCGCAGAAGGCGCTGTGGGACCGCGTGCGAATCATCGCCGAGCCGGGTGGCGCCGCGGCATTCGCCGCCATGCTTTCAGGGCGTTATGTGCCGGCGGAGGGCGAACGCGTGGCGGTTCTGGTCTGCGGTTCCAACACGAATCCGGCCAATTTCTGATCATAACCGGCAAAACCGCTTCACGTTTTGGAACTCGCCTCGCCTTCGCCGTGTTTGGTGGTATCCTTCTGGTGATGACGTCCAGGCTGTTATGCCCGGGCAGGAAGGGCCGATGACGGAACGACCCATTTCCGGCGGCGAACGCGGCCTGGCCTTGCGCCTGGCGCTCAGCCGATTGGCGACGCGGGCCTCGATGGTCTTCGAGCGCGGCTGGCCGCTCGTGCTGCCGCTGTTGATCGTCATCAGCCTCTTCCTCAGCTTTTCGTGGTTCGGCCTGTTCCCACGTCTGCCCGACCTGGCGCGCATCGGCCTGTTGATCCTGTTCGCCCTGGCTGGGCTCGCGGCGCTCTATCCGCTGCGTTTCTTCGGCATGCCCTCGGCCGCCGAGGTCGACAGGCGCATCGAGGCGGCGAACCAGTTGCTGCATAGCCCGGTGCAGGTGCAGACCGACCGGCCGAGCGGCACCGAGAGCATCTTCTCGCAGGCGTTGTGGCGTGAGCATCAGAAGCGAATGGCGGAGCGGCTGTCGAGCATCGGCGCCGACCGGCCCCGCAGCCGCGTGCCGGACTACGACCGCTGGGGCCTGCGTGCCGTGGCGGGGCTGCTGTTCGTCACTGCGTTGGCCTTCTCCTTCGGACCCTTCGGCGGCAGGGTCAGCGACGGCCTCGTTGCCCGCGCCGCGCGCGATACCGTGCCGCCGCGCATCGACGCCTGGGTGACGCCGCCCGCCTATACCGGCAAGGCGCCGCTGTTCCTGACGGCCGATGCCAACCAGGCGGTCCAGACCTTCTCGGTGCCTCAGGGCAGTGACGTTTCGTTGCGCGTCACGGGCGGTTCCGGCGAGGAAACACTGAGTTACGCAGATGCCGGCGGCAATGCGCGCGCCATCGAGCCCACGCCGCCCAAAGGCCCCGTGCCCGCCAGCCAGGCCGCGCCCAAGGTGCGCCAGTTCTCCGGCAAACTGGATTCGAACGGCACGCTGACGCTTAGATCCGCCGAGAGCGATCTCGGCCAATGGGCCTTTGCCGTCATTCCCGACAAGCCGCCGACTATCCGGTTCGTCGGTGAGCCGAAGCGCGCGGTCAACGGCTCCATCGAGCTGAACTACGAGATCGATGACGATTACGGCGCCGCCTCCGCCAAGGCCGTTTTCGAGCTGTCGGACCCGCCGACCGCCAATGCGCATCCGCTCTATGGACCGCCGGACCTGCCTCTGACCCTGCCGCGCCGCGGCGGCAAGACGAACGTGGCCAAGACGACCAAAGACCTGACCGAGCATGCCTGGGCCGGCAACGGCATCAAGCTGACGCTGAGCGTCACCGACGATGCCGGTCACACCGCGACGAGCGAAACCAAGACGCTTGTTATGCCTGAGCGGCCTTTCGCCAACCCGCTGGCCCGCGCGGTGATCGAACAGCGCCGGCTGCTGGCGCTCGACACCAACGCCAAGCCGCGCGTTCTGGATCTGATGGACGCGATCACGCTACGGCCCGAGGACACGTTCGACAACATGTCGAACTATCTCGCCATCATGAGCGCAAGAAGCCGGCTGAAGCTCTCCGAGAGCGACGACAAGCTGCGCAACGTCGTATCCTATCTCTGGGAGATCGCGCTCGGCATCGAGGAAGGCAATCTGTCTGCCGCCGAGCGGCGGCTGCGCCAGGCGCAGCAGGCATTGCAGGACGCCATCAAGAACGGCGCCAGCGATCAGGAGATCGAAAAGGCGATGAAGGAACTGCGGGAGGCGATGAACCAGTTCCTGCAGGAATTCGCCCAGCGTGCGCAGCAGAACCCGAACGCGCCGCAGATGCAGCAGAACGGCCGCGAGCTGCGCCAGAGCGATATCGACCGCATGATGAACCAGATCGAGAATCTGGCCAAGTCGGGCGATCGCGACAAGGCCCAGCAGCTTCTCTCCGAACTGCAGGACATGATGAACAACCTTCAGGCCGGCCGCCAACAGCCGGGTGGTGAGCAGGACAGCGAGCTGCGCCAGCAGATGGACAAGCTCGGCGACATCATGCGCCGCCAGCAGGAGATGATGAACGACACCTTTCGCTTGGACCAGATGCAGCGCGGTCAGCGTGGGGAAGGCGGCGAGCAGCAGCAGCTTGGCGACGGTGGCGAACAGGGCCAGCCCAATGACCAGCAGCGGCCGGGTCCCGGCCAGGACCGCGATCCGCTGGGACGGCCGAAAATGTCGCCGAAGGATTTCGCCGATGCATTGAAGCAGCTGCAGGAAGGCCAAGGCCAGTTGCAGAGCGAGCTCAATCAGCTGAAGAAGGGGCTCGAAGGCATGGGCATGGAGCCCAATGAGGGCTTCGGCGAAGCCGGCAAGTCGATGGGCGATGCCGAGCAATCGCTCGGCCAGGGCGATGGCGACCAGGCCGTTGGCCACCAGGGCCGCGCGCTGGAAGCGCTGCGCCGCGGCGCCAAGGACATGATGAAGCAGATGCAGGCCATGCAGGGCGACCAGGGCGGTAGCGAGCAGGGTGGGCGCCAGCAGGGCGCCGACCGCGATCCGCTCGGTCGGCCGCGCGCCACCAACGGCGCGGATGACGGCACCTCTGTCAAGGTTCCCGACGAGATCGACGTCCAGCGCGCGCGCCAGATTCTCGACGCGATTCGCAAGCGGCTCGGCAACGCGCTGAGCCCCGACATCGAGCGCAGCTATCTCGAACGGCTGCTGGAGCTGAAGTAAGCCTTCCCACCTACTTCATTCAGGATTGCCGTGCCTGTGCCGAAGGTTGGAACCGTCACCCCGATCCTGCGCATGTTCGACATCGCCAAGGCGCGGGAATTCTATCTCTACTTCCTCGGCTTCGCTGTCCGCTTCGAACATCGCTCCGACGACAACGCGCCGCTCTACTTGGGCATCGCCCCCGACGAATGCGAATTGCATCTGTGCGAACATCACGGCGCCGGCTCGCCCGGCGCTCACATTCGCGCGGAGGCGGTCGACATCGCGGGGCTGCACCGCGAGTTGACGGCCAGGAAATATCGATTCAACAGGCCCGGCCTGGAGACGACGCCATGGCGGACGAAGGAGGTCACGGTGATCGATCCCTTCGGCAACCGCCTGACTTTCTTCGAGAACGACTGAACATGGTCGATTGTCCTTCGGGCCGGCTGACGTATCGTGCCGAGGATCGCCTTGGTGAAGCGATGCGATTGGCTCGCGCGGACCGAAAGCGGCCCGCCGGATTAAAGCCCGATCGCCGCGCCCGCCTGCCTCGTCAGCATGAAGGCGTCGCGGATCGCGTTTTCCATGCCGTCGATCGCCTCGCCGGTGGCAAGCGGATTGCGGTGCAGGACGACGTTGGAGGAATCGATGTCGCCGAAGCCGTCGGCGCTCGTCAGTTCCCGGCAATCGGGCGGGATGTTGCTGCGCGAGATCGGCGCGATCGCCAGACCGGATGTCACCGCGAGCGTCAGGCCGCCATTGGTATCGCTGGTGTAAGCGACGCGATAGTCGAGGCCACGCTGCTGCAGCGACTTGATGGCGAAGTCGCGGCACCAGCCGTTGCGGCTGTAAAGCGCGATCGGGACCGGCCGCTCCTCATGCATGTGGTGCAGGCTCGAGGTCACCCACACCGTCGGATCGTGCATCAGCACCTCGCCGCCGGAAGAGCCCTCCCATTCGAACACCACCGCAAGATCGAGCTCGCCGGCCGCAAGCGCCCGCACCTGCGAATCCGAATGGGCGTAGCGCACCGTGACCTCGACGCGCGGATGGCGCTTGGCGAATTCGCCCAGGGCCCGCGACAGGATCGAACGTCCATATTCGGCCGGGATGCCGATGCGCACCAGCCCGCCAAGCGGCGGCGCCACCAGCGAGGCCGCCGTCTCGTCCAGCAGAGAGACGATCCGGCGCGCATTGGCGATCAACTCGCCGCCGCGACGAGTCAGCGCCACGCCGCGCGAGCCGCGCTCGAACAGGTCGTCGCCGACCATGTCCTCCAGCTTCTTCATCTGCATGGAAACGGCCGATTGCGTGCGCCCGGCTTTTTCCGCCGCGCGGGTGAAATTGCCGGTTTCGGCCACCGCCACGAAGGTGCGCAGGAGGTCGCTGTCGAGAACTGGTCTCATCGAAAATCGCCATAAGCAAATCTGATTGCTGGCATCATTCCAATTCGTTTGCAACATGTCAAACGCCGCGGGATAGTTTCATACCCATTGGATATGCGGTCGCGAGTCGACCGCGGACCAATCGAAGAGTCCTCACTCGTACCCGCTGCCTGAAAACGGTAGCGGGTTCTTTTTGATGAGCAATTCCAGGAAAAGTGCTTGCGGTTTTCCGTCCGGAATTGCGTGAAATGAATGTCGATGCGGCTCGCGGGGGGCCGAGACTGATGCGGAACCGGATGGTGCTTGGCATTCTGAGCCTCTGCCTCGGCGTGCTGGTCTTTTCGCTGCAGGATCCGCTGGTGAAGGCGGTGTCGGGCGGCTATCCGGTGACCGAGGTGATGGCGATCCGTGCCATCGTCGCCCTGCCGATCCTAATCGTCATCGTCCACGCCGATGTCGGCCTGAAAGCCTTGCTGTCGAAGCGCTTCCACATGCTGACGCTGCGCGCCTTCATCCAGTTCTCGTCCTACACGGTCTATTATCTGGCGATCGCAGCCTTGCCGTTGGCCGACGCGGTGGCACTCTATTTCATGGCGCCGCTGTTCATCATGGCGATGGCCGGCCCATATCTCGGCGAGCGCGTCTCGTGGAAGACGCTGGCGACGGTGCTGATCGGCCTTGTCGGCGTGCTCGTGATGGTGCGTCCGGGCGCCGGCGTCTTCGACTGGGCGGCGCTGCTGTCCCTGGGCTCGGCCTTCCTCTACGGCTTTTCGCAACTGATGGCGCGCCGCATCGGCGACACCGAATCATCGACGGTGATGGCCTTCTACCAGAACGGCGCCTATCTCAGCGGCGCCATCGCGGTTGCAACCCTCTTCCACCTTGCCGGGATCACCCATGCGGCGCATCCGAGCGTCGAGTTCCTGGTGCGGCCTTGGGTGTGGCCGACAATGCCGGATTTCCTGAAGATGGCCGCCTGCGGCTTCGTCGCTTCCGCCGGCATGATCCTGTTGTCGCAGGCCTACCGCATCGCGCCGGCCAACCGCGTCGCGACGTTCGAATATACCGGCATCCTGTGGTCGCCGCTGTGGGGCTTTCTGTTCTTCGCCGAGGTGCCGCGTGAGACCACGGTGCTCGGCGCGGTGCTGATCATCGGCGCCGGCCTGCTTGCGCTGAACGGCGAGCGCCGGCGAAGCGCCGCGCCGGCGGCCGGAGCGGTGTCAAGCGAAGCAGCTTAGTGCCTTGCCGACGCGGGCGCGGATTTCGGCAAGCGTGAACGGCTTCTGCACGACGTCGAGGATGATGCCGTTGAGCTCCTCGGCGCGCTCGCGCTGGTCGGCATAGCCCGTCATCAGCATGATCTTCATCGTAGGGAACTCTCTCGCGGCGGCAGTCGCCATCTCGATGCCGTCCATCTCCGGCATGCGGATGTCGGACACCACTATATCGTAGCCGCCGCGGGCCTGCCGTATCGTGTCCAGCCCCTGCGCGCCGTCGGTGGCGATGGTGACATTATGGCCGTCGCGCTCCAGCGCGCGGGCAGCGAGGGTGCGGACGGATTCATCGTCCTCGACGATCAGAAGCTTTGCCATGCCGAGATAGATGCCGCCGAAACGTTGACGTTTTCTGAAAATTCTAACGATCAGCGGCTTTTCGAGGCGACCCGGGCGCCTCTTCAGGCGTCGCCCTTAACCACTCCGACAAACGGCAGTTCGCGGAACGCGTGGGCGACATCCATGCCATAGCCGACCACGAAATAGTCCGGGCAGTCGAAGCCGACATAGTCGGCGTTGAGCGCGGTCTGGCGGCGCATGCGCTTGTCGAGCAGCACCGCGATGGCGCAGCTCCTGGCACCGCGCGAAAGCATCAGGTCGCGGGTGTAGGAAAGCGTCTTGCCGGATTCCAGTATGTCGTCGATCAGAAGCACGTCGCGGCCGGCGACCTCATTGTCGATGTCGCGCAGCACCCTGACCTCGCCGCTGGTGGTGCCGGCACCGTAGCTGGAGATGAAGATGAACTCGACTTCCGGCGACAGGCCGACATCATGCATGGCGCGGATGAGATCGGCGGCGAACACGAACGAGCCCTTGAGAATCGAGATCACCAGCAGGTCGTGATAGTCGCGCCCGGCGATTTCCTTGGCGAGCTCGAGATTGCGGCGCGCGATCGCCGACGCCGAAAACAGGACCTCGATTTCCTTGCCGCGCACAACTGGCATTCTTTCGTCCTTCAAAATCACCTGGGATGCCAGGCGCTAGGTGTGTCGAGATTCAGGTCAGGCCGAGTCGAGAACGATGGCTTCCGAGAACCGGAGCGGAGCGTACGTGAAGTTCGTGAGCACCGGAAGCGCAGGAAGCCGTCGTTCGCAGACCTGCCTCACCTGAATATCGGCATACCTAGCCGGCGAAGATTACTGAGACTGTCCTGACGCCGTTTCTAGGCACATCGAGCCGGCTGGAAAAGCCGAATCTTTCGCCTGGAGCCAGTACGCGATCGGATGTCCCCAGCCTGTAGCGGATGATGTTGCTGTCGTTGTCGGTGACGCGGATTTCGAGCGGCGGCAGTGTTTCCGATCCCATCCCGTCATTCGCCGCTTCGCCGTCGACGAACAGCACGGGCTTCAGGCCAGACTCATCGATACGCGACGTCACGCCGGAAATGGTGAGCGCGCTCGCCGGCGCGGCGTTCACCCAAAAGGTGCTCTGCCGGACCAGCGCGTGGCCGCCCGACACCCAGAAGGAGACCAGCGCAATGCCGACGCCTGCGATCCAGAACATCGGGCCGCCACGTGAGGGCCGCGGCAGCGAAGCATCCCGCTTGCGCAGGATGCCCAGGCCTTTGATCGCCGGCGTCGGTGGGATCTGCGGCTGGCGCGGCGACAGCTCTGGATGCGCGGCAAAGCGCGGCAGCACCACATAGTCGGCATCGACGATGTCGGGCGCATTGGACATGGCGCGCTCTAGCGCGGCATTTGTTGCCGGGCCGGTCATGATTTCGCCGGAAACGGGGCGCGCGGTTCTATTCTCGGCCATTTCGGCACCAGTGCAGTCTTCGTTTCTTTTGCGTAAACGCAATTGGTTAACGCTTCCCCACCGGAACCGCTTTGAGACGTCAAAATCGATCCCAAATTAACCGACCGTTAACCATGCCGGCCGATGGTCTGTTAGAGCAATTCCAGGAAAAGTGTGAAACGGTTTTCCGTCCGGAATTGCGTGAAAGCGCAGAGATAGAGCGGTCCGCCGTTTCCGTGAAACGGTGGAGCGCTCTAGAGTTAGATCGTGGCGCGTCGCCGCCGAAAGTTTCAGGTCGCCGAACGTGATCCGCTTCGAAAATGTCGGCCTCCGCTATGGCATGGGTCCGGAGATCCTCCGCGACATCTCCCTGCACATTCCGGAGCGCTCCTTTCAGTTCCTGAGCGGCCCCTCGGGCGCCGGCAAGACGACCTTGCTGCGCCTTTTGTTCATGTCGCTGAAGCCGACGCGCGGCCTGATCACCATCTTCGGCAAGGACCGCTCGCGCATCTCGCGCAGCGAATTGCCGCTGCTGCGCCGCCGCATCGGCGTGGTGTTCCAGGATTTCCGCCTGCTCGACCACATGACGACCTACGAGAATGTCGCGCTGCCGTTGCGCGTGCGGGGGCGCGAGGAGGCTGGCTATCGCACCGACGTCACTGAGCTTTTGAAATGGGTCGGTCTCGGCGACCGCATGCATGTGCTGCCGCCGGTGCTGTCGGGCGGCGAGAAGCAGCGCGCCGCGATCGCGCGCGCGTTGATCGAGCAGCCGGAGATCCTTCTGGCCGACGAGCCGACCGGCAATGTCGACCCGCCGCTGGCGCGCCGGCTGCTGAGACTCTTCATCGAGCTCAACCGTCTAGGCACCGCTGTCGTCATCGCCACCCACGACCTCGGCCTGATGGAGCAGGTCGATGCGCGCCGCATGATCCTGGCCGGCGGAAGGTTGGACGTCTATGACTGACTTTCCAGCCGACCACCTCCAGGACGAAGCCGGCGCCGAGGCGACAGTGACGGTCAGGCGGGTACAGCGCAAGACCGCGCCGATCGTGCCGGCGCAGAACATCGCCGGGCGGGCGCTGGTGCTGGTCATCGCCATCATGACCTTCCTGTCCTGCCTCACCTTCGGCGCGGTGACGCTGGTGCGCGACACCGCCTCGGTCTGGGAGAACCAGATATCGCGCGAGGCGACGATCCAGATCAAGCCGGCCGACGGCCTCGACATGGAGGCGGCGCTTGCGCAGGCCTCGCGGATCGCCAGCGAATTCCCGGGCGTGAAGGGCACCAAGATCATCGATCGCGACGCGACCGCGCGTCTTCTGGAGCCATGGCTGGGCAGCGGCCTCAACATCGACGAGCTGCCGGTGCCGCGCCTCATCATCGTCACCATTGACGAGGCCAGCCCGCCGGACTTCGCCGCCATGCGCGCGGCGATCACGCCCAAGATCCCGACCGCAGCACTCGACGATCACCGCACCTGGGTCGACCGCCTGGTCGCCATGGCGCACACCACGGTGACGATCGGCATCGCCGTCCTGGCGTTGATGCTATCGGCAACGGTGCTGACGGTGGTGTTCGCCACGCGCGGCGCCATGGCCGGCAACGGCCATATCATCGAGGTGCTGCATTTCGTCGGGGCGGAGGCACGCTTCATCGCGCGCGAATTCCGCTGGCATTTCCTGGTCACCGGCATGAAGGGCGCGGCCGCCGGCGGTGCGCTCGCGATCGCCGTCTTCATCGTCTTCTCCTGGTGGTCGTCGCGCAACATGGCGACGCCCCAGGCCGACCAGGCGACCGCCTTGTTCGGCAATTTCGCCATCGGCTCCGTCGGGTATTTCGGCGTCGGCCTGATGGTGCTGGTGATTGGCGCGCTGACAGCGGCCACCTCGCACGCGACCGTTGTCGCCTACCTCACCGACATCGACGTTCGCCAGCCGGACGCAGGCTGACCATGAGCTCCAGCCAAAAGCCGGCGCAACGCGTTGTATACGAACAAGACGACGATCACGGGTTGGGCAGGTGCCGTAACGCAAAGTGCATCGCCTTACCTATCAAAGGCCGCATTTCGGAGTTAACCATTAGAAGCTTTCAGGATTAACCTGGGGATGATGGAAGCGCGGGATTCGATCGAGACGGCTGGACGGATGCCGGTAGTGCGTGTGCGCGCCGCCGCCCCCGAGGGACTTGGTCGTCTGCGGCTCGCCCTGCGCATCTGCGGTTTCGTCACTGTTGCCGCGCTGGTGCTTTTCGCCGGCGGCTTCGGCTGGTTCGCCGACAAGGTCAGCCACATGACGACCCCGCTCAATCCGGCCAGAGCCGATGCCATCATCGTGCTGACCGGCGGACAGTCGCGGCTCGACGCGGCGATGGACCTTCTGGCCTCCGGCAAGGGCCAACGGCTGCTGATCAGCGGCGTCCATCCTTCGGCCACCAAGCGCCAGTTGCAGGCGGCGACGGGAGGGGACAAGCAGCTCTTCTCCTGCTGCGTCGATATCGACCGTGCCGCGCTCGACACCATCGGCAACGCCGAGGAAAGCGCCAAATGGGTGGAGAACCACGCCTATGGCAGCATCATCATCGTCACCAACAACTACCACATGCCGCGCAGCCTGCTCGAGATGGGCCGGCTGCTGCATGGCGCGCGCCTCGAGCCCTATCCGGTGGTCAACACCAATCTCGGCAATGGTGGGTGGCTGACCAAGCCGGAAGCACTGCGCGTGCTGCTGACCGAATACAGCAAATATGTGCTGTCGCTGGCGCGCGGCTTCCTGCCGCTTCGCACGACGCCCGAGGGCATCACGCTGGCCGAAGCATCGACTGCGGTGAAGAACTAAACCTTAGCCGCCGCACCATCGCGCAAGCCGGCAATCTCCCGCTCCAGACCGGCGATGCGCCGGTCGCGTTCGGCCAACGCCGCCGCGACGTCCGTCGCCTCGAAACGCTGCGGTATGTGCTGCGGGCAATTGGCATCCCAGGCCGTGACCGTGAACAGGATCACCTGCTCCGGCCGCGCCTGGTAGCCCGTATGCATCAGCTTCGCCATCAGATCCGGGTCGTTTTCGATTACCCGCGCCCTGCCCCAGACCTTGATGCGCTGCCGCAGCATATAGTCGATCAGGAACAGGAAGGCCTGGTGGTTATCCTGCAGGTTGCCCTGGGTGATGAACTGCCGGTTTCCGGAGAAATCGGCAAAGCCGATCGTGTGATCGTCGAGCACCTTGAGGAAGCCGGCCGGCCCGCCGCGATGCTGGACGTACGGCTGGCCCTCGGCGTTTGCCGTCGCCAGGAACACGCTGATCTGCGCTTCGACGAAGGCGGCAAGGTCGGGTGTGATCGTTGCCTGCCAGCCGCCGCGCTGCTCGACGCGCGCATAGGAATCGCGCGATCCCTTGCGCGACTGGATGGCCTTGACGGTCGGCGTGAAGGCCACGTCGCTGGTGAATTCGTTCATACCAACGCTCCTCGGTCGGGGTCGCACAATATTTAGCGTCTTCCGAAAACCGGATATAGAGAGCATATTTGCAATTCATCCTTCCAGATTTCGGAAGAATAATGGACCGCCTCGACGCCATGTCCCTGTTCGTCGCCACGGTGGAGGCCGGCAGCCTTTCCGCTGCGGCAAGACGCGCGGGGGTGCCGCTGGCGACCGTCAGCAGAAAACTCTCCGAGTTGGAGAAGCACTTGGGGACACGCCTGCTCAACCGCTCGACGCGGCGGCTGACGCTGACCGATCCCGGCCAGTTCTATCTCATCGCCTGCCGTCGTATCCTGGCCGAGGTCAGCGAGGCAGAGCGCACCGCGGCTGGCGAATATTCGAGCCCGACCGGCGAGTTGGTCATCACCGCGCCGGTCGTCTTCGGCCGCCTGCATGTATTGCCCGTGATCACCGACTTTCTCGCCTTGTATCCGCAGGTGGATATCCGCCTGACCTTGTCCGACCGGATCACCCAGCTGGTAGAGGAGCATATCGATTTGGCCCTGCGCATCGGCGAGCTGCCGGATTCGGCCATGGTTGCGATCCGCGTCGGCTCGATCCGCCGCATCATCTGCGCAAGTCCGGCCTATCTCGCCATGCACGGCACGCCGGAGAAACCGCCGGAGCTTGCCGGCCACAGCTGCATCACCTTCGAAGGTCTCGCAGCACCCGCGACATGGAGTTTCGGAGCCGGCAAGACGGAAACCGCCATCGCGGTCCGCTCACGCCTGCAGGTCAACACCGCCGAGGCAGCGATCGACGCGGCGATTGGCGGGCTCGGCCTGACGAAGGTGCTCTCCTACCAGGCGGATGCAGCGGTGCGTGCCGGCGCGCTGCGGGTGGTGCTGGAGCCGTTCGAGCCGCAGCCCTGGCCAGTGAGCCTCGTTCATGCCGGCCAGGGCCGTCTGCCGGTGAAGCTGCGCGCCTTCCTCGATTTCGCCGGGCCGCGCCTGAAGGAGCGGCTGACAAGGTCTTTGTAGGGTCGCCATTCGACCATCGCGCCGTTTCCTTTTTGTCGCCGCTTGGTGTAACCAACGCACACTTCCTCACGGGCCCCTTGCATGCTCATCATCCGCTCGCTGGCGTTCAACCTCGTTTTCTATCTCAGCCTGATCGTCCAGATGATCTTCTGGACGCCCTATTATTTCCTGTCGCCGCGCCACCGCGCCTGGTTCGTGCCGAAATTCTGGTCGCGCACCTCGATGTGGCTCTATGACAAGATCGCCGCGACCAAGAGCGAGATCACGGGCGTCGAGAACCTGCCGGAAGGATCCTTCATCCTGGCGCCGAAGCACCAGTCCTTCTGGGACGCGATCGCCTTCTTCCCCTATCTCGACGACGCGCTCTACATCCTGAAGCGCGAGCTGACCTGGATCCCGTTCTTCGGCTGGTACATCATGAAGATGCGCATGATTCCGGTCGACCGCGGCAGTCGTTCGAAAGCGCTGAAGGCAGTTGTCGTCGCGACCAGGCAGGAAATGGACCGCAATCCGCGCCAGCTCATCATCTATCCCGAAGGCACGCGCCGCCCGCCGGGCGCCGAGCCGTCCTACAAATACGGCATCGTCGAGATCTATTCGCAACTGGGCGTGCCCGTGGTGCCGGTCGCCCATGTCGCCGGCCTCTACTGGCCGCGCCGCAAGTTCCTGCGCTATCCAGGCACCATCAAGGCCCGATTCCTGCCGCCGATCCCGCCAGGGCTCGGCAAGGAAGAATTCATGCGGCGGCTGATCGGCGAGACGGAAGCCGCCTGCGACCAGATGCTTGTCGAGGCAGCGCAGGCGCCGAACCCGCCGCCCATGCCGCCAACCGCGGTCAAGCGCCTGGCGGAACTCGGCGTAGCGGCCAGGACCTGATCCGCTACCGGAGCACCGCCAGCAGGGTCGTCAGCACCAGGGTTGCGGCAAACACCAGATTGATGATCCGCGACGCCAGCGGATGGCGCAGGAAGCGCGCGAAAGCCGTTCCTGCGAGCAGCCACACGAGGTGGATGGCGACGATCATCGCGGCAAGCACCAGCAGTCTGGTGGAAGCGCCGAGCGTGTCGGCCTGCGACGCGGCGCCGGCGAAAACCGCGCCAATCGCCACATATGCCTTCGGGTTGGCGACGGCGAGCATGAAGCCGCCGAGGAAATCGGGCTTCGTCGCCCTGCTCCCGCGCTCGGCCAATGGCGGCGCGGTCGCTATCTTGAAGGCGAGATAAAGGATGTACCCGGCCGAGAGGATCGCCAGCGCCGGCGCCGCTCCCGGCACCGAGGCCAGTAGGCCGAAAATCCCGGCCGCCACCGCCAGGAGCACGGCGATCGTGCCGAGCACGACGCCAGACGTGTAACCCAGCGAAGGGCGCAGGCCGAAAGCCGCGCCGACGGCGGTCACGCTGATCGTCGCCGGTCCCGGACTGCCCATGACGACAGTCGCGGCCACGACAAGCGCCAGCACGTGTTGCCAAGGCTGTGCCGCGCCCAGAACACTGCCAGCCATGCCGAACCCTCCTCCTGCCGCGATCCGATAGGATGTACGAGGGACCGTCGTGGGCGTCTTGGACGATCGTGCGAAGGCTACGAGCTGACCCGGTCCAAAGCCGCGATATCGTCCGCCGAAAGCTTGAGCGATGCCGCGCGGATCAGGCTGTCCATCTGGGCCGGCGTCGTCGCGCTGGCGATCGGCGCGGTGATGCCCGGCCGCGCGATGATCCAGGCCAGAGCCACTTCCGCCTGCTTGGCCGAATGTCGCTCGGCCACGGCATCGAGCGCGGAAAGGATGCGCATGCCGCGCTCGTTGAGGTAGCCGGCCACGCCCTCGCCGCGCGCGCTCTGCCCGAGGTCGGCCTTGCTGCGGTATTTGCCGCTCAAAAACCCCTTGGCTAGGCTGAAATACGTGATGACCCCGATATGCTCGGTCTTGCAGAGGTCGAGCAGCGGTCCGTCGAGTGACGAGCGATCGTACAAATTGTATTCAGGCTGCAGAACCTCATAGCGCGGCAGGCTGCGCAGGCTGGCGACGTCGAGCGCCGCGCGCAACTGCCCGGCATCGAGATTGGAGCAGCCCGCATAGCGGATCTTGCCTTTTTCGAGCAGGCGCTGATAGGCGCCGAGCGTCTCCTCGTAAGGCGTGGCCGGGTCCGGCCAATGCGACAGATAAAGGTCGATGACATCGACCTGCAGCCGCTTCAGCGACGCGTCGACCGCCTTCTCGATATAAGCGGCGGAGAGGTCGCGCTTGCCCTGGCCCATATCCGAACCGACCTTGGTGATGATGACAACCTTGTCGCGGTTGCCGCGACTTTTCATCCAATTGCCGATGATGGTTTCCGACTCGCCGCCCTTGTTGCCAGGAACCCAGCGCGAATAGGCATCGGCCGTATCGATGGCGTTCAGGCCCGCCCCGACAAACAGGTCGAGCAGGTCGAAGGAGGTCTTTTCATCGGCGGTCCAGCCGAAGACATTGCCGCCCAGGACCAGCGGCGCGATGGAAAGGTCGGTGCGACCGAGACGGCGTTTCTGCAAGACTGATCTCCGTGATGCTGGACCGGGCCTGACGCCCAGGGAAGGGTCGCCGCTAAGCTAGGTCGTGGCCGGCCAAGGTCAAAGGCATGGTTTTGCTTTTTGATCGTACCAGCACTTCACGAAGGTGCGACCTGGCGGCCCACCTCCTCCAGCCAGTGATCGCGAATGCCGAGCGCCTCGAGGTGCTCAAGCGTGCTCAAGACATAGTCCTCGTTTCGCCCGGATTGGCCGAAGGCGCCGCGAACGACCTCAGCCGCCTGATCGGCATCGAGCGCGCCGGCATATTGCTCATGCTGCCGGTCGACGATGTAGGCGACCGCCTCGACCGAAACGCCGCCATCCAGCCGGATGTCCAGCATGCGTTCCAGATAGACGCTGGTCACGAGCTCGCGTTCGCGCAGGTAGGAAAGCACCTCGTCGCGCAGATTGCCGGGAACTCGGTAGGCAAGGCCGATGCAGGAGCCGCCTCGGTCGAGGCCGAGCACGAGGCCGGGCCGGCCGCGCGTGCCGCGATGCACGAAGGAATAGACGCAAAGCGAGCGGCGATAGCCGTAGAGCCGGGCGCGGCGCGTCTCGACATGGGCGAATCCCGGCCGCCAAATCAGCGACCCATAGCCAAAAACCCAAAAATCGCCCATATCGCCAAGCCTGATCGCATTCGAGTGAACGACACCGCACCGACAAGGTGCTTCTTCTGTCCCCCGCTTGTTTGCGTAAAAGCAAACGCCCGCTCGCCGGGGTTAACGAGAGCCGCAGCATGACGTCAAGTGACGAGCGATCGCGCAAACCCCGCCGCCGGCTGCCTTGGCTCGCGGCGTTCATCCTCGTTCTGTTCGCCATCTACAGCGGCGGCTGGTTCTATCTCGCCGAAAGGCTCAAGGCCGAGGCAGACCAGGCAGTGGCGCAGCTGGGCAGCAAGGGTATCGCCGCCGGTTGCGCCAACCTCACCGTCAGCGGCTATCCGATGAGCTTCACGGTCTCCTGCGACAACATCGCCTACGAGGACGACGCCCGGAAGGTCGCCGCTTCCATCGGGAGCTTCAACGCCGCAGCCGGGATCACCGGGCCCTTGTCGCCGGTAGCCGACCTGCGCGGGCCGCTGCGGACGATGGCGCCCGGCATGCCGCCGCTCTGGATCGACTGGGACCAGTTGCAGGCCAATGTCCAAGTGTGGTGGCCGCTGCCGCGCAGTGTCTCGCTGCAGGCCGAAGGCCTGAACGGTCAGACCGACCCGCAGGACGACACGGATCCGATGCAGTTGTTCAGCGCCGCCAAGGCGGCCGGGCAATTGCAGCCGGCCGGCCAGGATATCAATTATGTCGGCAGCTTCGGCGATCTGGAGATCAATGCGGATGCCATCGACGGACGCGTGCTTCCGGCGCTGGACGGCAGCGGCGACGTGACGCTCAAGAACGGCGTGGCGTTGATCGCGGCACCTCCCAAAAGCCTGCGCGGCCAATCAATCGAGATTGCCAAGCTCGACCTGTCGTCGGGGACCGCGCGCATCACAGTGTCCGGGCCGGTCTCGATCGACGCGGAAGGGCTAGTCGACGCAAGTTTGATGATCAAGCTCAAGGACCCCAAGGCGGTGGCGGCCATCCTTGCCGGCGCCGTCCCCGAGCATAAAAGTGAAATCGAGCAGGGTTTTGCCGCCTTGGCGATGCTCGGGAAGGAACCTTCGATGCCATTGAAGATCGTCAAGGGCAAGGCCTCGCTCGGCTTCATTCCGCTCGGCAAGATCAAGCCGCTCGAATAACGCGACGATGGCGAAGCCGGTCAGACTGCTCAGCGTCGGCGCCTTCACCCTCGACACGATCCTTCGCGTCGAGACGCTGCCCACGCATCAGGGCAAGTTCATCGCCAGCGATGGCGTTCAGATCGCCTCCGGCATGGCGACGAGCGCCGCCTGCGCCGCGCATCGCCTCGGCGCCAAGGTCTCGCTTTGGGCAAGCGCGGGCGACGATCCGGTCGGCGACCAGCTGATCGCCGACATCGAGGCCGAAGGAGTCGACTGCAGCCTGATCCGCCGCGTCGTCGGCGCGCGATCGGCGCTGGCGGCGATCGTGGTGGATGCGCATGGCGAGCGCATCATCGTCCCCTTCTATGACAAGAAGGCGCAAGCCGATCCTGAAACGCTGCCGCTCGCCGACCTCTCAGGCTTCGACGCCGTGCTGGTGGATGTCCGTTGGCCGGGCGCAGCGGCGCTCGCCTTGAGCGCTGCCAGATCGATCGGCCGCCCGGCGATCCTTGATGCCGACACAGCACCCGTCGAGGTGCTGGAGAGGCTCTTGCCGTTGGCCTCGCACATCGTCGCGTCCGAGCCGGCGGCGCGCATCGTCTGCCGCCACGCGCTCGATCCCGAAAGCGCCTGCGCTGACCTTGCCTCGCGCACCGATGCCTTCGTGGCGGTGACCGGCGGCGCGGCCGGAACCTGGTGGCACGACCGGGCAAGCCGGCGCGTGCGCCATGTCGAGGCACCGAGGGTCAAGGCGGTGGATACGCTCGCAGCCGGCGACGTCTTCCACGGCGGCTTTGCCGTCGGCCTCGCCGAGGCCATGTCGGTGGAAGAGGCCCTGCGCTTTGCCAGTGCCGCCGCCGCCCTCAAATGCCTGCGCTTCGGCGGCCGCCTCGGCGCACCGGACAGGGCCGAGACGCTGGCCATGATGGCGGCGCAATGGCCACGATCGGAACAAGGCTAGCGCGCACATCGGCACAAACGCTGGGGATTGGCCGAAGCCTCTCAACCTTGTCATTCCAGGGCGGAGCAGCCGCGAAGCGGCGTCGCGGAGACCCTGGAATCCATTCCGTGATCTGAGCCACCGAATGTAGCAGAGCAGAATTCTGCACCGCGGCAGCGCCCGAAAGTCACGGAACGATCCTCGGGTCTGCGCGCGTCGCTTCGCTCCTTGCTCCGCCCGAGGATGACGATCGCGATGGGTGCCTCGGCCAATCTCCAGCGCAGGCACCTGCCAAGGTTGACCGAGCCGACAGGTCAATCCACGCCAGAAAACGAGGGAAAGCCTACGGCTTAGCCGGGTGCTCTACGGCCTGCCTTCCAAAATCCGGCACGTCGATATCCTGCCCGGCCTCGATGATCGAGCGGCGGATGGCGCGCGTGCGGGTGAAGAGATCGAACAGCTTCTCGCCGTCACCCCAGCGGATCGCCCGCTGCAGCGAGGCAAGGTCCTCCGAGAATCGCGCCAGCATCTCCAGGATCGCGTCCTTGTTGTGCAGGCAAACGTCCCGCCACATGGTCGGATCGGAGGCGGCAAGGCGGGTGAAATCGCGGAACCCGGACGCGGAATATTTGATGACCTCGCTCTTGGTCACCGCTTCCAAGTCGTCCGCCGTGCCGACGATGTTGTAGGCGATGATATGCGGCAGATGAGACACGATCGCCAAGGTCATGTCGTGATGCTGCGGGTCCATCGTGTCGATGTTGGAGCCGCAGCGCCGCCAGAATTCCGAGAGCGTCTCAAGCGCGGCGGGATCGGTGCCGGGCAGCGGCGTGAAAATGCACCAGCGGTTCTCGAAGAGATCGGCAAAGCCCGCGTCGGGCCCGGACTTTTCCGTGCCGGCCAGCGGATGACCGGGGATGAAATGCACGCCTTCCGGCACATGCGGCTGCATTTGCGCGATCACCGAGGCCTTGGTCGAGCCGACATCGGTGAGGATGGCGCCTTTCTTCAACGCCGGCGCGATCTCGGCCGCGACCTCGCCGGACGAGCCGACCGGCACCGAGACGATGACGAGATCGGCATCGCGCGCCGCTTGCCTGGCTTCCGTCGTGTAGGAATCGCCGAGGCCCAACTCCTCTGCCCGCTTCAGCGTCGAGGCGCTGCGCGTCGCGATGGCGATGTGCTTGGCGAGCCCCTCGCGGCGAATGACCCGGGCGAGCGACGAGCCGATCAGGCCGATGCCGACCAGCGCAATTTTCTCGAACATCGGTGACGCCATGGTGTCTAGCTTTTCAGGAAGGTCTTCAGCGCGTCAATGACGCCGCGATTGGCTTCCTCGGTGCCGACGCTCATGCGCAGCGCGTTGGGGAAGCCGTAACCGGTGACGCGGCGCAGTATATAGCCGCGCGCGCTGAGATAATCGTCCGCGGCCGCCGCAGAATGTTTCTTGTCGTCGGGAAAATGGATCAGGACGAAATTGCCGACGCTGGGCGTGACGCGCAGGCCGAGCCCGGTGAGTTCGGCGCTGAGCCATGCCAGCCATTTCTCGTTATGCGCCACGCTGCGCTCGATATGCGCGCGGTCGCGGATCGCGGCGATGCCGGCCTCGATCGCGGTGGCATTTACGTTGAAGGGACCACGTATCCGGTTGATGGCATCGACGATATGCGCCGGCCCGTACATCCAGCCGATGCGCGCGCCGCCGAGGCCGAGCTTGGAGAAGGTGCGGGTCATCACCACGTTCTCGGCGCTGCCGGCAAGCTCGATGCCGGCTTCATAGTCGTTGCGCCGCACATATTCGGCATAGGCCGCATCAAGCACCAGAAGCACGTTCTTCGGCAATGCCGCGTGGAGCCGGCGCACCTCTTGGAACGGCACATAGGTGCCGGTCGGATTGTTCGGATTGGCGAGGAACACGATACGCGTTTTGGGCGTCACAGCCGCCAGTATCGCGTCGACATCGGCGCGCTCGTCGGTTTCCTTGACCGCGACAGGCTTGGCGCCCGCCGCCTGGATGTAGATCTTGTAGACCATGAAGGCATGTTCGGTGAACACGGCCTCGTCGCCCGGTGCCAGATAGGTCTGCGCCAGAAGCCCCAGGATCTCGTCCGAGCCGTTGGAGCAGATGATGTTCGCCGCGTTCAGCCCATGCACCTCGGCGATCGCCTCGCGCAGCCGCCGCGCCGTGCCATCGGGATAGACGTCGAGCTTCGCCGCCACCTCGCGCGCCGCCTCGATCGCCTTCGGCGAGGGTCCGAGCGGGTTTTCGTTCGACGACAGCTTGTAGACTTTCGTCACGCCGGCGGGCGCGGTGCTTTTTCCCGGCACATAGGCCTCGATGTCCATGATGCCCACGCGGGGCGTCGGACGGGGCTGATCCTGCTTCATGTCACAAATCCGTCGAGAAGGCTTTGAAGGCCGCAGCGGAAATACAGGCCACGAGCTGGAATGTCGAGTGCCGGCGCCTGGCGCATGCGTATCGCCCGCAAGGAGGCTACCCGTTGACGAACAGCGGCTCTGGTCCTAGAAGGTCAGCCAGACTTCCGTGGTGATTTGGCCGGTCGGCTTGCAGCCACGTTAAACAACTCGCTAAAGGGCCGTTTGCAACCTGTAACCGGCTTTTGCGACGGCAAGCCGGTTTTTTATTGTCCGCCGCCGGCCGGACATCGCCTCGTGACAAACCGACGCGGGACAGGATGAGGACGGACATGGCCGCTCAGCGTGCTGCAAGAACCAACGACGAGGCCGACCATCCGTCGAGCCCGGTGCTGCAGTTCGGCGCCGACAAGCCGCTGAAGCTCGACGCCGGCGCTTTGCTTTCGCCATTCCAGATCGCCTACCAGACCTACGGCAGCTTGAACGACGCGCGCTCCAACGCCATCCTCGTCTGCCATGCGCTGACCGGCGACCAGCACGTTGCCAACGCCAATCCGGTGACCGGCAAGCCGGGCTGGTGGGAGGTGCTGATCGGCCCCGGCAAGATCATCGACACCAACCGCTTCTTCGTCATCTGCTCCAACGTGATCGGAGGCTGTCTCGGCTCAACCGGCCCGGCGTCCACCAATGCCGCGACGGGCAAGCCTTACGGGCTCGACCTGCCGATCATCACCATCCGCGACATGGTTCGCGCGCAGGCGATGCTGATCGACCATTTCGGCATCGAAAAGCTCTTTTGCGTGCTCGGGGGCTCGATGGGCGGCATGCAGGTGCTGGAATGGGCCGCAAGCTATCCGGAGCGCGTGTTCTGCGCCTTGCCGATCGCCACCGGCGCTCGCCATTCCTCGCAGAACATCGCCTTTCACGAGGTCGGCCGGCAGGCGGTCATGGCCGATCCGGACTGGCATGGCGGCAAATATCTCGAGTTCGGCAAGCGCCCGGAAAAGGGGCTCGCCGTCGCGCGCATGGCCGCCCACATCACCTATCTTTCGGAAGCGGCGCTCCACCGCAAGTTCGGCCGCAACCTGCAGGACCGGGAGGCGCTCACCTTCGGCTTCGACGCCGATTTCCAGATCGAGAGCTATCTGCGCCACCAGGGCATGACCTTCGTCGACCGCTTCGACGCCAATTCCTATCTCTATCTCACCCGCGCGATGGATTATTTCGACCTTGCCGCCGATCATGGCGGACGCCTCGCGGACGCCTTCGCCGGCACCAGGACGCGTTTCTGCCTCGTCTCCTTCACCAGCGACTGGCTGTTCCCGACCGAGGAGAGCCGATCGATCGTGCATGCCTTGAACGCGGCGGGCGCTTCCGTCTCCTTCGTCGAGATCGAGACCGACCGCGGCCACGACGCCTTCCTGCTCGACGAGCCGGAGCTGTTCGCGGCCATCAACGGCTTCATCGCCTCGGCCGCCCGCGCCAGGGGGCTCGGCGCATGAGCGGCCGGCGATCGCTAGGGCATTTCGTCCGGAGCTGCGCTGTGGATTCGGGACAACGGCATGCATCAAAACAAAGTCCGGAGGTGTCCCCATGAGCGTCAACCGCGCCCAGCGCGTCGACCTCGACGTCGTCACCAACCTCATCCCGGCCAATTCGCGCGTCCTCGATGTCGGCTCGGGCGACGGCGTGCTTCTGGAACTGTTGCAGGAGACCAAGCAGGTCGACGGCCGCGGGATGGAACTGTCGCAGCGCGGCGTCAATGAATGCGTGGCGCGCGGCCTTTCCGTCATCCAGGGCGATGCCGATAAGGATCTCGCATTCTACCCCGACAAGGGCTTCGACTTCGTCGTGCTGTCGCAGACGCTGCAGGCGACGCGCAATCCGAAAGTGGTGCTGGACGAGCTGCTTCGGATCGGCAATCGCGCCATCGTCTCCTTCCCCAATTTCGGTCACTGGCGCGTGCGCTTTTCGCTGCTGATCAAGGGCAGGATGCCGGTGACCAAGGACCTGCCCTACTCCTGGTACGACACGCCTAATATCCACTTTTGCACCATCCGCGACTTCGTCAACCTGTGCGAGGAGCTTGGCGCGACCGTCGAGAAGGCAACCGCGCTCGACGCCAACGGCCAGAAGATCGGCTTGTCGATGCCTTGGTGGTTCTGGAACTTCTTCGGCCAGCAGGCAGTGTTTCTGCTCAGGCGCTAGCGGCGGTCGAGGCTCACTAGAGCAATTCGAGCAAGGTGTGGGCAGTTTTCTGTGAGGAATTGCGCAAAAATGAAGATAGGGAGTTCCATTGTTTCCGTGAAACGATGAAACTCACTAGCCCCTGAACATTGATGAAGGCGACAAAATATTGCCGCCTCTGTCATTTGACAGCGAGCAGTGGCAGCTATACTGACCTGAACTCAGGCAGCCTTGTAAAGACAGCAATGACCGGCACTCTTCCAACTTATTCGATCGTCATCGAGATGGAGAACGCCACGACGATCGAGTGGGATGAGATCCGCGTGGGGCTCACCGCCTTGGCGAATGAAATTGCTTCCGTTTCGGCGTCCGGCTTCGCAAGGCCGAAAGTGATTATTTCGCACGCCGGATACGACGCAGACGCGCAGTCACTGCAAAGTCATATCAACAGCCAAGCACCCCGGCTGGAAGAGGTGGCCGAGCTCCGCTTGGCGGCCTGTCCCGGCGGCCGCTACTATGAGCTTAAGAACAACGGCATCCGGGCGACCGACGCAGATGTCGTGATCTTCATGGACTCCGATACGGTTCCGGAACCGCGCTGGCTCTCGATTTTGCTCGACCCATTTCGGAACCCCGCGACCGTTTGCGTCAATGGCTATACCTATCTTTTCTACGATGACTTCTTCACGCGAACCTTCGCCTTGATCTGGTTCTTCCCTATGGCTCGGGGAGATGAGAAATTCGCCGCGAAACGGGCGATCAACGCCAACAACGTCGCCTTCCGGGGCGACTGGATTGCCAGCCATCCCTTCCCGCCAAACAACGGCTTCAAGGTTTCCTGCACCTTGCTGATGCATCAGCTACGGCGCGAGGGCCACGAAATCGTCCATGCTGGCGCGCGAGTCTATCATTACCCGCCACGGGGATGGCGTTTCTTTTGTTGGCGCGCGCTGGTGACCGGCAGGGATGCCGACCGCAAATATACCGAGCTCCATTCCCCCAAACGGGCCTGGCGTGTGGTCAAATCATTCACACGCTGGGGAACAATGTCGTGGCGCACTATCCGACGTGTGACGAGCCTCGCGTTCGAAACCGGCATGCCGCTGTGGCAGATCCCGTTTGCAACGATGGTCGGCCTGGCTTTCTACACGCTGGCGTTTTTCGGCCATTTCGGCCTCGCGACCGGCCTCGTTCGCGACCGGCCCGAAATGATACCGGACTACGTCGGGCATACCTAGACATCGACCCTGCCTGCTTAGCCAAGCACGTCCGTGGCCTTGTGCGGATGCTCGACGCCGTCAACGAAGATCACATCGGAGTTCGAATTCCCTGTGCGCAGCGCAAGAATCGCTCGATAGGCCGGCGAATTGTACCAGTCCCGCACATGGTGCCTGTCCGGGAATTGGACGACGATCAGGTGCCCGGGTCAGCTGTTTTCGACGACCTCGACATCGCCGCCATGGACGACGAAACGCCCGCCAAACGGCGCCAGAGTGGCGTCTATCTTCTCTAGATACTCGACGATCCAGGGGCCCGGCGTGAGTTGGCACATATGGGCAACGGCGTAAGCGGTCATGATCCTGTTCCTTCATCGGTTGAAGCCGAACGGCGGCTTCGTGGGATCACCATGCAAAAATCCAGGTAGTCCAGTCGATTACCTCGGACGTCATCGGAACAAAGCCGTCCTCTTGGACCCTGCTGTCGGATCCGATAAGTCGATTTAGTTGCCATCAAACCGCAATGAGTGCGGAAAAGGCCCCGGTTTCGGCATTACTCGGCCGGCCTCGCGTGACACAAAGGTGGCTTTTTTGTAGCGTTGGCCGCAAATCAAAGGTGGGACAGGAAGATAGCCGTCAGACCATCCGACAAACGCCCAGATCCGACCGATGGTGGCAGCCCGATGTCGGGCCAGGACGCTCCGCTGATCTCGGTGATAACGCCGACGCACAATCGGCGCAGCCAGGTCGTGCGCGCGGCGGAAAGCGTTCTGGCGCAGACGCTGACCCGCTTCGAGCACATTGTGGTCGACGATGGCTCGACGGACGGAACGGCCGCCGCTCTTGCGGAAATCCGCGACCGCAGGCTCATCTATGTCGGCGCCAAATGGCGCGGCGCCAATGCAGCGCGCAATGCGGGAATAGAGCGCGCCCGGGCGCCTGTGGTGACTTTCCTCGATTCGGACGATGTTTATCTGCCGGACCGGCTGGAGCGGACGCTGGCGCACTTTGACGAGAACTCCTCGCTCGAGGTGCTGATCAGTTCGTTCCTGTCGCTGAAGGGGAACCGCAGCACCAAATGCATCAATCGTGGCGCTTTTCTCGACAAAAGCACGCTGCAGCGAGCCCTGGTCTCGCAGACCATTTTCATCGCCGGCTCGGCGATCACAGCGAGGCGCGAATCGCTGCTTGCGATCGGCGGCTACGACAGCGACATCGCGCGCATGCAAGACCGCGAATTGCTGTTGCGCTTTTCCCAGCGTAGCGGCGCCTTGCTGTCCGAGGACATCGACTGGAAGAAGTACAATTCGGAGAATTCGATCTCCGGCCGCCGCGACGGCTATGTCGAGGCCTATGCCAATCTGATCGACAAGCATCCCTATATCGCCGACCGCTATCCCGACGTTCCGCCTTATATGATTGCGCGGCAGATCATCGCCGATCTCCTCAAGGGCAGGTTGCCCCAGGCGTTTTCAGGCTACCATGCCAACCGGTCGTCCAAGTCGCTGGGCTACTCGCCGGCCGAACTCGTACGCGGCTATGTCGTCGGCCGCCGTTGGCGGCGCGACTGTTACGACGAGTTCCGCGCCAAATACGGTGCCCGGGCGGTTTAGTGCGTTGCACCGTTTCACGGAAACGGAGAAATGCCCTATCTCGTTTTACGCAATTCCGAACGGAAAACCGCTTCACACTTTTCCTGGAATTGCTCTCGTGTCCTCTATCTGTCGAGTTGGGGGAAATAGGGATCGGAGAAGCGCTGCCGCAAGCGCTCCCCCGACAGGCAATCGACGGGTGCCGTAGCGTCGACGTGCATGGGCCTGGCGTCGGTGAGACCGCTCACCTCCTGGATGAATTTACGACGGATGGCTGTCGAGAACTCCGATGCCGCATGGATCGGTAGCACGAAGGATCCTGGGCCGCCGGTCACGCAGTCGGCATAGTAGCTGTCCAGATGGCCGACGCTCGGCGATGGGCTGATCAGAATCGGCAGGCCGTTTATGACGATGCCTTTGGCCAAAGCGGCGTCGCGGGTCGCGGCGACCGGCAGTCCGGCATTGTTGGGGCCGTCGCCCGATATGTCGATGACCCGGCGCGGCGCCGAAAAGGCGTTTTTCTCCAGAAGCCCGGTGCCGAAGCCCAGCGCGCCAGAGATCGAGGTGCTGCGAAAGCTCCGGAACGGCCGGGAGGCAATCTTGTCGGCGAAAGCGTTGGCGCTGTCCTCGCCGTCAATGACCTGCCAGGCAATGACGCCGTCGTCGCGCACCACTCCTGCCCATTCAAAATAGGCAATTGCGATGCGGCCGTTCGTCCCCGAACGCACCGCGTTGATGAAATCGCGATGGCGCAGCGCCTCGACATAACCGGCGCGCTGCAGCGCGAACTCCTCCTCATCCATCGACTGGGAGATGTCGACGGCAAGCACCAGCTCCACGTCGACCGGCGTGCCGCCGTCAGGCGCGCGCAACGAAGCCGCCTCGGCGCAGGCGAAACAGGCAAGCAGGCTGAGCATCTCAAGCATGGCTGCAGGCGTTCTGTCGACGCCGGCGATTCTTCCCGGCGATCGCGGCAAAATATAGCTATTTCTTGCGGCGCGCCGCCTGGGGCGGCGGTTCGATTGCCCCGGCGCGGACGCGCGCCGGCTTGAGCGCCGAGCCGCCGCTGTCCTTGACGATGGTGAACGCCCTCGGAAAGAACTGGGTGTTGTGCAGGCCGCGCCCGATATTGAGGATTGCGGCATCCGGTAACCTGGCCTGCAACATCGCCAGTACGCGCCGCAGCGTCGCGCCGTCCAACGTATCCAGCGCCTCGTCGATGATAACCCATTTCGGCTTGCGCAGCGCCAGCCGTGCAAAAGCCAGCAGGCGCTGTTCGTCGTCCGCCAGCTCACGCTCCCAGCGAGCCGAGCGATCGAGCTGGGATGACAGGCGCTCCAAGCCAACCTCGCCGAGCACGGCCTTGATCTCGGAGTCGTCGATCTTGGCGCCCTCGGCGTGGTTCAGCACATCGCGCAGCGAACCGAGCGGGAAATAAGGCGTGCGCGGTACGAAGAATGGCTTCTCCCCGTCGGGCATGCCGATGCGGCCCCCTCCCCAGGGCCACAGGCCGGCAAGGGCGCGGAAGAACAGCGTCTTGCCGGCGCGCGGATCGCCGGTGATCATGACATGCTCGCCCGGATGGACTTCGACACTCGTCTCGGCAAGCCTGGTGCAGCCGTCGGGCGAGGCGACTTCAAGCTTGTCGAATGTCAGCTTGCCGTCCGGATTCTCGCCAAACTCGATCCGCTTTTCCTTGTCGTGCAGGATGTCCGTTTCACCAAGCGCGATGCGGAAGTCGGCGACGCGCATCAGCGTTGCCCGCCAGTCGGCGATAGCGCCGATATTGTTGATGAACCAGCGCAGTGAGGAATTCACCTGGTTGAAGGCGCCCACCGCCATCATCAGCCCGCCGAAGCTGATGTCGCCCGCAAAATAGACCGGCGCCGCCACCAGGATCGGGGCCACCACGGTGATCCAGCCATAGCCTTCGGTGACCCAGGAAAGGTTGATCTGGGCGCTGTAGATACGCCGCATGGCGCCAAGCACGGTGCCGAGGTCGAGCTCAAGCTGGCGCCTGGCATCGGCCTCGCCATGGGCAAGCGCGATCGCATCGACATTCTCGTTGACCCGGACCATCGAGGAGCGCAGCTCCGCCTCGCGGGTGTAACGGTCGCTGTTGAAGCGTATCAGCGGCCGGCCCACCAACCAGCTCAGCCAGGACGCGATGCCGGCATAGAGGATCGCGGCCCAGACCATGTAGCCCGGTATGGCGATCGAATGGCCGCCGATGTGGAAGACGAAGCCGGAAGAGAGCTGCCAGAGCACGCCGATAAAGGACGCCAGCAGAATGAAGGACTGCAGCAGGCCGACGCCAAGGTCGGTCGACAAATCCGACAGATGGGCGGCATCCTGCTGCATGCGCTGATCGGGATTGACACCGATGGCGCCGGCATGGGTGAGCCGGAAGGCCCGGGCCGGCCGCATCCATTCATCGATGAGGTCGAGCGTCAGCGCCTCGCGCAGCCTCAGCCGGATCATCTGGTTGAGCCAGGTCTGGCCGATATTGAGCACCAGCAGGCTGCCGGCGATTTCCGCAAAGATCATCAGTTGGTGCAGGAAGCCCGCCAGATCACGCCGCGCCAGCGCATCGTAGAAAGGCTGGTTCCATCGGTTGAGCAGAACCTGCCCGATCGAGGTCGCTATGATGACGGCGACGATGCCGACGCAGACCCAGGCAAGCGGCCAGCGCACGGGCGAGGTCTTCAGCGCCAGGCGTATCGTGGTCAGCTGGTCGGAAAGGCTGCTGGTCTCGATCGAGAACGTAGCCTGCTCGGCGCCTGGCTCGTAGTCCATTTGGTCAGCCATAAAGGAAATCCCTGATTTCGGACGCGACTAGCGAAGCCGCGCCGCGAAGCTTTCCCTCAGATAGGGTGGCGGTGGGGGTAAAGGACAAGGCGCGGTTCTGATCACGAACGCGTCACCCGTCGGGCGGCAGCGACGGTCGACTTGCGTCCAAGCCGCGTCGCGCCCTGGGGCGAGAAGACCGGCACGAAGACGCGGCGCGAGGCGCGCTGCGCGACCGGCACGCCCTGGTAGAGCCGTTTCTGCGCCTCGACGATGATGACACCCGAAAAGATCGGCCAGAACCGGCGGCCGGCCCGCTCCAGCACATTGTGGAACCGCATGACGAAACGCCGTGGCGACGGCGGGAAGAACAACGCATCGCTCCACGTCGCCGGGGTGAAGTTCGCCTCGCGCAGCAACTCGGTCAGCTGGCCGCGCGAGAACGGCCGGCCGTTGCCGAAGGGCGTGTGCTCGAAGCGGGCCCAGACGCCGCGCCGGTTGGGCACGACGATGACGACCCTGCCCGCAGGCGACAGCACGCGCCAGATCTCGTTCAGCGTCTCGCGCGGGTTTTCGGCATGTTCGAGCGAATGCACGAGCAGCACGCGATCGATGCAGGAATCGACCAGCGGCAGTTCCTCATCGAACACCAGTGCAGTCGCCGCCGGCCCGGTCGCCGGCCACACCACCGCGCCCTGCGTCGCCGGCATGAAAGCGAAGACACGCTCTGCATCGGTGCCGAAGCGTTCCAGCCACGGCAGCGTGTAGCCAAGCCCGACCAGTCGCTCGTTGGGCACGGTTGTCCATATGGACGACAGCGCCATGGTGATCGAATGCTCGGCCAGGCGGCCGAGCATGGACGAATAGAAGGAGCGCAGGTCGACGATGTCCGAATGCATGCGCGGGACGGTAGCCGCGATAAATGCCAAGTTCAACAAAGGCGCCAAGTTCGATGAACGCGGATGACATCGGCAGCCGGTCGCCCTATGTCTGCGGCGATAAATGGAGAAAGATGCCATGGCCGTCGAGATCGAGCAGTTCACGTGCCGCACCGACAATTTCGGCGTGCTGGTTCACGATCCCAAAAGCGGAGAGACGGCGATCATCGACGCGCCGGAAGAAGCGCCGATCCTGGCGGCGATCAAGCGCACCGGCTGGACGCCGACATTGATCCTCACCACGCACCATCATGCCGATCACGTCGAGGCCAATCTGGCGCTCAAGGAGCGCTTCAAGCTGCGCATCATCGGCCCGGAAGCCGAGAAGGCTAAGATTCCCGGTATCGACGAGACGGTCGGCCAAGGCTCGGTCGTGCGGCTTGGCGAGGAACGGATCGAGGTCATCGAGACGCCCGGCCATACCGCCGGCCATGTTTCCTACCACCTGCCGGCCTCGAAAGTGGCCTTCACCGCCGACACCTTGTTCGCGTTGGGTTGCGGCCGCCTGTTCGAATGCAAGCCGCCGGTGATGTATGAATCGCTGAAGAAGCTGGCGGCGCTGCCCGCGCAAACCGCCATCTATTGCGGGCACGAATACACTTTGGCCAATGCCCGCTTCGCGGTGACGATCGACCCGGGCAACCCGCTGCTCAGGCAGCGCGCGGCCAGGATCGAGGCGCTGCGCGCCGACAACAAGCCGACGCTGCCGACGACCATCGGCGAGGAACTGTCGACCAACCCGTTCCTGCGCTGGCACGACCCGGCGATCCGCAAGCATCTCGGCATGGAGAAAGCCAGCGACGCCGAGGTGTTTGCCGAAATCCGCAAGCGCAAGGATAATTTTTGAGCCATGTCGCCCGAAACTGTGCAGCGGTTTTGGGGTAATCACTTGCATCAACGCAAAGAATGCGAATGACGACCAGCGCCGCCGAGATCATCGCAACGCTTGGCCTCGAGCCGCACCCCGAGGGCGGCTGGTACGCCGAGACGTTTCGCGACGCCGGGGGTGGCCCGCGCGGTCATTCGACCGCGATCTATTTCCTGCTCGAGCAAGGCCAGCTTTCGGCATGGCATCGGGTGAAGGACGCGGCCGAGGTCTGGCACTTCTATGCCGGCGCGCCGCTGGCGCTGTCGATGCATGAGGAAGGCGCAAGCGGGGTCATCGAGCAGGTTCTGGGCGCAGCCCTTGCCGCGGGCGAGCGGCCGCAGATCGTCGTGCCGGCCGGCTGTTGGCAGTCGGCGCGCAGCTTAGGTGAATGGACGCTGGTCGGCTGCACCGTGGCGCCGGGCTTCGATTTTGCCGCCTTCGAACTGGCCGAGCCGGACTGGCAGCCAGAGAATGCCTAACTCGGCAGAAAACCCAGCGTGATCGCCAGCTGGGCGACGTAATAGAGCATCCAGACCGCATAGCGCATCCAAAGGCGCTGCGGCGAGATCGCCGCGAGCAGGAAGCGCTCGGTCGCCAGCAACCCGTCCGAAGCGATGAACAGCACCGCGCCGGCGATGACCCAAGCGCTGCCCGTGGTGAGCGCTGAAATGCCCATGGCGAGGATCGCCGCGACATAGACGGCGATCGGGATGCGCAGTTGCGGACCGACGCGGCGCCAGAGCGCGGCAAGCATGACGACGCTGAACGCGGCCATGGCCAGCGCGATCGCGCCTCGCCAGGATTCGGCGCCCAACAGTCGGAGCCCGCCGCCTGACCGCGCAAACAGCGCCACATAGGCGACGTGCCCGGCGAGGAAGCTCGTCAACCCGCCGAGAAAGGCCTTTTCGCCGTCGCGTGACAGGAAGGCGTCGCCGATAGCGCTCAAGCCCAGCGCCGCGACAAGCAGCAGCGGACCGCCCTGCATGGCGGCAAGCACGGCCAGCAAGGCGACGGCAAGCGTCTTTGCCGCCGTGCGCGTCCATTTCGGCGGCATGTCGAGCGCAAAGGCGTAGATCGCGGCCGCGACGAACGAGAACAGAAGCGTCGCGTTGGCGTTGGCCTCGATGCCGCCGGGAAATGGCATCATGCGTTGACCTCTTTTTCCACCGGCTTGCGCATCAGCAGCGACTTCGCGGCAAGCGCGGCACCCCCGGTGATGAGCACGCAGGCAGCGAGGATACGCAACGACGGCTCTGCGACACCGGCAGCGATCAGCACCAGCGTCGAGAGCAGCGGCGCCGCATAGCTCGCGGCGCCCAGCACCTGGATATTGCCGCGCTTGACGCCGATGTCCCAGGCATAGAAGGCTGCGCCGACGGGCATCAGGCCGAGCCCGATGACCGCCAGCCACTGTCTGGGGCCGTCGGGCAGCACGGTCTTCTCAAGCAGAAAATGACAGGCCAGCGACAGCACAGACGTCGCCAAGCAGAACCAGGTGACGATCGAGGTCGGCACCGACGGGAACCGCCGCGACAGAAGTGAATAGGACGACCACAACAGCGCGCAGACGGCGGCCATCGCGTAGCCGAAGGCATAACGCGCATCGAAGGCCAGCCCGCCGCCCTTGGTGACGATCAGGAAAGTGCCGGCAAGGCCAAGCAGCGCGCCGACGACATGGTTCCAGGCCAGCCGCTCGCCCGGCATCAGCGCGGAACCCAGCACGATCAGCAACGGCCACAGATAGGCGATCAGGCTCGCCTCGACCGCCGGTGCGTTGCGCAGCGCCGTGAAATAGAAGAAATGGTAGCCGAACAGGCCGGCTATGCCGATTACCCAGACCTGTGGCGGGATCTTCTCGCTGCGGTCGGGCGCCGGCATCACCAGCCGCGCAGCCAGGCCGACGCAGGTGCCGATGGCGAAGGTGATGGCCGACAGCAGGAAAGGCGGCACCTGCCCGGAAGCGTCGGTGAGCAACGCCAGCAACGCCCACATGGCGACCGCCGAAAACCCGATCAGTGTTGCGCGCCCCATATCTCCCCCGCCGGCGCACGGCGGCGCCTGACCTAATTTGCCGCTTCGAACCGGCCGGCGCTGATGGTCAGCGGACCGATCTGGGTCCCGACCGTGGCGCGGATCGGGGCATATACGCCGGATTGACCGACCGGTGCAAACGTCACCAGCATGCGGCTCTTGTCCTTGAGGTAATTCAGCGCCTTGCGCCCCTTGCGATAGCCAGCCACCGGCTCGAAGCCCATCTTGCAGGTCACCGTATCGCCCTTGTAGCCGGGCACCGAGATCGAGCCCTTGGAGGCATAGGTCAAGGTCAGGTCGGCGCGCATCTCGCCATCATAGAACTTGACCGTGCGTCCGCAGACCTTGTCCAGGCTGTCGGCGTGGATGACGGTCGCGGCCATTGGATCGAGCACCGATTTCAGGTCTCCGTCGCCGATCGGCACCCAGCTCTTCGGATCGCGCTTGCCTGGAGCGGGAACGACTTGCGTGGAGGAGACCGCGCCGTTGCTGAAGCGGATGTCGACCATCGAGGCCTTCTTGCCGGACGTGTAATCGGCCCTGAACACCTGCGGCGTCATCCGCTTGTCGGAAATGATGCCTTTCGACGAAATTGTGCCTTTCGTGTCGTCGAACAGCCTGCCGAGCCCGGCGGCGGAGACGGTGCCGTCGATGGCGTAGGTATCGCCCACATAGCGGCTGGAAAAGGTCGCCCTGGCGATCGACAGGCCGAGATAGGACACCGTATATTCGCCCTTGAAGGATTGCGGGGCCGTGGCGGCGAAGCTTGTTGCCGGCACGGCAAGGGCAAGAAGGGCGGCGAATGCGTGAGATGGACGGAGCATGGCGGCTGGCGAATCCCTGGCGGTTCGGCCGGAACGCAACGGCTCCAGCCTGGCATATCCCTTCGCGAAGGGCTTATAGTGTGAAATCCGGCCTTTATATGGAGCGCGACAGACAGCCGGCGACGTGCCGGAGCTTGACGCAGTGGTGAAATGCCACTATGGAACGCCAACTTTTCCAAAGGCCGCCTGACCGAGACCGCGCGCCGCCTGGCGCGGGCAGAATGGTTTGGCAGGTTTAGAAACTGAAGGTTAGACAAATGTCCCGCACCTGCGAACTCACTGCCAAGGCAGTCCAGACCGGCAACAATGTGAGCCACGCCAACAACAAGACCAAGCGTCGCTTCCTGCCGAACCTGGTCAATGTGACGCTGATTTCCGAAGCGCTGAACCAGAACGTTCGGCTGCGCATTTCGGCCAACGCGCTGCGTTCGGTCGAGCATCGCGGCGGCCTCGACGCCTTCCTGGTCAAGGCCGACGTCAAGGAATTGTCGCAGCGCGCTCGTCTGCTGAAGAAGCAGATTGCCAAGAAGCTTGCCGAGCAGTCCGCCGCTTAAAGCAGCGTTCGGGCGGGGACGACCGCCTCGGGCACCGGCCATATCCGTTGCCCGAATAAGAGCGAGCGTCGGCACGACGTTCGGCTGGTTCCATTACCCAGGATAAAAAAATGAACTTCCTGACGCGATACCTGCCCTTCGTGGCCGCCATGGCGCTTGTCGTCGTGGCGTCGAATATCCTCGTGCAGTTCCCGATGCAGGGCCAGGTCGGCGGCCTGTCGCTGGCGGACCTGCTGACCTGGGGCGCCTTCACCTATCCTTTCTCCTTCCTGGTCACCGACCTCGCCAACCGCCGCTACGGCCCGGCCGTAGCGCGCAAGGTTGTGTTCGTCGGCTTCATGACCGCGGTGACCTGCTCGATCCTGGTCCCGCCCTTCCTGTTCCGTCATGGCCTGATCGAGTTCGAGACCGCCGCTGACCGGCTGGTGCGCATCGCGGCCGCTTCCGGCGCCGCCTTCCTCACCGCACAATTGCTCGACGTCACCGTCTTCAACCGGCTGCGCCGGCAGAGCTGGTGGCGCGCGCCGATCGTCGGCACGCTGGTCGGCTCGGTGTTCGACACGGTCGTCTTCTTCGGCGTCGCCTTTTCCGCCGCCTTCGCCTTTGCCGGCCCCAATGACGGTTTCGCGCTGGAGTCAGCGCCGCTGATGGGGGTGCTGCCGGTCGAGACGATGCGCTGGGTCTCCTGGGCGCTTGGCGACCTTTCGGTCAAGCTGATCATCGCCGTGGTGGCGCTGATCCCCTACCGGCTGCTTGCCGCTCGCTGGAGCCAGCCGGCATTGGCGGCCAGTGCATGATCCCAAAAAGTGGGAACCGGTTTTTGGAGAAGGTCATGCTCCAAACAGAACGAGAGAGCATGATCCCGAGAAGCGGAACCAGGCCGTGATCCCCTGGGTTCAGCTCGATTCAGCCCGCACGCCCGATGGCGGCCAAGAACTGCGCCTGAAGCAGCGCGGCACTGAGTTTTCGATCATGCTCGGCGCCAACGAGCTGATGAACAGCCGCCTCAGCGGCTCGGAGGAGGCGCTCGCCAGGTTTTCCTGCGAGCGAATCGCCGAACGCAAGCGGCCAGGCATTCTCATCGGCGGGCTCGGCATGGGCTTCACCTTGCGCGCCGCTCTCGCCGCGCTCGAGGAGGACGCCGCCGTCACGGTCGCGGAGCTTGTCCCAGCGGTCGTCGCCTGGGCGCGCGGCCCGATGTCGACGATCTTCGGCGGCTGCCTCGACGATCCTCGCGTCACCGTTCGCGAGGGCGATGTCGGCCAGCTGATAAGGGCGCAGAAAGCCGCTTGGGACGCCATCCTGCTCGACGTCGACAATGGTCCCGAGGGCATCGTCTACAGGGGCAATGACTCACTCTATGACGCGGCCGGGCTGGCCGCCGCGCGTGCCGCATTGAAGCCAGGCGGCGTGCTGGCGGTCTGGTCGCAGGGGCCGGACAGCGGCTTCACCCGGCGACTGAAGCAGGCAGGCTTCGCGGTCGAGGAGGTCAACACGCGCGCCCACGGCAAGCGCGGCGCGCGCCACATGATCTGGATTGCAGCCAAAGGGCCCTGAGCCGACAGGATTGCCACGGCCGCTTTACGCTTTGTTACGGCTGATGGTGGAGGATCGCGGAGGCTCCCAAGGCATTGCAACCACCATGACCGTGCGCGCCACCGGTTGGAAAAATGATCTCCTGCTTGCGGCATGCGCCACCCTGGTGGTGCTGACGATCAACGTTGTCTCCGGTTTCCCCTCGCTTCGCGATTATGGCGCGGACAATGACAGCATGCTGCGGCTGGTCGAGGTCCGCGACCTGCTTGCCGGCCAGGGCTGGTTCGATCTCCATCAATACAGGATGGGCACGGCGGGCGGCTTCCTCATGCACTGGTCCCGGCTCGTGGATGCGCCGCTCGCATTGCTTGTCATGGCCTTCGATGCGCTGGGCGCCAGCACCGCCACCGCCGAACGCGCCGCGCAGATCATCTGGCCGACCGCGCTCTATGGACTGACCATATTCGTGCTCATGCGCGCCTCGCGGCGCTACGCCGGCGCCGACGTCGCGATGCCCTCGCTCATCCTGTCGACGGCAGCGCTGTTCTACCTGGTGATCTACAGCCCCGGCGTGATTGATCATCACAATGTCCAGCTGCTGCTGACGGCGGCCGGCCTCTGGCTGCTGATGGAAGCGCCCTCCTGGCGGCCTGCCGCCCTGCTTTCAGGCATTTGCGCCGGCTTGACGCTCACTGTCGGTATGGAGACCGCTCCCTATGTGGCGACGCTCGGCATCTGCGCGGCGGTCCTGTTCGTCCTCGACGATAAGGAGCGCGCCACCGCGCGAGGCTTCGGCCTTGGATTTGCCGGCATCGCCTTGATGGTCTTCGTGGCGACCATCCGGCCGTCCGACTGGGGCGTCGCTCAGTGTGACGCCTTCTCATCCTTCCAGTTCGCGGTTGCGGCACTTTCCGGCTTCGGCCTCGCGATCGCCGGCGCGTTGCCCACGTCGACGGCGAGGGCCAGGCTTGTCTCGATGCTGGCGCTGGCGGTGATGGTCGCGGCCGTGGCGGTCGTGTTCTTCCCGCAATGCCTGGGGTCACCCTATGCGGGCATGGACGAACGCATTCGCACCTATTGGCTGGCCGACGTGGTCGAAGCGCAGCCCTTCTGGAGCGTCGCCATCCACCAGCCAAAGCTGATGGCGGCGCGCTATGTGACGCCCTTCATCGCCATGCTGCTGATCGGCTTTCAGCTGCGAAGCCGTCGCCTGCGCCGCGAGGAGATGCTCGCCGCCATCCTGCTTGTCGTCGCCTTCGGCGTCAGCCTCTGGCAGGTGCGCGGCTCGACCTTCTCGGTTGCCTTCGCCGTGCTGCCGCTCTCGGCCTGGATCGCGAAGATCCGTTACAGGGCAAGCACCGCGCCCTCATGGCGCATCTCCATGGGCATTGTCATGGCGTGGCTGGTCTCGCTCAATGCGACCTGGGCCGGGGTCGCGGTGGCGGCGCAATCCGTTATCCAGAAGGCGCCGCAGCGGATCAATTCTGATCCCGACCATGCCGTGACCTGCGGCAAGCCGGCCGACTTCCAGGATCTGGCCGCCCTGCCCGCGACGACGGTGCTTGCCTCGTCCAATCTCGGCTCGGGGATATTGATGTTCACCGGCCACCGGGCGCTGGCCGGCCCTTACCACCGCAATGTGGCCGGCAACCTCGCCATGCTCGACGCCTTCATGGGTGCCCCGGACGCTGCCCGCGCCGTCATTGCGCGCGAGCGCGTCGGACTGGTCGCGATCTGCCGCGGCAACACAGAAGAGATATCGCTGGGCCTGGACGCGCCGGATGGCCTTGCCGCGGCGTTGCTGCGGGGCGACGTGCCGGCATGGCTTGAACTCGACCAGACGACCGCGGGGAAGCCGATCGAGATCTACAAGGTCCGTTGAATATCGGCTTGCGGCCAAATCAGCATTGTCGCCGGATGCCTTGCCCTTGCTTTGCGTCGATGCAACATCACCTCGTGATTTGGAAACCGCGATTGAAGTCAGTCCGTGGATCATTGCAATCCAGCCTGCGCTTTGGTTAGCATTCCGCGCGGTCAGCGATATATCTATTCAAGAAATTTGTGTGCAGGGTTCTTTGGGATGGGGAAAGGTTATCCATGTCGGCCATAGACGGCGCGGCGACGGCGTCAGCCAAACAAATGCTGCAGCATGTTGTCTCCCACATGGTGGAGGCGGTGGACCGCGCCACCTTCGTGGAAAAGCCGTTCTGGCATCTGGAAATGACCGATGTCTTCCCGGCGGACCTCTATCGGCGCATGCGCGCCGCCATGCCGGAGGCGCGCGAATATCGTGCGCTCAAGGGCCGCAACAATGTGAACATCAAGGCCGATGGCACCGCGACGCGGATCAAGATCGACCTCTACCCGGAATATATCCGCCATCTGCCGGCTGAGAAACGGGCCGTCTGGGCCTTGGTCGGCAAGGCATTGCATGCGTCGGAATTGAAGGACGCCTTCATGCGCCGCCTTGCCCCGGGCCTGGAGCGCCGGTTCGGCTCGGACTTCATGAAGGTCGGCATGTATCCGGTGCCGATGCTGACGCGCGACGTGGCGGGCTACAAGATCGGGTTCCACACCGACACGAAATGGAAGGGCATTACGGTCCAGTTCTATTTGCCGGAGGATGACTCGATCAACCATATCGGCACCCGCTTCGCCGAGCGCATGCCGGACGGGCGCTTCGAGAATTCGCACCGGATGTCGTTTTCGCCGAACACGGGCTACGCCTTTGCGGTCGGCACCGACACCTGGCATGCGGTCGACACCATCGGACCGGAAGTCCGCACCCGCGACAGCATCCTTCACACCTATTTCGTCGACAACACCGCGACGCTCAAGATCCGCAACCGCAGCAAGCGCGCCGCCAATTTCGTGATGAACGAAGTCCGCCACGTCGGCCGGTAACCTCGCAGCGCTCGCCGTCGGCAAAGCCGAAACCCCTCAGTCCTGGTGCAGGATGAATTCCAGGTAGAGGTTGCGCTGCAGGATCGAATGGTTGTCGTCGGATATCAGCGACAGCATCGTCGCGCCATCATCGCGGGTCCAGACGTCGAGACCTTCCATATTCTCGACTGGTAGCCCATGCCGGCCTCCATCAGCACAGGCCCATCGGCGAGCGCACCCTTCTCGACGCTACCGCCATAGATGCGCCGCAGCCGCATCTTCACCCCGCGCGCGATCGAGAAGCTGCGCTCCAAGCAGCAGGTCGCCGTCCGGCAGGAAGGCACCGTCGGTAATGTGGAAATCGCCGTTGCGCTTGATGGTGAAGACGCCTTTGTGCGGCCCTTCGATGATAGCGGCGTAGACATTGCTTGATATGTCGAGACTCCTTTCCGAAACCACGACCAGGCCGCCCGCGTGCTGCCGATAAGGATTGGCGTGGGCGACGGTCTCGAAGCCGCGGTTCTGGCGCAGCTCCCTGGCGGGGACCAGGCAATCGAGCTGCCTGACCGGCGCTTTCATATTGTCGGGATCAATCTTGAACTGGGCGACGCGCTGGTCGCGCTCGAAGCCGACGGTGGCGACGCCGTCCTTCACCGCGAACCCTTCCGCGTCGACCTCCCACTTCCGGTCGATCGGCCGGCCCGAAGCGTCGACCATCTGCTGCATCCGGAAATTCTTGACGCCCGAGGGGCGCTTGTCGGCGTCTGTATAATCATGCCGAAGAACCAGAAGCCGGTGTCGGCAACCCCGATGAAGTCGCGCCCCGCCTTGAGAAAGCGAAGCGCCGACAGCGCGCCGAAATCGCGCGCAGGCGAGGTCATCTCCAGCCCGCCGACGAATTCGAACGGCCCGAACCGCGTCTCGTCGTGGCCGGTATGGAACTGGGTGATCGGCCGCGCCGAAATCTAGACGGTCTCGACGGATGCACTCTAGGCGGCGATGGCCGGCGAGGCGCAGGTCAGCACGCAGGCGACGAGCGTCCGCCGCAATGCCGCGCCGAAAAGATCATCCGGCGCGCCGCAAACCGCCGCGGCGCGTGTCGCGCGCGCTTTCCTCGCCGAACAGCGAGGCGAGCTGCTCGGTCATGGCGCCGGCCAGTTCCTCTGCATCGACGATGGTGACGGCGCGGCGATAATAGCGCGTGACGTCATGGCCGATGCCGATCGCCAAGAGTTCGACCGGCGAGCGCGTCTCGATCAGCTCGATGACCGCCCGCAGATGGCGCTCCAGATAGTTGCCCGGATTGACCGAGAGCGTCGAATCGTCGACCGGCGCTCCGTCCGAGATCATCATCAGGATCTTGCGCTGCTCGGGCCGGCCGATCAGCCGGTTATGCGCCCAAAGCAGCGCCTCGCCGTCGATATTTTCCTTGAGCAGGCCCTCGCGCATCATCAGCCCGAGATTGCGCCGCGCGCGCCGCCATGGATGGTCGGCGGACTTGTAGATGATGTGGCGCAGATCGTTGAGCCGTCCGGGATTGGGGGGCTTGCCGTCTTTCAGCCATTTCTCGCGAGCCTGCCCGCCTTTCCACGCCCGCGTGGTGAAGCCGAGGATTTCGACCGAAACGCCGCAGCGCTCCAGCGTGCGCGCCAGGATGTCGGCGCAGGTCGCCGCGACCGTAATTGGCCGGCCGCGCATCGAGCCAGAATTGTCGAGCACCAGCGACACCACCGTGTCGCGGAACTTGGTGTCGCGCTCCTGCTTGAAGGAGAGCGGCTGCATCGGATCGATGACGACGCGCACCAGCCGCGCCGGATCGAGATAGCCTTCTTCGAGATCGAAATCCCAGGAACGGTTCTGCTGCGCCATCAGCCGGCGCTGCAGCCGGTTGGCGAGCCGCCCGACGACGCCCGACAGGTTGGCCAGCTGCTTGTCGAGGAAGGCGCGCAGCCGGTCGAGCTCCTCTTCCTCGCAAAGGTCCTCGGCCCCCACCGTCTCGTCGAAGGCGGTGGTGAAGACCTTGTAGTCGATCTCCTTCGGCAGGTTGAGGAACGGGTTGTCGTTGCGCTTTGCCTCGCCCGGCGTCTCGGCGTCGGAATCATCGTCGTCGGAGAGGTCGTCGGATGTGGCGTCGGTCGCCTCCGTCTCGGCCGACTCTTCCTCGTCGGCGGAAGCTTCGGCATCTTCCGACTGAGACTGCTCCGAGCCTGAATCCTCCTCGCCGCCTTCCTCGCTCTGTTCCTCGCCCTGCTGCTCGTTCTCTTCGTTTTCCTCGGAATCGTCGGTTTCCTGGTCGTCGCCGAGTTCCTCGGCCATCTCCATGGAAACGAGCATGTCGCGCACGACGCGGGCAAAGGCCTGCTGGTCCTCCAGCTTGGCGGATAGGCCGTCGAGGTCGCCACCCGCCTTTTCCTCGACCCAGGGGCGCCAGAGATCGACGAGCCGCTCCGCGCTCTTCGGCACGGGCCGGCCGGTGAGTTTTTCGCGCACGATCAGCGCGATCGCTTCTTCCAGCGGCGCGTCGGCCTTGTCCCTGACGTCGACGAGATTCGCCTTGGTGTATTTGTCCTCGAGCATCGAGCCGATATTGTCGGCCACGCCCTGCATGGCGCGGCTGCCGATCGCCTCGACGCGCGCCTGCTCGACCGCGTCGAAGATGGATCTCGCGAGCTTCCCTTCCGGCGCCAGCTTGTTGTGGATGCGCTGATCGTGGCAGGCGCGCTTCAGCGCCATGGAATCGCCGATGCCGCGGGTGATTGCGATGTCGTTACGGGAGGCCTTCTTAGGCAGCTCGGGCAGCCGGGCGCGATTTCCCGCCAGAGCCGGCCGGTCCTTGGCGAAGCCGACCTCGAGATCCTTGTCGCCGGCGACGGCGCGCATGCATACGGTGACGGCGCGCTTGAAGCTGTCCGCTTCAGACCCGTTCCTCGGCTTGTTGCGCGTGTTGTCGCCTGGACCCGCCATTGATCATTCCCTGCGCGTTTCATGCTGAAAGGCTGGAGGCCTTTCAGCTGCGCGCCTAACCCAGCACCACGTTGGCGGCGCTCTCCGGCAGATCCTCGCCAAAGGCGCGCTGGTAGAACTCGGCCACCACCGAACGCTCCAGCTCGTCGCATTTGTTGAGGAAGGTCAGGCGGAACGCCATGCCGATGTCGCCGAAGATCTCGGCGTTTTCGGCCCAGGTGATGACGGTACGCGGGCTCATCACGGTCGACAGGTCGCCATTGATGAAGGCCGAGCGCGTCATGTCGGCGACGCGCACCATCTTGTTGACGATGTCCCTGCCCTTGTTGTCGCGATAGTGCTTGGCCTTGGCCAGCACGATGTTCACCTCATTGTCGTGCGGCAGGTAGTTGAGCGTGGTGACGATCGACCAGCGGTCCATCTGCGCCTGGTTGATCTGCTGCGTGCCGTGGTAGAGGCCGGTGGTGTCGCCAAGGCCGACCGTGTTCGCGGTGGCGAACAGCCGGAAAGCCGGATGCGGGCGGATGACACGGCTCTGGTCGAGCAGCGTGAGCCGGCCCGACGATTCCAGCACGCGCTGGATGACGAACATCACGTCCGGCCGGCCGGCATCGTACTCGTCGAAGCAGAGCGCGACATTGTGCTGATAGGCCCAGGGTAGGATGCCGTCGCGGAACTCGGTGACCTGCAGGCCCTCCTTGACGACGATGGCGTCCTTGCCGACGAGGTCGATACGGCTGACATGGCTGTCGAGGTTGACGCGCACGCAAGGCCAGTTGAGCCGCGCCGCGACCTGCTCGATATGCGTCGACTTGCCGGTGCCGTGATAGCCCGACACCATCACGCGGCGGTTGTAGGCAAAGCCGGCGAGGATCGCCAATGTCGTCGCCTTGTCGAACAGATAATCCGGGTCGATGTCCGGGACATGCTCGGTCGCCGCCGAATAGGCAGGAACGACCATCTTGGACTCGAAACCGAATTTCTCCTTCACCGACACCGTCGTGTCGGGCAGGTTGGCGATGTCGCGATCGACCTTGTTCATCTCTATCAACGTCTCCACGGGCGAAACGCCGCGTTTCGCCGGCAATCGATTTTGTCCGGGGGCGGTCTTAGAGCCTTTTCCAACCTTATGAAAGTTGGAAAACGACACGGACCGTAGGGCCGCTCAGCACAATCCTGCCTGCTTGAGCACGCGATAGGCCTGCAGCACATCGCGGAACCGGTCTTCCGAACCTCTGTCGCCGCCATTCGCATCCGGATGGTGGCGCTTAACCAGTTCCTTATAACGCGCCTTGATGTCCTGACCAGTCGCCTTTGTATCAAGGCCAAGCGTTTCCAGCGCCTTGGCCTCAAGCGGCTTTGCCTTGCGTTCGCGCGGCTCGCGCGAGCCTGAACCGAACAGATTGAACGGATCGCGCATGCGGTTGTAGTAGCCGGCGCGCCCCGAGCGCTGCTGCGCGAAATCCGGCGCCGAGCGCGTCCCGCCGCCGTTGGCGCCCATGCGCCAAGTCGGCCTGTGGCCGGTCAGCGCCTCTTTCTGGAAGCGGGCGATCTCGCTGTCCGACACGCCGGAGAAGTAGTTGAAGCCTTTGTTGTATTCGCGCACATGGTCGAAGCAGAAGCGGAAATACTCGCCTTCCTTTAGGCGCCCGACCGGCGCCCGGTGCGTGCCGGCTTCGTTGCAACCATCCCACTGGCAGATCGGCGCGCGCGACTTCAGCTCCGCGTCCTTCTCCGGCCGGATCCGGATCTTTTCGAAATATTTGGGATACGCTTTCATCTCACCCATTTATGGGCTGTTCGCATGTGCGAAACAAGAATTGACATTTCGCCGATGATCGCCCTAACCGCTGAATCGCGGCTTAAAAGCGGTCGAAATGCAAGATTTTGCGGCTGTGCCGCATATGTGGTGAAGGGAAGCCCTGATGTCCATACAGGCCAAGATGGAAGACAAGCTGAAAGCGGCATTTTCGCCCGAGCGGCTCGCCGTCATCAATGAAAGCCACCTTCATGCAGGCCATCATCATGTCGAATCCGGCCATCATGCGACGTTCGACGGCACCGGCGAGACGCATTTCCGCGTCCGCATTGTCTCGCCGAGTTTTGCCGGCATGAGCCGCATCGACCGCCACCGCGCCGTCAACGAGCTGCTTGCCGACGAACTGCAAGCCGGCGTCCACGCGCTGGCGATCGAGCCGGCGGCACCCGGCGAGAAGACTCGCTGGTAATCAGGTCACCGTCGCCTTCAGGAACGCCAGTGCCGCCGCGGTCAAGGCGTCGCCATCCTGGCCGAAATCGCCATTGATCGACATATGCGTATAGGCGCTGCCGTCGAACAGCGTGACCTTCGTGCCGGTGGCGCGCAGGCGTTCCGCGAAAGCCTTTGACTCTTCGCCTCGCCCGGGCGCGCGCGAATAGGCGATGAAGGTCGGCGGATGTTTTTTGCCCTCGACAAAGGTCGCGGGCGAAAGCGCCGCCCATTGTTTCGGGTCGGAGAAGACACGCGCATAGGCGCGCACCATGCCGCCATTCCTCGAAAGCGCGGCAAGATCATAGGCCCTGGTGTCGTCCAGGATCAGCGCGGCGACGCCCGGCAACCCTCCGCGCATGCCGGTCAGCGCGACCAGATGGCAGCCGGCCGAATGGCCCATGCCGACGATGCGGTCCGGATCGCCGCCATGCCGGGCGATGTTGGCGCGCAGAAAGGCGTAGGCCTTTTCGACGTCGCCGGCCTGGGTCGCGACATCCGCTTCCGGCAGCATTCGGTAATCGATCGAGACGAACACGAAGCCATTGGCGAGCAGGAAGCCCGGCTTTGAGCCGACCTGGCTGCGCTTGCCGAACCGCCAGGCGCCGCCATGGACGAAGAAGACCACCGGCAGGTTCTTGGCGCCGGCCGGTGCGTAGATGTCGAGCTTGGCCGGACCGTAATCGAAGGTCTGCGGCTCCGGCTGGACCGGACGCCCGGCGGCTGACGCACCCGCCGGCAGCAGCGCCGCCAGTGATGCCACGATGAAGTAGCGTCGATCGATCATCGCCATCTCCGGCCTGGTTGTGTCGCGGCGGGCACGAGTGCTCGCTACGCGCCTCGTCTACGAACCAAAAATGACAACTTTCGGTGCGAAAACGAATCCGCTTCTTGACCGTCCGCTGGCAATCACCACGTATGTTCATAGGCGAGCATTTGCGGCCGAATCGGGGTGTCCCGAAGGCCAAAGTCGGAGTGCATTGTGCGCTCTCTCTTCAGATGAAGGGAACCACAATGCTTTCCGGCGGTTGATGAAGCGATGAGCCGATTGGCAGCCTATCGGCTCCGAGGCAAAGCATCATGCGCGAGAACCAATCCGACGTCTTCGATCTGTTTTCGGAGATTTATTCCAACGCGGCCCAGGAAGAGATCAGTCTTCAGCAATATCTGCTGGCTTGCCGCGAGGACAAATCCATGTACGCCTCGGCGCCCGAGCGCATGGTTGAGGCGATCGGCGAGCCGACCCTGGTCGACACCAGCAAGGACGAGCGGCTCGGCCGCATTTTCTCCAACCGCACGATCAAGATCTATCCCTCCTTTTCCGACTTCTACGGAATGGAGGATACGATCGAGCGCATCGCCGGATATTTCCGCTACGCCTCGCAAGGCCTCGAGGAGCGCAAGCAGATCCTCTATCTTCTCGGCCCGGTCGGCGGCGGCAAATCCTCGCTCGCCGAACGGCTGAAGAAGCTGATGGAAGAGCGGCCGATCTACACGCTCAAGGTCGGCAACCAGATCAGCCCGATTTTCGAATCGCCGCTCGGCCTCTTCCATCCCGACCGGATGGGCGATCTGCTGGAGGACAAATACGGCATCGCCCGCCGCCGCCTGAACGGACTGATCTCGCCCTGGGCAGCCAAGCGCCTGGATGAGCTGAAGGGCGACATCTCGAAATTCAGCGTCGTCAAGCTGATGCCGTCGCGGCTGCGCCAGATCGCCATCGCCAAGACCGAGCCCGGCGACGAGAACAATCAGGACGTTTCGGCCCTGGTCGGCAAGGTCGACATCAGGCAATTGGAGCATTTCAGCCAGTCCGACCCGGACGCCTATTCCTACAGCGGCGGCCTGAACCGGACCACGCAAGGCCTGCTCGAATTCGTCGAGATGTTCAAGGCACCGATCAAGGTCCTGCACCCGTTGCTGACGGCCACCCAGGAAGGCAGCTACAACGGCACCGAGAATTTCGGCGCCTTCCCCTATCAGGGCATCGTCGTCGCCCATTCCAACGAATCGGAATGGCAGCAGTTCAAGAACAACAAGAACAATGAGGCCTTCCTCGACCGCATCCTCGTGGTCAAGGTGCCCTATTGCCTGCGCATCACCGAGGAGCGGCAGATCTACGAGAAGCTGCTGCGCGAGAGTGAGCTGGCGAACAGCCCCTGCGCCCCAGAGGTGCTGGACATTCTCAGCCGCTTCACCGTCTCGACCCGCCTTGCCGAGCATGAGAACTCGCCGCTCTACACCAAGATGCGCGCCTATGATGGCGAGAACCTCAAGGAGGTCGACCCGAAGGCGAAATCGGTGCAGGAATATCGCGACGCCGCCGGCGTGGACGAAGGCATGACCGGCGTCAGCACGCGTTTCGCCTTCAAGATCCTGTCGCAGACCTTCAACTACGACACCAAGGAGGTGGCCGCCGATCCCGTCCACCTGATGTACATCCTCGAAGAGGCGATCAAGCGCGAGCAATTCCCGAAGGAAACCGAGGCCGCCTATCTCGAGTTCATCAAGTCGGAACTCGCTAGCCGCTATGCCGAGTTCATCGGCCACGAGATCCAGAAGGCTTATCTGGAATCCTACAGCGAGTACGGCCAGAACCTCTTCGACCGCTACATCGCTTATGCCGATGCCTGGATCGAGGATCAGGATTACAAGGATCCCGACACCGGCCAGATCCTCAACCGTGAGGTTCTGGAGAAGGAGTTGTCGCAGGTCGAGAAGCCAGCCGGCATCGCCAACCCCAAGGACTTCCGCAACGAAGTGGTCAAGTTCACCTTGCGCGCCCGGGCGCGCAACCATGGCCGCAACCCGTCCTGGACGAGCTACGAAAAGCTTCGCGAGGTTATTGAGAAGCGCATGTTCGGCCAGGTCGAGGACCTGTTGCCGGTGATCAGCTTCGGCTCCAAGCAGGACAGCGTCACGGAGAAGCGGCATAATGAATTCGTGCAGCGCATGGTGGAGCGCGGCTATACCCAGCGGCAGGTGCGCCGATTGGTCGACTGGTACATGCGCGTGAACAAGGCGGGTTGAGGAACGCCCGAACGGTGCCATGCCGATCTTCATCGACCGCCGTCTGAACCCGAAAGACAAGAGCCTTGGCAATCGCCAGCGCTTCCTCAGGCGTGCCCGCGAGGATCTCAAGCGCAGCATCCGCGACAAGGTCCGCACCGGCGGCATCGCCGAGCTCGACCGCGAACACGCCGTCCCAATGCCGCGCAAGGGCACCGACGAACCGACCTTCGGCGTCGACAAGCAAAGCGGCCGGCGCCAGCACATCCTGCCCGGCAACAGGACGTTCAGCCCTGGCGATCTTATCGACAAGCCTGGCGGCGGGGGAGGCTACGGATCGGCTCCGGGGACCACGGAGTCCGAAGATGACTTCCGCTTCGTGCTGTCGCGCGAGGAGGTGCTGGACCTTTTCTTTGAGGACCTCGAACTGCCGGATCTGGTTAAGCTCAACCTCAAGCAGATACTGAGCTTCAAGCCGAGACGGGCAGGCTTCGCCGCAAGCGGAGCGCCAACCAACATCAATGTCGGACGCACGATGCGCAACAGCCACGGGCGGCGCATAGCGCTCAGGCGCCCCAAGCAGACTGAGCTGGACGAAGTCGCCCGGCAGATCGCCGAACTGGAAGCAAAGCCGGCAAGCGCCGCGGTGGGCGAACGCATAACGGCGCTGCGCGAAGACCTTGAGCGGCTTGAGCGCCGGCGCCGGCGCATTGCCTATGTCGATCCGGTCGACATCCGTTTCAACCGCTTCGATCCACAGCCTGTGCCCAATGCGAACGCGGTCATGTTCTGCCTGATGGACGTCTCGGGCTCGATGGGAGAGCGCGAGAAGGATCTGGCCAAACGCTTCTTTGTGTTGCTGCATCTCTTCCTGACGCGCCGCTACGAACGCATCGAGGTCGTGTTCATCCGCCACACCCACCAAGCCAAGGAGGTGGACGAGCAGACGTTCTTCTATCACACCGAAAGCGGTGGCACGGTCGTCTCCACGGCGCTCGAGGAAATGCATCGCATCATCCAGGAGCGCTATCCGGCGGCCGAATGGAACATCTACGCCGCCCAGGCTTCCGACGGTGACAACTTCGCCACCGACTCCGAACGCTGCATAGAATTGCTCGACCGCAAGCTCATGCGGCTTTGCCAGTATTTCGCCTATGTGGAGATCATCGACGAGCGGGAAAGCCACATCTTCGGCTCAACCGAGAACGGGACGTCGCTCTGGCGCGCCTACAACGCCGTCGACGGCAAATGGCCGAACTTCCAGATGAGGCGCATTGCCGCGCCGGCCGACATCTACCCGGTCTTCCGCGAGCTCTTCGCCAGGCAGCCCGCCCTGCGCAAGAGCGCTTGAGGGGCTCGGGCGATGGTCAGCCAAGCGCGCAAATCCGAACTGCTGTTCTCCGGCTCGGACTGGAATTTTTCAAAGCTGTCCCGCGTCTATGACGAGATCGAGGCGCTCGGGACCGAAGAGCTGGGCCTCGACATCTATCCTGTGCAGATGGAGGTCATCTCTTCCGAGCAGATGCTCGACGCCTATTCCTCGGTCGGCATGCCGCTGATGTACCGGCATTGGTCGTTCGGCAAGCGTTTCCTCTACGACGAATTTCTCTACCGCAAGGGCGCGCGCGGCCTGGCCTATGAGTTGGTCATCAACTCCAACCCCTGCATCGTCTATCTCATGGAAGAGAACACCATGGCCCTGCAGGCCCTGGTGACCGCGCATGCCGCGCTCGGGCACAACCATTTCTTCAAGAACAATCATCTCTTCCGGCAATGGACCGATGCCGGCGGCATTTTGAGCTATCTGGATTTTGCCAAGAGCTACATCGCCCGCTGCGAGGAGCGGCATGGCCTGGCGGCGGTGGAAGCGATCCTTGACTCGGCCCATGCGCTGATGGAGCAAGGCGTGTTCCGCTACCATCGGCCGCCGAAACTGTCGTCCGAGCAGCAGCGCGAGGGGCTGCGCGAGCGCCTCGAATACGAGGAACGCTCCTTCAACGATTTGTGGCGAACGCTGCCGCCCTCTCAGGGAAGGAACAAGCCGGAAGCGGGGGACGAAATCCTTGCCGAGCGGAAGAAATCGCTCAAGCTGCCGGAAGAGAACCTGCTCTATTTCCTGGAGAAGAACAGCCTCGTCCTCGAACCCTGGCAGCGTGAGATCGTCAGGATCGTGCGCGTCATCGCGCAATATTTCTACCCGCAGCGGCAAACCCAGGTGATGAACGAAGGCTGCGCCACTTTCGTGCACTATACGATCATGAACACGCTGTTCGATCGTGGCCGCATCAGCGAAGGCGCCATGCTCGAGATCCTGCGCAACCACTCCAACGTGGTCTTCCAGCCGACTTATGACGATCCGCGCTACTCCGGCATCAATCCCTATGCGCTCGGCCTCGACATGATGCAGGATATCCAGCGCATCTCGACTGCGCCCACCGCCGAGGACCGCGACTGGTTTCCGGACATCGCCGGCCGCGGCGACTGGCGCGACACCCTGCTCGACGCCTGGGCCAACCACCGCGACGAATCCTTCATCCGCCAGTATCTGAGCCCGACGTTGATCCGCAAATGGCGGCTCTTCGTGCTGGCCGATGGCGCAGACGAGCCGCATTATGAGGTGGCCTCGATCCACAATGAGCGCGGCTATGCCAGGATACGGTCGGCGCTGGCGCAAAGCTACGATATTGGCGCCAGCCGCCCCGACATCCAGGTGGTCGACGTTGACCTGCTGGGCGACCGGCATCTGCGGCTGCAGCACAAGGTCAAGGACGGCATCATGCTCGAGGGCCAGAGCCGCGACGCAACGCTGCGCCATATCCGCAACCTCTGGGGCTACGAGGTCAGCCTGGCGGCAATCGATGCCGGGACTGGCGCGACGCTCAGCGAGCGTTGGACCAAGGAACTGTAAGACCGCAAGTTGCCATTCTAGCCTTCGCTGGCGGGACGTATCCTCAACCTGGCAATGCGGTTCTTGTCGCGCTTCATCACGACGAAACGCTTGCCGTGAAAGGTGAAAGCCTGCTTTTCCTCAGGGATCGACTGCGTCTCATGGATGACGAGGCCGGCGATCGTGGTGGCTTCCTCGTCGGGAAGGTGCCAGTCGAGCGCGCGGTTCAAGTCGCGGATCGGCACGGTGCCGTCGACGACGACCGAGCCATCGGCTTCTTTCTTGACGCCCTGCATGTCGACATCGTGCTCGTCGGCGATCTCGCCGACGATCTCCTCGATGATGTCTTCCAGCGTCACCAGCCCTTCGACCTCGCCATACTCGTCGACGACGATGGCGAAATGCGTCTTGCGCCGCAGGAAGGCGTTGAGCTGTTCCTGCAAGGTGGTGGTGTCCGGCACGAACCAAGGCTTCGCCGCGATCTTCATCACGTCGATCTGCGAAAAGTCGTTGCCGACCTCATTGAGGGCCCTCAGCAGATCTTTCGCGTGCAGGACGCCGACGATGTTGTCGAGCGAACCCTTCCACAGCGGCATTCGGGTGTGCGGACTCGTGAGGATCTCGCGCACAACCGCTTCGGGCGTATTGTCGGCGTTGACGGAGCGCATATTGGTGCGGTGGACCATGACGTCCGACACTTCGAGCTCATCAAGGTCGAAGAGGCCCTCGAGCCGGTTGCGCTCCTCACGGCCGGCTTCGCCGTCGCGACGGGAATCGTCGCTGTCATGATCCTTCCCGTTGCGCTCGCACCGCTGCGGCGGCTCGATCGGCCGCAGCGCATAGCCGACAGCGGCAAGCAAGCGGGCGCGAAACAGAAGCGCCATGATTACGATGGCGGCGAGGACGGCTGCGACGATCCAGCCGGCGTCGGTCATCCGGAACGGCTCCTATTGGACCGTTCGGGATGGCTCAGCTTGAGCCCTGCGGGATGGCTTGTCTTGAGGAAGGAGAGCACTTCCGAGGCCGGCACGTCCTTGGCGATGAACGACTGGCCGATGCCGCGCGTCAGGATGAAGGTCAGCGCGCCTCGCGAGACCTTCTTATCCTGGGTGATGAAGCCGAGCAGCGCCTCGGCGTCCGGCAACTCGCCCGGAATCTCCGCCATGCGCCAAGGCAGGCCGACAGCGCGAAGATGCGCCTCGACGCGTTCCGCGTCGTCGGGGCTCGCAAGGTTGAGCCGCGCCGAGAAGCGATGCGCCAGCGCCATGCCGATGGCGACGCCCTCGCCATGGACCAGGCGGGATCCGTCATATTGCGTGGCGGCTTCCAGCGCATGGCCGAATGTGTGGCCGAGATTGAGCAGCGCGCGGTCGCCGGTCTCGAACTCGTCGCGGGCGACGACATCTGCCTTGGCGCGGCAGGCCTCTGCGATCGCCTCGACCCGCGCCGGACCGCCGGCGAAGACCTGGCCCCAGTTCTGTTCCAGCCAGGCGAAGAAGGCGGGGCGGTCGATCAGGCCGTATTTGGCGAGCTCGGCATAGCCGGCGCGAAACTCGCGGATCGGCAGCGTGTCGAGCACTTGAGTGTCGGCCAGCACCAGCCTGGGCTGGTGGAAGACGCCGACGAGGTTCTTGCCGCGCGCGCTGTTGATGCCGGTCTTGCCGCCGACGGAGGAATCGACCTGCGCCAGCAGCGAAGTCGGGATCTGCACAAAATTCATGCCGCGCCGCACGATGCCGGAAGCGAAGCCGGCCAGATCGCCGATCACGCCGCCGCCGAGCGCGACCACCACGTCGCCGCGTTCGAGCTTTGCGGCGAGCACGCCGTCGACCACCTCCTCGAGATGGGCGAAACTCTTGGTCTTTTCGCCGGCCGGCAAAGTGATGACGGCGGACTGGATGCCGCCTGTCTCCAGCCCCGCCTTCAGCGTGTCGAGATGCGCGGCGGCAACGTTCTCGTCGGTGACGATGGCCGCGCGGGTGCCGGGAAGCCGCCGCGCGATCTCCTCGCCGGAGCGCGCAAGCAGACCAGAGCCGATCAAAATGTCATAGGCGCGGTCGCCGAGCCCGACCTCGACTTTCACCGGTTCGGCATGGCTCACGACTGCACCTCGTCCGTTGTGGCGCTTGTAGCGCCCGTCGCGATCGCCTCAACCCCGAGATGGGCGCAGAGAGCCGCGACGACTTCGCCGGCGATGATCTCCTTGCGGTCGTCGCGCGTCGGCACTGTCAGGTCGGCCATGGCATAGACCGGATACCGCTCGCCCATCAATTTCTCCAGCACTCCGCGCGGATCTGGATTCTTGAGCAGAGGCCGGTTCTGTTTCTTGGAGACCCGCTCCATCAACAGGTCCAGATCGGCCTTCAGCCAGACCGACACGCCATGCGCGGAAATCGCCTCGCGCGTCTGCGCGTTCATGAAGGCGCCGCCGCCGGTCGACAGCACCTGCGGGCCGTTTTCCAGCAGGCGCAGGATCACGCGCTGCTCCAGCGCGCGGAATTCCGGCTCGCCATAGCGCTCGAACAGTTCCGGCACCGTCATGCGCGAGACGCTTTCGATCTCCTGGTCGCTATCCATGAAGGGCAGCGAAAGCATCGTCGCCACCTTGCGCCCGATCGCCGTCTTGCCGGCGCCCATCAGCCCGACGAAGACGATCGAACGGCTGCCGAGCGCTTCGATCAGCGCGGCGCAGCCTTCGTCCGTCGGATTTGGTGGCAGAGCGTTCATCGGGGCCTCTTGCGCCGTATCGACATCAAAAGCCTGTTTGCGTCAAGCGCGGGTGCGCGAACGGGTCCGCAGCTTTTCCGGCAAAAACCTGCGGCGACCGGAATCCTTCGTCCTTGAATTGCCCGGTTTGGCGTCCCATAAGGGCACAGGGCTTTGGAAACGCAAAACAACAAGACGGGCGAAATTTGAATGCCGACTTTGTTTCGCTTCGTCGTGACGCTGGCGGTTCTGGCAGGCATTGCCTATGGCGCGATGTTCGCGCTGGCGATGTTCGTGGAGCCGAAAAAAGCAGAGATGAGCATCCGCATTCCCGCCGAAAAGCTCAACCCCAAGAAGAACTGACAAACCCGGCCCGATGAACAGCGCCGCCCGCATCGAAGCCTTCCTCGAAATGATGAGCGCCGAACGGGGGGCGGCTGAAAACACGCTTGCCTCCTACCGCCGCGACCTGGAGGATGCTTCCGAGGCGATCAAGGGCGGACTTGCGGGCGCCGGATCGGCCGACATCCGCGCCTATCTCGACGACGTTGCCGCGCGCGGCTTCGCGCCGACCTCGCAGGCGCGCAAATTGTCGGCGATCCGCCAATTCTTCAAATTCCTCTATGCCGAAGGCCTGCGCGGCGACGACCCGACCGGCACGCTGGACAGCCCGCGCAAGGGTCGGCCGTTGCCGAAGACGATGAGCGAGGCCGAGACCGGCCGCCTGCTCGACCGGGCGGCGCAGGAAGCCGGCGAAGCTGGCCCGGATGGCGACCGGATGGCCGCCTTGCGCCTGCACGCGCTGGTCGAGGTGCTCTACGCCACCGGCCTGCGCGTGTCGGAGCTGGTCGGTCTGCCGGTGACGGTGGCGCTGCGCGACGACCGCTTCTTCATGGTGCGCGGCAAGGGGGACAAGGAGCGCATGGTGCCGCTATCGGCCAAGGCGCGCGCCGCCATGCGCGCCTGGCTTGGCGCGAGGGCCGCGCGGCCGGCCTTTGCCGAGAGCCCGTTCCTGTTCCCGGCCTCCTCCGACAGCGGCCATCTCTCCCGACAGGTTTTCGCCCGCGATCTCAAGGGTTTGGCCGCGCGATCGGGAATAGCTGCAGCCAAGATCTCGCCGCATGTGCTTCGCCATGCTTTTGCCAGCCACCTCCTGCAGAACGGCGCCGATCTCAGAGCCGTTCAGCAACTCCTGGGCCATGCCGACATCTCGACCACGCAGATCTACACCCATGTCCTGGAGGAGCGGCTGGTGCGGCTGGTCAACGAACATCATCCGCTTGCCGACTAGGCCTCATATCGCTATGTGAGGGCGACGTTCCACCGCCCGGGGCCGGCATTTCAGCGGTTCCGCCAGCCATTTCGCCTTCCGACGGATCGGTCCGCTCAAGCATGTACAACTACCTCGACTTCGAAAAGCCGGTGCAGGATCTGGAGCTCAAGATCCTTGAGCTGAAGAAGCTTGCCGAGAACGGCGAGGCGGTCGATGTCGCCGAAGAGATCAGCCGGCTGGAAAAGCGTTCGCGCGATGCATTGCGCGACCTCTACAAGGCGCTCACGCCCTGGCAGAAGGTGCAGGTCGCGCGCCATCCCGACCGCCCGCATTGCGTCGACTACATCAAGGGGCTGTTCACCGATTTCACGCCTTTGGCCGGCGACCGCAATTTCGGCGACGACCAGGCGATCGTCGGCGGCTTCGCCCGCTTTCGCGGCGAGCCGGTAGCGGTCATCGGCCAGGAGAAGGGCTCCGACACGGCAAGCCGCATCAAGCATAATTTCGGCTCGGTGCGGCCTGAGGGCTATCGCAAGGCGGTGCGCCTGATGGAACTGGCCGACCGTTTCAAGATCCCGCTTCTTACGCTGGTCGACACCGCCGGCGCCTATCCCGGCGTCGGCGCCGAGGAGCGCGGCCAGGCCGAGGCGATCGCGCGTTCGACTTCCGCCTGCCTTTCGCTGAAAGTGCCGTCGATCTCGGTGGTCATCGGCGAAGGCGGCTCCGGCGGCGCCATCGCGATCGCCACGGCAAATCGCGTCTACATGTTGGAACATGCCATCTATTCGGTGATCTCGCCGGAGGGTGCCGCTTCGATCCTGTGGCGCGACACCACCCGCTCGAAGGACGCGGCGACCAACATGAAGATCACCGCGCAGGATCTTCTCGAGATGAAGATCATCGACGCCATCATCCCCGAGCCGATGGGGGGCGCCCAGCGCGCGCCGGAGACGGTAATTGCCTCCACCGGTGACCTCATCGCCAAGACGATGAAGGACTTTGCCGGCGCCAACACCGATTTCCGCGAGCAGCGTCGCGAGAAATACCTAGCGATGGGCCGCAGTCTCTGACCCGCCAAACCCTTCAACTGTGGCCAAGATGAGCATTTTTGCCACAAAAATGCCGCCGGATTCGGCTCAATGGGATTGCCGTGAGGGGTTTGCCCAGATTTGCCGGCGAGGCTTGCGGTAAGGAATTTTCAAGGTTAACGGGCTTACGGTCCACTGGTGTTCACCTTGCGGCCGGCCATGCCGAGAGCCGTTGGCCCGAGATTAAGAGACGTAGCCGTACCGATGTTTGCCAAGCTTGCCCGCACCGGAGTCCTGATTGCCGCCATCGGCATCGCCGGCTGCAACGATTCGTCCATGAAGGATTTCGCGCCGGAAGCCAACAAGCCGCTGCCGGACAAGATCCTTGCCGACATGAAGGCCAAGGGCATGGTGCGCACCTCCTCGGTGATGGCGCGCATCTTCAAGGAAGAAGGCAAGCTGGAGATCTGGAAGGCCAAGACCAACGGCCGTTACGATCTCGTCGCCACCTACGACATCTGCAAATGGTCGGGAAAGCTCGGTCCCAAATACACCGAGGGCGACCGCCAGGCGCCGGAAGGTTTTTACACGGTCCGTCCGTCGCAGATGAACCCGCGCTCGAATTACCATCTGTCCTTCAACATCGGCTTTCCCAACGCCTATGACCGCGCCAATGGCCGCACCGGTCAGAACCTGATGGTGCACGGCGCCTGCTCTTCCTCCGGCTGCTATTCGATGACCGACGCGCAGATCGAGCAGATCTATGCCTTCGGCCGCGATGCCTTCCAGGGCGGCCAGACCGAGTTCCAGATCCAGGCCTTCCCGTTCCGCATGACCGCCGCCAACATGGCGCGCTACCGCAACGACCCGAACTACGAGTTCTGGAAGATGCTGAAGGTCGGCTACGACAATTTCGAGATCACCAAAGTGCCGCCGAAGGTCGATGTCTGCGAGAAGCGCTACGTCTTCAACCAGGTCGCGCCGGAAGGCACAACCTTCGACCCGACCGGCCCCTGCCCCGCGACGACGCAGCCGGATTCGCTCAAGATGGCCTTCGCCAGTTACGAGAAGAGCTACGACGCGGCCTTCAACTCGGCCGTGAATTCCAGCAACCCGCCGCCGAAGCCGACGATCGCCGGCATCAAGGAAGCCAGCATCGTTTCCGACTGGTCGAAGCGCCGCGCCCGCGGCGAGCGCGTACCGATCGAGCCGCCCTCGATGAATGCGGACGGCTCGGTGACGGAAACGACCCGCATGGGCCGCATCGATTCGCCTGCCGGCCGCAAGATGGCCGCGCTCGACGCGGAGAAGGAAGCCAAGCGCAAGGCCGAGGAGCAGCGCCTGGCGGCGATCGAGGCGGCTAAGGCCGCCAAGGAAGCAGCCAGGCAGCAGGCTTTGGCCGAGAAGGAAGCCGCCAAGCAGGCAGCGCAGCAGCCGGTCGTCACCGCCGGCGTCGAACCCGCGCCCACGCAGGAAACGCAACAGGCGGCCGACGCCGACCAGGGCACCGTGTCGAAGCTCAAGAAGAAACTGCTCGGCATGTTCGGCGGCTGAGAGCCTTCAGTTTGGTAAAACCAGCCGCCACCTACGATCTCAAAGGACTGAATTGTCCATTGCCGGTGCTGAAGGCACGCAAGCGGCTGGCAGCCATGCGGCCAGGCAGCCGGCTTTGGCTGGAAACCACCGACCCGCTCGCGGTCATCGATATCCCGGCCTTCTGCGCTGATGCCGGTCACCAGTTGGTCGAGACTGCCGCGGTCACGGGCGGCCATCGTTTCCTGGTCGAGCGCGGCAGCGCGGCCTGAGGCGGCGTCGTTTTCCGTTTATAACCCGGCTATCGCCAGCGGATTGGACTCGAGCGCGGCACGGTCCGGCGTGTCGATCGACGGCTCGTTGGTGAAAGCCTCGAACAGTCGCCGAACATAATCCTCCGGCATATCGAGCGTGATCAGCACCAGCCTGGTGCCGCGCTGGCCGTCAGGCCAGGCCGGCAGCCTTGCCGGCGGATGCAGGATTTTCTGCACGCCATGAATGACAAGCGGCCGCGAGGGGTCCTCCGCAAGCTCGATGACGCCCTTCATTCGCAGCAGCTTCTCGCCATGCGTCGATCGCAGAAGGTCGAGGAACATCTCGATCGCCGAGAACGGCACCGGGCGGTCATGGACGAGCGAGTGCGTGCGCACGCGCATATCGTGGCGGTGCTCATGATGGTGATCATGATCGCCGCCATGGTGATGGCCATGATCATGCGCCGCCTCTTCGCCAAGCCAGCGCCGCACGTCGGCGGACTTGGTCCGAGGATCATAGAGGCCGCAATTGAACAGCGCCGCGGCGCCGGCCTCGTTGGCATCAAGCACGACGGCACCCGGATTGACCTGCTTCAGCCTCGCCCGCAGCGTCTCGACCTCGGCCGCATCGGCAAGGTCCGTCTTGGTCAGCACGATGCGATCAGCCACCGCCGCCTGTTTCACCGCCTCGACATGGGCGTCGAGCGTTGCCTCGCCATTGACGGCGTCGACCAGCGTGATGACGCCGTCGAGCCGGAAGGCCTGCACCAGCGCCGGATGCGCCATGATCGACTGCAGCACCGGTGCCGGATCGGCGAGGCCCGTCGTCTCGACGACGACGCGGGCGAGTTTCGCGATGCGGCCGGTCTGCAGCCGGTCGACGAGATCGGCCAGCGTGTCGACCAGGTCGCCGCGCACGGTGCAGCACAGGCAGCCGTCGGAAAGCTGGATGATGCCCTCGGACGCCTGCTCGACCAAAAGATGGTCGATCGCCACCTCGCCGAACTCGTTGATGATCACCGCCGTGTCGGCAAGCGCCGGATCCTTGAGCAGCCTGTTGAGCAGGGTCGTCTTGCCGGCGCCGAGAAAGCCGGTGAGCACCGAAACAGGAATGGGAAATCCGCCCATCATATCGACTAGTTGGCCGCCTTGGCGGGCTGGTCGCCTTGCGCCGCGACGGCCGCCGTTCCGGCACCCGCCGGCTCGGCGCCGGCCGGCGCCGGCCTGTCGGGCCGCCAGCTCGGCAGCGGCACATCGGCATAGTTCTGATTGGTCTGGTCGACGAATGCCTTCGGCGCCGGCCCCGTGGCGCCGCCCAGGCCAACCGCGATCAGCGTCGGATGGTCGAGCTTCACCTGATAGGGCGACTTCGGCTTATCCTTGGCAGCGACCACAGGGGCCGCCTCGGATTGCTCGTCCTTCGGCTTCTTCTTGCAGATCTCGTCATGCATGTCGTTGGGCGACAGCGTGTCGCCATAGGGCTTGAGAGCGGCCAGCGTGGTCGAACCCGCCGCCGGCGTATCGAAACCCTTGTCGAGCAGCTTTGCCGCCGCCTCGGCGCGGCTGACCGCCGATTTCTCGCCAAGCACCACTGCGACCAGCGTGCGGCCGTTGCGCGTCGCGGAGCCGATCATGTTGAAGCCGGAAGAGCAGACGAAGCCGGTCTTCATGCCGTCGGCGCCGGGATAACGGCCGATCAGGAGATTATAGTTCGGGAGGGCCTTCTTGCCGACGGCAAGGCCCTCGATCGAGAACCAGGGCGCGTATTGCGGGAAATCATTGCGCAGCGCCGTGACCAGCACGGCGAGGTCGCGCGCTGTGGTGTATTGTTCCGGCGAATAGAGTCCGTTCGGATTGACGAAATGCGTTCCGACCATGCCCAGCCTGGCCGCCTCGGCGTTCATGCGGTCCGCGAACGCTGCCTGCGATCCGCCGATATTCTCGCCGACGGCCATGGCGATATCGTTGGCCGATTTGACCAGCATCATCTTCAGCGCGTTGTCGAGCCGCATCACCGAGCCGGGCTTGAAGCCCATCTTGCTCGGCGGCTCGCCTGCCGAATGCTTCGTCACCTTGATCGGCGAATCGAGCGCCACCTCGCCGGCCTGTATGGCACGGAAGGCGACATAGGCCGTCATCAGCTTGCTGAGCGAGGCCGGATACCAGCGCTTGAACGCATCCTGATGCTCCAGGATGGAGCCGCTCTTGAGGTCGAACAGAACCACCGGATTGGCGCGCGCAACGCCGGCAAACACCGGAAGCGCCAGTGCGCCTGCCAGCAACAGGTTGAGGAAATGCCTCTGCCGCATGATCAAATCCGAAATCGCCTCTTGCCGTAATCGCTGCCGGGTCCGTAAGATTTCGTTACCTATCGCCAGCATAAATGCGGCCCGGCCCCTCGACCCGGACCCCATTATTGCGGTGCTATTTACCCTATGTGACGCCAAAATGGCAAAGTTCAACACAATCACAATTGCTGAGCATCGGTTCTGAACCGACCGCCCCCAATGAACCAAGAGATGGACCGATCATGCCGATTCTCAACCGTGCCGCGGAAATGCAGGAAGAAGTTGCCGCCTGGCGACGACATCTCCACCAGACGCCGGAGCTGAATTTCGACGTCTTCCAGACCGCCGGCTTCGTCACCGAGAAGCTGAAGGCCTTCGGCTGCGACGAAGTGGTGACGGGACTGGGCAAGACCGGCGTCGTCGGCATCATACGCGGCCGCAAGGGCGATGGCCCGACGATCGGGCTGCGCGCCGACATGGACGCGCTGCCGATCGACGAGATAACCGGCAAGCCATGGGCCTCGACCGTGCGCGGCAAGATGCATGCCTGCGGCCATGACGGCCATACCGCGATGCTGCTGGGCGCCGCCAAATATCTTGCCGAGACGCGCAATTTCGCCGGCACCGTGGCGGTGATCTTCCAGCCGGCCGAGGAAGGCGGCGGCGGCGGCAACGAGATGGTCAAGGAAGGCATGATGGAGCGCTTCGATATCGAGAAGGTGTTCGGCATGCACAACATGCCGGGCCTGCCGGTCGGCCAGTTCGCCATCAAGCCCGGTCCGATCATGGCCGCGACAGCCGAATTCACCATCACCGTTAAGGGCCGCGGCGGCCACGCCGCGATGCCGCACGGCACGATCGATCCGATCGTCATCGCAAGCCAGCTGGTGGGCGCGCTGCAGACCATCGCCTCGCGCAGCACGGACCCGGTCGAGGCCGTGGTGGTGTCGGTGACGAAGTTCCACGCCGGCGACGCTTATAATGTCATCCCCGAAAGTGCCGAGATCGCCGGCACAGTTCGCACGCTGAAGAAGGAAGTGGCCAGGAAGTCGGAAGAGCGCATCCGCGCGCTATGCGCCGGGCTGGCCTCCGCCTTCGGCGCCACGATCGAGGTCGACTACGACGCCAACTACCCCGTCACCTTCAACCATGCGGAAGAGACGGTCTTCGCCAGCGACGTTGCCGCCGACGTCGCCGGCGACGCGCATGTCCATCGCGCCATACAGCCGGTGATGGGCGGCGAGGATTTCTCCTATATGCTGGAAGCCCGCCCCGGCGCCTTCATCTTCATCGGCAACGGCGACTCGGCCGGCCTGCATCACCCGGCTTACGACTTCAACGACGAGGTCATCCCGCACGGCATGAGCTATTGGGTGAAGTTGGCCGAGACGGCATTGGCGGCCTGACGGCACGGGCTTGGCAATAGGAGGCGGCCGCCTATCGCAAGAAGGCCGCCTGATCGGCTTTCAGACTCCTCTTGGCGAACCGACTCGAAGCGTTTATGTGTCGGGCCGCGTGGTCCCGTAGCTCAGTAGGATAGAGCGGCAGATTCCTAATCTGTAGGTCACAGGTTCGATTCCTGTCGGGATCACCACCTCTTCGACACACCGGTGAAAACTGCGGGCCGGCAATGCCGCGTCGGTCCCGCCCACTGGCCGACTCAGACTGAGATAATTTCGTAGTGAAGTATCTGGGCGTCGCCGAGGGACGATCTGCGTCCGGGCGAGATGACCCCTGAGCCGAAGAGGAGAATATCTTCGCGGCGCACGAATACTTCTTCTTGGCCGGGCCCCATCGACACAAATGTGCCCGACGAGCTCCGCTCGACAAGCCGTGCCTTGCCATTCGAAATGTTGAAAGTCGCGTGGTGCCTTGAGACCCAGGGCCGCTGGACGACGATGTCACATTCCGGAGATCGGCCGATCGTGACCAATTCGTTGTTTCCGCAAGATCGCAACTGATCTTCATAACGGATGACTAGATTGATCTGCGGCGGCGGGGCGGAGCGCCTGTCGACAAAAGTGCCCCGGCTGGCGACATGCGTGCTGGGGACCCCATCGTCGCTCCTCAGCGTATAGACATCGAAAAGTTCCTGCTTTCCCTTGAAGGCCATTTTGTCGAGGAGCCGCAAGGTGCTGCGGCTGCGCGCGGAGAGGGCTTCGAAGAAGCTCTGGCTGATCAGGACCTCGCCAGGGTTGGCCGTGGCGGACAACCTTGCGGTGACGTTGACGACGTCGCCGAACACCGCGCCCCGCGCGCGAATGACCGCCCCGAAATGCAATCCGATCCGCGCGATCAAAGGCTCTTTCGACAGTTGGTGGCTGATTTGGCAGACGGCCCTCAGCGCTGCCTCCGAGCTCTCGAACAGGCTGAGCACGTCATCGCCCTTCGAGTAGATGAAATCGCCGCCGTGCTGGGCGACGATCGCGCGTATCGCGTCGAGACAATCCGAGACCTGCCGCAGGGCGGCATCGTCGCCGATGCGCTCATAGAGCGGCACGCTGCCCACGACATCAGCCAAGAGGACCGCGGCTAGAAGTCTTTCCTGATCCATCGACTCGTATCCGCCCCGAGAACGCGGCGTGTATAACATACCAAAGTCGACCGTGACCTATCACTTGTATGCCAAGGGGCCAGCACCCCGGGGCAGGTGCTTATCGCTATTCTCCTGGACGGGCAGGCATCCGCGTTCCCGTCAAACGGGCTATCGGCATCAGAAACAGCGGCGATCGAGGAGTCTTTCCTAACCCGGACTCCCGGCAGCCGGATTGGCGATGACCGCCGCCCGGAAGCGGGCGACGAAATCGTCCAGCGCCGGGCGTTCGGCATCCGAGATCGCCCAGTAGGAGAAGGCGTCATCGGTCCAGTGAACCAGAAGGAAGCCGCCTGCTGAGAGGTCGTCCGCCACCGGCACCGACTTGACATCGTTCTGCCGGGGCGCCGCCACCAGGGTGATCAAATGCTCGTGATGGCGGTAGACCAGCGCCGGCATAGGCCTGTCGCCGATCACCTCGACGCGGCCGCCGAGCAGCGCGTAGCCGTCCTTGGCCATGTCCGGCGCCGCCGGCGACACGCCGATCCGGCCGTCGAGCCACGGCTTCACCGTGTGGCGGTCGGACGAGACGATGTCGACCGGCGTCGCCGCGAGCAGGCTGCGGCGATGGCCGTTGGCGACGGCCACGGCAAAACTCTCGGCCCCATTGTCCGCCGTCGTCAGCCATTGCGTCGCGCCGCTGGCCAGAACAGCCGTCAGCGCGATCGATGCCGCCATCTGGCGCCAGTCGAAGGAGTTGAACCAGCGTGCCGCGCGCGGCCGCATCGCGATCACATTGCCTTGCTGCTGTTGCGAGGATTGCTGAGGTTCCGCCGTCACGGCCGCAGGCTGGGTTACGTCGCCCTCCCCGGCGCCTTTGACCTCGGCAATGGCGGCGATACGCGCCAGGAAAGCGTCGCTGACGGTCGGGCGCGGCAGGCTGGCGACAGCGTCGCGCAGCGCCACCAGGCGCGCATGTTCGGCGGCAAGCTCCGGATCGGCGGCGATGCGCCGCTCGACCGCCAAAGCGGCCGCGGCATCCAGCTCGCCATCGACAAGGGCATGGATCATCAGCGTCATATCCTGCGGGTCTTGCGGCAATCCGTCCTCACGCGGGCGATTTTCATGCGGGCTCATGGTGGCGCCCTCCAAGTTCCGTCATCAACAAGCCGCGGGCCCGTGCCAGCCGCGACATCACCGTGCCTTGCGGCACGACGAGCATGGCGGCGATCTCGCGGTAGCTGAGACCGTTTATGTCGCGCAGCACCAGCGTTTCGCGGAAGGGTTGCGGCAACCTGGCGATCGCCGCTTCCACCGCCGCCGAATTCGCCTTGGCGATCAGCGCCGCCTCCGGGCTGTCGGTATCGGAGTCGGGCGGCGGCGCCACGTCGTCGAGATCGGCGAGGTCGCCGACCGCCACCACGCTGCGCGGGCGGTTCTTCGCTATCCATGTGTAGGAGGCATTGCGCACGATGGTGAGCAGCCACGCGCGGGGGTTGCCCCCAGCAAAGCCGGCAATGCCCGCATGCGCCTTGAGGCAGGCCTCCTGCACCACGTCCTCTGCATCGGCCGTGTTGCCGGTCAGCCAGCGGGCAAGCGACAGTGCATCGCCGAGATGCGGCAGCACCACTTCGGCAAAACGCGCGGCCAGCATCTTTTCGTTCAACACCGTTGCGCCCTGGGGCGCTCCCGCCATTGGTCTGCCGCTTCCCTCAGCGGGGGGCAATGATCTGTCCCTGCTCGTGCGGGTGAAGATCGCGACCGCAGGCGATGGCGCCTGCTTCGGGGGAAGAGAGGGCATTGGTGTCACCGGAGTCAAGTGTCTCGGAAGCAGGGCGCGCCTCGGAAGGGGACGGCGCATCGCTGGCTGCAACCGGGTGCTCGCCGTCACGGTCGTGGATCTCGATGGTTGCGATCGGCACGGATTAGGGCCGGCGGCGGGGCGCCCGGAACAGATATGCCCAGCTCCAGCGCTCCAAAGCACGGCGGCGGTAGATGCCTTCGCCGTCTCCGGTCCCCGTGCTTTTGTCTTCATGCCGTCTCACGATGGTCTCCTGCCGTTGCGCATAAAGGGCGCCTGTCCTGGAGACCGTCGGACCGACCCAATTATTCCCGGCCGGCCGGCTTTTTCGTTCACGCTGATGTGATCGATGGCGTGCGGATCTTACAGCGCCTGCAAGGCAAGTCCCGCCAGCGCTGCCCCCGCCAACGTTGGCAGCATGCCGGCCTTCAGCCTGAACATGGCGACCATCGCCGCCGCTGAGAGCAGCGCGGCGCGCCAGTCGAGCGAGGACAGGACCGGCACCTCCACGCCCCAGCCGACGCTTGCGACCTTGCCGAAGACGACATGCAGCGCGAACCACAGCGCCAGATTCATGATCACGCCGACCACCGCCGCGGTGATGGCGCCGAGCGCCGCCGCCAGCGCTCGGTTCTGCCTCAGCTGCTCGATGTAGGGGGCACCCAGAAATATCCAGAAGAAGCAGGGCACGAAGGTCGCCCAGAGCGTCAGCAGCGATCCAAGCGATCCGGCAAGCAGCGGGCTGACAAAGCCGGCATGGCGATAGGCGGCGGCGAAGCCGACGAATTGCAGCACCAGGATCAGCGGCCCAGGCGTTGTCTCGGCAAGGCCGAGCCCGTCGACCATCTGGCCGGGCGAAAGCCAGCCGAACGAAGTGACCGCCGCCTGCGCGACATAGGCCAGAACCGCATAGGCGCCGCCGAAGGTGACGACGGCCATCAGGCTGAAGAAGCCGCCGATCTGCGCCCACACGCTGCCTGGCCCCGCCAGCACGGCGATCAGCGCCACCGGTCCGAGCCAGAGCGGCAGCCAGATGGCGATGGTGCGGGCCGCGTGCCATTTGGTGGGCACGGCATGGGCCAGCTCTCCGCGCTCGAACATCAGATCGACGACGCCGATTCTGTCGATGGTGGCCCCACCCTTGCGGTGCGCCGAGCCGGAAAACAGGCCTGGTGCGAAGCGGCTGCCGATCCAACCGATGAAGCCTGCCGCGAGCACAATCAGCGGGAACGGCAGCTTGGCGATGTAGATGGCAAGGAAGGCCGCCACCGCGATCGCCACCATGGCACGGTTCTTCAGGGCCCGCTTGCCGATGCGGATCACCGCCTCGACGACGACGGCCAGCACCGCCGCCTTGACCCCGAAGAACAGCGCCTCGACCACCGGCGCGTCGTTGTAGAGCATGTAGAAGCTGCTCAGGCAAAGCATCACCAGGGCGCCGGGCAGCACGAACAGGGTGCCCGCGACGAGGCCGCCGGCCGTCCGGTGCAGCAGCCAGCCGATATAGACGGCAAGCTGCTGCGCCTCGGGCCCAGGCAGAAGCATGCAATAGTTGAGCGCGTGCAGGAAACGCTCCTCGCCGATCCAGCGGCGCTCCTCGACCAGCTCCTTGTGCATCAGCGCAATCTGCCCGGCCGGCCCGCCGAAGGACAGTAGGCCGATCTTGGCCCAGAGCCGTGTCGCCTCACGGAAGCTCGGCATGGCCGGGACTTCGGTCGGACGCGCGTCGCTGTCTTTGGTGAGCGCGGTCATGGAGCCTTGCCTCCGGCCGGCCAGTTATGCGTCTCGTCCGCCGCGTCTCGGCACCAGCGGAAGAAGGCATCATAGAGCAACATGCCGGCTTCCAGCTGCTCAAGATCGTCGCGGAACATGCGCGACAGGCCGAGCGAGGCAGCGAGGAACCCGGCCGCCTGCGGCGCGAGGTCGAGGCGGGCCGTATCGGCGGCGCGCACGATCAGCGCCAGGCGGTCGAGCGCCTCGATGCATAGTCCGAATTCCTCGATCATCGTGTCGAAGCTGCAGCGATCGCCGCGATGGCTCCAGAACACGCCTTCGATGTCGAAGGGAACCGCGGCAAAGCGATCGGCCACCAGAGTCACCTCGGCCGGATCGACAAACAGGAACACCGCATCGGGATCGACGAAACGACGAATCAGCCAGGGGCAGGCGATGCGGTCGACCTTCGGCCGCGAACGCGTGACCCATACCGTACGCCCCTTTTCGTCGCGGGACGGGATCGCGCCGGCGCTGACCAACGGCGCCTTGGCTGCGGCCCAGGCCTCGAAGCCGCCTTCCAGCGACTCCGCCGGAATGCCTTCATGACGCAGCCATGCGGCAACGCCTTGCGAGAGCTTCTGCCCCCTCTGGCAGATCACGGCGACTTTCGATCCGGAAAACTCGGCCGCCCAGGTCGAGACAGTCCTGAAATCGCGCCGGTATGACGCCGGCAACAGATGCGGATCGGCTTCATAGTCCTCGTTGGTGCGCACATCGATCAGGCGAGGCGCGTCGGGCAGACCGATAAGACGGGAAAGCTGCGGAACGGTGATTGCGGTTGTTGACGGCATGGCGTCCACCTCCTGAACAAAGAGAGTCTGGACGCGATCGTTGGGCTGACGCCTCACGGGGTCGTCGCGGGGAACCCCTTGCCGTAATGCTGGAACGGCCTCAGCCAATTGTCAAGGAAGACGAGCTCTATCACGCCTTCCCTTTGAAAACAGCTTTGCGCCTTACTGGGCCGTCCAGCCGCCATCCACCGGCAGGGTCGTGCCGGTGATCTGCCTGGCCGCGTCCGTGCAAAGGAACAGGGCCACCGCCGCAAGCTCTTCGACGGTGACGAATTCCTTGGTCGGCTGCGCGGCCAGCAGCACGTCTTGCCTCACCTGTTCCTCGGTCATGCCGCGCGCCTTCATCGTGTCGGGGATCTGCTTCTCGACCAGCGGCGTCCAGACATAGCCGGGCGCGATCGCGTTCACCGTGATGCCATTCTGTGCCACTTCGAGCGCCACCGTCTTGGTCAGGCCGGCGATGCCGTGCTTGGCCGAGACATAGGCCGACTTGAACGGCGAAGCGACCAGCGCATGCGCCGAAGCCGTGTTGATGATGCGGCCCCATTTGCGGCTCTTCATGCCCGGCACCGCCGCCTTGATGGCGTAAAAGGCGGCCAGGAGGTTGATGCGGATGATCGCCTCCCACTTGTCGTCTGGAAATTCCTCGATCGGCGCGACATGCTGGATGCCTGCATTGTTGACCAGGATGTCGAGGCTGCCGAACGCTTCCTCGGCCTCATGGATCATGGCGGTGACCGCGGCGCCATCCATCATGTTGGCGCCCGAGTAGCGGCACTTGACGCCGAAATCCTTCTCGATGCCAGCCCGCTCCCGCTCGATCGCCGCGGCGGCGCCCAGGCCGTTGATTGTGACGTTGGCGCCCTCCGCGGCGAAGGCGCGGGCGATTGCAAGGCCGATGCCGCTGGTCGAGCCGGTGACGAGCGCATTCTTCGACGACAGGGAACCCATTGGGAGATCTCGCGACAGGAGGACAGGTGGGAAGAATATGGAAGCAGACGGACGGGAAGCACATAGTTTGTGCGCCGCAGCATCACAATGCCACACCCATATGTCGGGCTGCATCCGGTGTGGCGCCCTTGACCGTCCAGTAAGCTATCCGGCTATCTTCCAGCTATCTTGAGGAGCGAGGCGACCAGAAGCTTATGCTCGTCTTCGGAAAGCACATCGGAATCGAAAAGATTCATGCTGCGCATCCCCTCGATGGCGAGAAAGCAGACCAGCAGCGAGCCGAGGTCTTGCGTCTCCCCCTTCAGCCGTTCGAACAGCTGATGCTTGAAAGCTTTTATCGGCGTCAGGAAATCGGGATCTTCGGCGATCGCCGAGAACATCCAGGAGGCCGAGGGTTTCGGGCGCTCGCAGTCGTCGGCCGACAGCTTGATGTAGGCCGAGAGAACGCTTTCGTGCCTGGCCTCAGCGGCGCGTGCTTCCAGCGCCTTCTGGAAGTCGCGGAGATAGCTTTCGACGAGCCCCTGCATCAGCTTGGCCTTGGTCGGGAAGTTGTAGAGCAGTCCGCCCTTCGATACCCCGGCCCGGCTGGCGACCGCCTCGAGCGACAGGCTTCCCGGGCCTGCCTCGCGCGCCACGTCGGCGGCGGCGGCAAGTATCTTTTCGCGTGAGTTTGCCCTGGGTGCTCTCATCACGCCTCCCCTATATTAGCTTAGGCGGAATTGACAAGACCGTCCAGCCGGTACAGTAAGGCGCCCGCCATTTGAAATCGGGACCTGTCGTCGATATGTGTCCCGACATCGATTGTTTCGCCGGTTGCCGGCTCGAGGGGACTTTCCGTGAAGCGCTTCATCACCATCACCGTGTTCCTGCTTTTGCTCGTTCTGGTGTGCGTCGGCATCGTTGGGTTCAATTTCATGCGCGATGCGGGCATCAAGCAGTATTTCGCTACGATGAAGCCCCCAGCCGCCACGGTTTCGACGGTGACGGTGAAGCCTTCGGTCTGGACGCCCGGCATCGAGGCGATCGGCACAGTCAGCGCCGTGCGCGGCGTCGATCTCACCGTCGAGACCAGCGGCATCGTCAAGGAGATCCTCTTCCACGCCAACCAGAAGGTTGCCACCGACGCGGTGCTCCTGCAGCTGGATGACGCGGTCGAGAAAGCCGATCTGGTGGCGCAGAAGGCGCAGGCCGCCTCGGATCAGGCGGCACTGACCCGTGCGATCGAGTTGCAGCGCCGTGGCGTCGGCACGGACGCGACCCTTGACGCCGCGCGCGCCGCCGCGGACGCTTCTGCCGCACAGGTGAACAAGCTGCAGGCGGTGCTCGACCAGAAGCAGCTAACCGCGCCCTTCGGCGGCACCGTCGGCATTCCGAAGATCGATATTGGCCAATACCTCGCGCCCGGCAACTCGGTCGTGACGATCCAGGATCTGGACACGATGCGGGTCGACTTCACCGTTCCTGAACAGCAGCTGCCGCTGCTGAAGATCGGCCAGACCATCAAGCTCGGCACCAGTCTTGCCGACTTGTCCTTTGCCGGCTCCATTCGTGGCATTGATCCCAAGATCGATCCGGCGAGCCGTCTGGTTTCGGTCCGTGGCGAAGTTGCCAATCCCGAAGGCAAGCTGACGCCTGGCCAGTTCGTTCAGATCCGTGTCGAGCTGCCGCAGGAAAACAATGTTATTTCGGTGCCTCAGACGGCGGTGACGACGAGCCTCTACGGCGATTTTGTCTTCGTGGTGGTGCCCCCGAAGCCCGCAGAGGGTGCCGCTGCCACGCCGGCAAAGCCGGACGAGCAGAAAGCCGCCACCGACAAGGCGGCGACCGATGCCGCCAAGCCCCAGGCGGACACGTCCAAGCCCGCCGACAACGCGTCGAAGCAGGCTGACGCGAAGCCGGCCGATGCCGCGCGGCAGCAGGCGCTCGCCATCTCGCAGGTGTTCGTGAAGCTCGGCCGCCGCAACGATGGCATGGTCGAGATCACGGAAGGCCTCAAGGATGGCGACCAGGTCGTCACGGCGGGCCAGAACCGGCTCTTCAACGGCATGTCGGTCGCCGTCGACAACACCATCGATCCCAGCAAATCGGCGAACAAGCAGGTTCAGCAATGAGCTTTTCCGACCTTTTCATTCGCCGGCCCGTGCTGTCGACTGTGCTGGCCTGCATGATCCTGCTTCTGGGTTTCCAGGGCATCTTCGGTCTGTCGATCCGCCAGTATCCGAAGGTTGACGAAACGGCGATCACCGTCACCACCGCTTATCCGGGCGCCAGCGCCGACCTGATCCAAGGGTTTATATCGGCCCCGATCGCGCGTGCCGTCGCCTCGACCGAAAACATCGACTACGTGACCTCGTCCAGCCGTCCGTCCTCGAGCACGGTGGCGGTGCAGATGAAGCTCGGCTCCAATCCGGACGTCGCGCTCGCAGAAGTGTTGTCCAAGGTCCAGGGCGTGCGTGGCACGCTGCCGACCGCGGCCAAGGACCCTGTGATCGTCAAGGGCACCGGGCAGCAGTTCGCGATGATGTACATCTCGATGCAGAACCCGAACATGACGAAGGAGCAGCTCACCGAATATATCGAGCGCGTCATTCGGCCCCGTATCTCGACCGTGGAAGGTGTCGCCGACGTCCAGATCTTCGGCGCCCAGGAATATTCCATGCGCATCTGGATCGACCCGATCCGACTTGCCGCGCGTGGCGCCACGGCCGTGGACGTGCTGACCGCCATCAACAATTCGAACTTCCTGTCGGCTCCCGGCAACACCGAGAACGAATATGTAGTCTCCTCGGTCACTGTGCACTCGACCCTGCAGACGCCCGAGGCCTTCGCCCAGCTCCCGATCCGTTCGACGAACGGAGAGGTCGTGCGCCTGCGCGATGTCGCGCGGGTCGAGCTCGGCGCGAAAAGCACCGACACCAGGGTGAGCTTCAATGGCAAGCCCGGCACATTCCTTGCCATCTTCCCGACACCTGCCGCCAACCCGCTGACGACCGCCGCCGCGGTCACCAAGCTCGTGCCGGTTATTCAGGAAACGCTGCCGAAAGGCATGACGATCGAGGTCGTCTACGATGCCACCGGCCAGATCAGCGCCTCGATCGAGGAAGTGTTCAAGACCATCGGCGAGGCCGTCGCCATCGTCATCGTGGTCATCCTTCTGTTCCTCGGCTCGTTCCGCTCGGTGATGATGCCGATCGTTACCATCCCACTGTCGCTGATCGGCGTCTGCTTCATCCTGTTTGCAGTCGGCTACTCGATCAACCTTCTGTCGCTGCTGGCCATGGTGCTGGCGATCGGCCTTGTCGTCGACGACGCCATCGTGGTGGTGGAGAACATCCACCGCCATATGGAGGAGGATCACATGTCGCCGATGCAGGCGGCCTTCAACGGCATGCGCGAGATCGCGACGGCCATCGTGGCGATGACCATCACGCTGGCCGCCGTGTTCGCCCCGCTTGCCTTCACCGGCGGCCTGACCGGCGCGCTGTTCCGCGAATTCGCGGTGACGCTGGCCGGTTCCGTGGTGCTGTCGGGCCTGATCGCCATGACGATCACGCCGATGATGTCGGCGCGTTTGCTGAAGGCGGGCCAGCACGGCCGCTTCCAGCGCATCGTGGATGGGACGTTCAGCCGCGTCGAGCGCGTCTACGAACGGGCCGTCACCGCTTCGCTCAGGAGCCGGCCGGTGACGCTGATCATCGTCGTGGCGCTTGTCGCCCTCACCGGCTTCATGTTCACCAAGACCTCGACCGAACTCGCCCCCGAAGAAGACCAGGGCTTCCTCCTCTCGATCGTGACCGCGCCGCGCTATGCGACGTCGGACTACACCGAGACCTATGTCAACCAGATGCTCGGCCTGGTGAAGGACATCCCTGAGACCCGGGCGCAGTTCTCGGCCGTTGCCTTCGGCGGCGCCACCAACGGCGCCTTCGTCGGTTTCGCTTTCAAGGACTGGGCAGACCGCAAGCGCAATTCGAAGCAGTTGCAGGCGGACATCACCGCACGGCTCGCCAAGGTCGCCGGCGTTCAAGCCTTCGTCTTCGCGCCGCCGACTCTGCCAGGTTCCGGCGGCGGCCTGCCGATCTCCATGGTCGTGCGCTCCACCGGCGATCCCTCGGAAGTCTTCGAGCAGGCGGAGAAGATCAAGAACAAGGCGCAGGCTTCGGGCCGCTTCATCGTCGTGCAGAACTCGATGGCCTACGATGCGCCGCAGGTGACCGTCACTATCGACCGCGAGCGCGCGGCGGCCTTGAACCTGCCGATCGCCGATATCGGCAATACCTTGACGCTGCTGGTCGGCGGCGCCGAGGTGGCGCAGTTCGACCGGGATTCCAACAGCTACGACATCATCCCGCAGGTGCCGAAGGAGTTCCGCGACAACCCCGAGAAGCTCGGCGAGTATTTCGTCCGCAGCGTCGACGGCAAGATGGTGCCGCTATCGGCGGTGGTGAAGATTTCGACCAATGCCTCGCCAGCGGCCATCGAGCAGTTCAACCAGTTGAACTCCTCGACGATCTCGGCCTTGCCTCTGCCCGGCGTGACCACCGGCGACGGCCTGAAGGTGCTGGAGGATATCGCCAAGGAGACCCTGCCCGATTCCTTCTTCATCGACTATTCCGGCCAGTCGCGGCAGGAGAAGGAGCAAGGCAACACCATCCTGATCGCCTTCGCCGCGGCGGTGGTCGTGATCTATCTGGTGCTGGCGGCGCAGTTCGAGAGCTTCCGCGACCCGCTGATCATCATGATGGCCGTGCCGCTGTCGATCTTCGGCGCCATCGTGCCGCTCAACATCGGGCTCGGGACGCTCAACATCTACACCCAGGTCGGCTTGATCACTCTGATCGGCCTGATCACCAAGCACGGCATTCTGCTGGTGGAGTTCGCCAACCAGCAGCGCGAGGTGCACGGCATGCGCCGCCGCGACGCCATCATCGCTTCGGCCAAGGTGCGCCTGCGGCCGATCCTGATGACGACCGCGGCCATGGCTCTGGGTGTTGTGCCGCTGATCATCTCCAGCGGCGCTGGCGCCGCGGCGCGTTATTCGATGGGCCTTGTCATCTTCACCGGCATTCTGGTCGGCACCATGTTCACGCTCTTCGTCGTGCCGATGTTCTACACCTTCATCGCCAGCAAGGACCTGCCGCATCTCGCCGAGAAGCCCGATCCGAAGCTGATGCCGGCGCTGCCGAGCTGATCGGCACGACAGCTGAAAACAAAAGAGGCCGGAAAATCCGGCCTCTTTTTTGGCACTTGCCTCACAGCTTCAGTTTGGTCCCCGAAGGCGGCAACCTGCCTGCTACTCTAGCCAGCCTGTTACTTGACGATCAGGATGCTGGTGTTGGCGGGGCCGAAGGCCTCGACCAGCTGATAGAAGTCGGCCGCCGCATCGGGATGCAGCCGAACGCAGCCATGCGAAGCGGGACGGCCGAGATGGCTGATGGCATAGGTAGCGTGGACGGCGTAGCCGCCGCTGAAGAACACCGAATGCGGCATCGGCGCGTTGTCGTATTTCTTCGAATACCACATCTCATTCATACGGGTCGGCTTGAACGAACCGGTCGGCGTGATGTGCCTCCTGTCGCCAGTCGAGACCTTCCAGGTATAGGTCGGGCGACCGTCGACTGTGACTTCCATGATCTGCTGCGACAGCGAGACCTTGGCGACGATCTGGTTGGCGTGAGCGGCATTGCCGGCGCCGAAGAGCAGCGCAGCGCCCGTGAGCGCGGCTGCGGTGATGTTGATGAGCTTGGCGGAAATGGCGGTATGCATGACGATCCCTCTCTGGTTTTGCCGGCCGCGCCGGTCTCAATTCGATGGGGCTCTTATCGCGCCCGTCCGTTTCAGACCTATTTCGCTTGACGCTCGTTTCTGTTTCGAATTCGTTTCCATAAGCTGATGCTAGGTCGAGTCGGGCCTTCCGGGCGCCGGCGGTTCAAGCGCCGCACAATGAGCCTGGCTCAAAAACGAAAGTTCATTTCGCCAATAAATGAAAGACCGAAGCCGACTTTCGAAACCGAACTGCAACAAAGTGCAGCCACGGCGGCATGATCCGGATACAGGCCGGCGGCAGATTCGACGCAACGGGAACAGACATCTGCAAACGAAAATGGGCAGGAGATCGAAACTCCGCTCCTGGCTTCCCAGGATCAGCGTCGCAGTAATCGCGCTCGGCGGCGCCGGCCCGGTGGCCGGCAGGCCGGTGACGTCGCTGGCGGCGATGACGTCCGGCGAGGTTTCGGCGCTGCACATGGCTCTGTTCATCGCCACGGTCTGGATTGTCTCCAGCCTGCGCGCCCACCGGCTGAAGGCCCTCTGGCGGGTCGGCCTTCGGCTGATGAGGACGCGCGGCCCCTCCGGCTACTTGCTGCCGAGAGGACCGAAGGCCCGCGCCGCAGCGGGGGGCTCCGTCAGCGGCGCGGGCGCTTCGGGAGTTTCCTGAAGCGCCAACGATTTCGCGATTGGGATTTTAAGAGATGAAGACGAAATTTGCTGCCTCGGTGCTTTCGGCGCTGCTCTATGCTCAGGGCTTGCTCGGCTTCGCCGCGCTGGCGACGATGCTGCTCAAGGAGCGCGCCCACGCCGAGACAACTGGCGCCGACATTTTATCCGGCCCCTCCATCATCGTGGTGCGCTGAGCGTCAGGCGCCGGACCCAAAATGACCACCGCTTTGGGGAATCCGATGCGCAGAAGCCTCGCTAACTCGAATTTATTCATTGCGCGATGCTGGCGGATCGAAACGATAGCCGGCGCCCCTGATGGTGGTGATGGTCCCGGTGTCGAGCTTGCGGCGCAGCCGCACGATCCGCGAATCGATCGAACGGTCGAAGGCGTCCGCATTCTCGGCCGGGGCCGCGGCAATGATGTCGTCGCGCGTCAGCACCTTGCGCGGGCTCGCCAGGAACAGCTTCAGCAACGCCACCTGCCCCGGGGAGAGCTGATCCTCCGCACCCGAGCGATGCATGACCATGGCCGATCGCAGGTCGACGGTGGCGTTCTCCAGCACGATCAGCTCCCCGGCGGCCCTGCCGCGTCTCATCAGCAGGCCGCCGATGCGCGCGGCCAGCTCGCGCACGTTGAGCGGGCTCTCGATGACGTCGGCAGCACCGAGCTCGAGCGCCAGCACCTTGTCGACGAGATCGCGCGGCCGGCAGATCAGGATGAAATCGGGGCCGTCTTCGCCGCCCCCGCCCTGGCTGCTGTAACGCTTGAGCAGTTCCCGGCCCTCGGCCTGGGTGACCTCGTCGCCGACGACCACGACATCGATGCCGCCCACCGAGAGCAGCGTCTCGGCCTCCCAGGGCTGGCGCGCCTGGCGCACGTCATGCCCGCGCCGCTCGAGATGGTCGGCGAGATCGCCTGCCACCACCTCGGCGACGGACACAAGCGCAATGACGGATCGTGCGGCCATTTCTCCACCCCGCCACAGACAACTCGAGATGAGTGCTGGACATCATGTTTATACCCAATCTACTTTCCGCTGAAAGCGGGAGCGAGCGCGTCGTGAAGGCACGCATCATCGTCGTCGAGGACGAACCGGATCTGAGGGAGGCCGTGGCCGAGTATCTCGGCGCCAGCGGCTATGACGTCGTGACGGCCGGGAATGCCGTGGCGGCGCGCGCGCTGTTCGAAGCACAGCCCTTTCACCTCGCCATCCTCGACATCGCCATGCCCGGCGAGGACGGGCTGTCGCTCGGCCGCTGGCTACGTTCGAAAACGCAGATCGGCATCATCTATGCCACCGCCGCCGGCACCGCGCTCGACCGCATCGTCGGGCTGGAGCTCGGCGCCGACGATTACATCGTCAAGCCATACGAATTGCGCGAGGTGCTGGCGCGGGTGCGTAGCGTTTTGCGCCGCGTGCCGCAGCCGGCCGAGCCGCAAGCGGCGAAGGCCGAAGCCGGCAATCGGCGCTTCATGAAGTTCGGCGGCTTTCAGGCCGATTTCGACGGCAGGCTGGTCACGGCCGCCAATGGCGCGGTGATCGAGATGGCCAAGAGCGAGTTCGACGTGCTCGAGGTTTTCCTCACCCGCGCCAACCGGCTGCTGACGCGGGCGGCGATCTCTGAAGCCATCGGCTTCGTCGAGGATCCGGAATCCTCGCGCGCGGTCGATATCCGCATCATGCGGCTGCGAAAGAAGATCGAGGCCGACCCCGCCAATCCGAAATTCCTGCGCACGGTGCGCGGCGAAGGCTATATCTTCTCGCTGCCAAGCGGCGACGCGAGCTAGATCAGCTCCGGGAAAGTGTGAGTGGCTGGCTCGGCGGTTTCTCCGTAGCCTTCCGTCCGGAATTGCGTCAAAACAAAGCGATAGAGCGGTTCGTCGTTTCCGTACGAACGGAGGATGCTCTAAACGACCGACGCCCGGGCTTGGATGACCATGACTGCTGACGCAGCACGCACCGATACGCAAGGCTCGCGCCCGGGCGGCGCCGCTATGGCGGCGGTCCATGTCGTACGCCGCCTTCGTGAGGCAGGCGACTGGCAGCGGGAGATGGACGACATATTGGGGACGATGTGCCGCAAGATGGATTGCCAGCGCGGCATTCTCTTCCGGCTGCGTGAATTGCCGGGCGAAGGTTTCGCCCAGTCCGTCGCCGCCTATTGGATCGACCCGAATTTCGGCGGCGAGCTGGCCTCGCCCACGGTGATCATGCAGTCGATCATCAACTCGGATTCCTTGCTGGAGCGTCTGCAGGAAGACGAGAGGCAGGGTAAGATCTTCTCCGGTCACACGCGCGACCTGGAGGGTTTCCTGCGCGCCGATTTCGAGAAGCAGAGCATCAAGTCGTTCCTGTCCGTCTCCGTCTTCGCGCATGGCCACCTCTGGGGCACGCTGGCCATCAACGACTGCGTGGCCGAGCGCGAATGGACGGATGAGGAAGAGGCGACGCTGCACATCATCGCTCTGGCCATCGGCGACGCCATCGAGCGCTCGCCATCCGAGGCTCATGCCAGCGAAGTGATCCGCCGCACAATGCTGCAGGCCTCGCTCGACGCCATCATCGTCATCGACGAGACGGGTTCGATCATCGAGTTCAATCCGGCCGCCGAGAAGATGTTCGGCTTCCAGCGCAGCGCTATCCTCGGCAAGGACCTCCTCGATACCATCGTTCCGGTATATTACCGCAAGGGCTACGCCTCGGGTGCCGAATACATGGCCGGCCGCGGCGCGCCAATGGTCGGCCAGCGCCTGGAGACCGTCACCCAGAACGCCGCCGGCGAGATTTTCCCGATCGAGCTGACGGCGACGGAGATGCGCGTTGCCGACCGCCGCCTGATCTTCGGCTCGATCCGCGACCTGCGCGAAAAGCTGCAGGCCGAAGAGGAGATCAACCGTCAGCGCGAGAAGCTGCACCAGAACGAGAAGATGGCGGCGATGGGCTCGCTGCTCGCCGGGGTCTCGCACGAGCTCAACAACCCGCTGGCGGTGGTGGTGGCCCAGTCGACGCTGCTGCACGAATTCGCGGGCGACCCGCAGACCAAGGTGCGCGCCGAGAAGGTGCGCGCGGCCGCCGAGCGCTGCGGCCGCATCGTCAAGAGCTTCCTGTCGATGGTGCGGCTGCACCCGACCGAGCAGGCAGAGACCGATCTCAACCAGGTGATGCGCTCGGCGCTCGAGGTCACCGCTTATGGGGCGCGCTCCAGCGGCATCATCATCGACACCGATTTCGCCACCGGGCCGCTGCTTGCCATGGCCGACGCCGACCATATCACCCAGGTGGCGGCGAACTTCCTCATCAACAGCCAGCATGCGCTGGCCGGCGTCACCGGCGAGCGGCGCATCAAGGTGCGGACATTCCGCAACGAGCGCGGCAATCCGGGCTTCTCTGTCGAGGACAACGGTCCGGGCATTCCCGAGGCGATCCGCGCGCGCGTCTTCGAATCCTATTTCACCACCAAGCCGGTCGGGGTTGGTACCGGTATCGGCCTGTCGATCTCGAAGTCGATCGTCGAGCGCCACAACGGCAACATCTGGTTCGAGGAGGTCGAGCCGCAGGGTGCGCGCTTCGTCGTGCAATTGCCGGCGATTGCCGGCGGAGCCGCAAGCGCGGGTGAAGGGCCGGCGCGCTCGAGCGGGTTGCGCCATGCATTGATCATCGACGACGAGCCCGACGTCGCGGGCTCGCTTTCGGATATACTGGAGCTGATGGGGCTCAAGTCGCGCGTGGTGGCAAGCTGGACGTCCGCCGCCGATGTGCTCACGGGCCATATGCCGCCGGATATCGTCTTTTCCGACCTGCGCATGCCGGGCGTCAGCGGCATAGCCATCTACCGCGAGTTGCTCCCGCAGCAGCCCGCTCTGGCCAAGCGCTTCGTGCTGGTGACCGGCGACCTGATCGGGGCCAAGGCAGAGATCGAGGCGCTCCCGCCGTCGCAGCGCCCGCACATTCTGGAAAAGCCGTTCTCGACGCTCGATGTGCGCAGTGTGCTGTCGGCCGTCGCCGACGAAGCCGCAGCCAACAACGACGCCCACATCTAGCCGAGATAGCAGATGGGGCGTGGCCGACCTCGAGCTAGCACCGCCGCAGGATCTGCCGAGATTCGGGTCAAGCCGAGCCGAGAACGGTGTTTCGCGAGAACCGGAGCGGAGCGTACCTGTAGTACATGAGCACCGGAAGCGGAGGGAACCTGTAGTACATGAGCACCGGAAGCGGAGGGAACCTGCCATTCGCAGGCCGGCTTCACCTGAATACCGGTAGATCCGAAAAAAAGAGGCTCCCGACCGACTTATGCGGCGGGAGCCTGACTGGAGCGCAGGAGGGTGCGCTCAGGGGAGGTCTCAAAAAATGTTTGGCGTGTTGGTGAGCGGCGCGGCGTTGGCGATCATGCGCACCGCGCGTTCCCGGTGCTGGCCTGACTGCTCGGCGATGGCGCGCAGGCAATCGAGGCTCTCGGCGCCCCAGTTCTGGCCCTTGCAGGCAAAGTCGACTGCGGATTCCGGCAGGCGGGCGGTCTTGAGCGTGGTCTGCGCACCTTCCACGACATTGGCCGGTGGCTTGATCGACGCGAAGGCCGGACCGGAGGCGGGCGCGGTCAGCATGCCGACGAAGGCGCAGGCGCCAATCAGCATGAACATCGCCATTGGATGGTCGCTGGCTCGCTGCCGCAGCGCAAGCTTCGGCCGGCGGTCATTGCGCTCCGGGCCATGTACGCGGCGATTGGTATCGAGGGCATGAACTTTCGCAAACATCGGCTGTTCCCTTCGTTATCTTTCTTTTTGCTATGAAACGAACTTAATCGCACCAGGTAACGGTCGGATGATTGGCAGCGATTGCCTGTGTAACAGGATTGCAACAGACGCTGGAGGCGACAGCATTTACAAATTCGCGACACCCGTTCGACCGGCCATCGAAGCTGGTTGGCCGACATTGCGCCCACCGCGCACGGCCGACTGTAAGCGGCATCACACAGGGAACTGAATCGAGCGGATTCTGCCGCACGCCCGAACAGGCCCTCTTCGAGACCGCTGTGTCCGCTCGCAACAGCCGTTCCGCATACATCTGGACGCAGAAATCGCCGGTCAACTGGAAGTCGGTGCGCGACGTCGACAATGAAGGCTATCACGTCGCCATGGCGCATCCGGCGCTGCAGGACCTCTATGGCGCGACCTATTTCGACGAGCCTTTCGTCAACGGCGTGTCGCGCTCCTTCGCCACCTACAATCCGCATGCCGGGCGGCGCTGGAGCGTGCGCGAGTACATGAAGCTCGCGCCCGAGGCCACGCATCTGCCGGAGCATCTGCGCAAGGCCTGGATCTATTACGGCATCTTCCCCAACAACGCGCTGTCGATCATGCCGGAATCCGTCCAGTTCTATCAGGAGTTCCCGCTGTCCACCGGCGAAACGCTGCTGCGCGGCGCGATCTACCGCTACAAGGACGAGACCAGCGAACAGGCGGCGGCGCGCTACCTCGCTTATCGCATCGACCGCGACACAATGAACGAGGACGTGCAGCTCTCGGTCTGGTCGAACGAATCCATGCTGTCGGAGGCTTCTGAAGGCTTCTACTTGTAGGATTTGGAGTACGGCGTGCGCACCCACCACGACCATCTGCGCAGGCAGGTCCCGGTGCTGAACCTGGAGACGGCTCCGGAGGAAAAGGACATGCGGGGCCCGAATGACGCGCTACGGTCGAGGGGGTAGAACCCGTTCCTTTCCCTGTTCCACGGGTAGAAGGAAGAGCTACTCACCCCGCCAGACGCCCTCTTTCCTAAGATCATCCATCGTCCGCGAAATCCCTTCGCGCAGGATCGCCACCAGGTCGTCGACCTGCTCTTGGGTGATGATCAGCGGCGGCGACATCACGCACATGTTGATCAGTGGCCGCACCAGAAGGCCAAGCTCGTGGCAATGAGCGTCGATGCGCTTGCCGACATTCTTGTCGAGTTGCAGCGGATCCTTGCTTTCGCGATCGGCCACGCATTCGACACAAGCCATCAGGCCGAGGCCGCGCACCTCGCCGACCAGCGGCAGCTCTTCCAGCGTCTTCAGGCGCGCCTGGAAATAGGGCGCGATCTCGCGCGCGTGGGCGAGCACGCCCTCTTCCAGCAGGTCGAGATTCTTCAGCGCCACCGCGCAGCCGATCGGATGGCTGGTGTAGGTGAGTCCGTGGCCGAACAATGCGTCGGGATGATTGGAGCGGCGCAGCTCTTCCAGCAGCCGCTCGGAGATGATGACGCCGCCGAGCGGAAAATAGCCCGACGTGACACCCTTGGCGAAGGTGATCATGTCCGGATCGATGCCGAACACGTCGCCGGAGGCGAAGACATGGCCGAGCCGTCCGAAGCCGGTCACCACCTCGTCCGAGACATAGAGGATATCGTTCTCGCGGCAGATCTCGCGGATTCGCTTCAGATATCCGTCCGGCGGCACGATGACGCCGCCCGAAGCCTGAACCGGCTCGCCGACAAAGGCGCCGATGCGGTCGGCGCCGACGCGCGCGATGGTGTCACGGAACTGGTCGACCAGGAAGTCGGTGAAGGCTGCAACGCTCATGCTCTTCGGCCGGCGGAACGGATCGGGCGAGGACAGCTTGATTACGAGATCGCCGGCGCCATCCATCCAGTCGTGATCGCGCGGGCGGCCGTTGAGCGAAGCCGAGAGATAGGTCGAGCCGTGATAGGCACCGTTGCGGCTGAGGATCAGCTTTTTCTCCGGCCGACCGCGCACATTGTTATGGAACTGCATGAAGCGCAGCGCCGTCTCCACCGCCGACGAGCCGCCGGTAGTGAAGAAGGTGTGGCTGAGATCGCCGGGCGCCGCATCGGCAATGCGGCGTGCAAGCTCGGCCGAGGGCGCGTTCATCGTGTACCAGGGCGTGTTGTAAGAGAGCGCCATCGCCTGGTCGTACATGACCTTGGCCAGTTCCTCGCGGCGATGCCCCACATTGATGCACCACATGCCGGCGGGGCCGTCGATCAACCGCTTGCCGGAGGCGTCGGTGATGTAGATGCCGTCGCCCTCGCCGATCAGCGTGCGCGCCTCGGCGCCGACCGAGCCGGCATAGGGCCAGGGCTGGACGAGATGGCGTTTGGCGAGCTCGACCGCGTCGTCATCGGCGGGCCTGATGTGTTCGCTCGCCTTGATTTTGTTTTGAGCCGCCATTTTCGCCTCGTTATCACCGGGTTCCAGAAATCCTCCCACACATCAACCAGTGCGGAAAATCAGGGAAATCCGGCCCTTTGTCACTTCATTTTGAATGTTCGTTCAATCAATATCGCAGAAATAGCGCTTGATTTCAATCTGCCGATACCCTCATGATGAAGAAAGCTGCAAGCCAGGAGCGATCATGCTCCAGGCATAATTCGGGAACAGGCGGCCGGCGCTGCCAATGGGAACGCCGCATGGCGGGACAATCCGAGCCAGCTACCGAAATCACGCCCGGAGCGCTTCAATGACGATTGCCGCGGAAGGGTCGCCCCCGTTGCGCTTGGCGGGATCGAGACGAAGTCCCCATCTGCAATCGGAAGCCGTCCAGGGCTTTGCCCTGATCAGTCCTACCTTCGTCTACGCCCTTATTCTTCTCGTCCTGCCGATCCTGGTCGTCATCGCCCATTCCTTCTGGACGCAGAACTACCTCACCATCGACCACACCTTCACGCTGGAGAACTACCGGATCGCGGTGCCCGAGCCGATCTACCGCGACCTGCTCTGGCGCTCGCTCTACATCTCGCTGACGGTCAGCCTGCTGACGGTAGCGCTTGCCTACCCGATCGCCTATTTCATTTCATTCCACGGCGGCCGCCACAACAGTCTCTGGCTCTTCCTCATCACCATCCCGTTCTGGACGAGCTACCTGCTGCGCGTGATGTCGTGGAAGGTGATCCTCGGCTATAATGGCGTCTTGAATTCCGGCCTGATGGGCCTTGGCATCATCAGCGAGCCGTCGGATGCGCTGCTCTACAATTCCAACGCCGCCATCATCACGCTCACCCATGCCTGGGCGACCTTCGCCATCCATCTGATCGTCGAAATCCCAGGGCTGGAAAAGCCGCTCTGGGTCACCCAGACCAATGATTTCGGTGCCGACGACATTCCGGTCGGCGCGCCGATCCGCCTCGCCTACGACCCTGAAGCTCTGGTGGCGATGGCCGACTGAATCTTGCCTGCCGCGATTCGTCCCACGACGATCGCGCCTTCGACATAACCCGGGAACGACGGCGAGAGTTCAGAAGCGGCGAAATGGACAGGCGGCGCGCCGGAAAGGATCACACGCTCGGCATCGCGTGCGGTCACATCGATGATGAGATCGCTGTAGGCGCCGCCGCTCCAGCGATCATGCGTCCAGTCGCGCGCGCTGAAATCGACGATGTCGGCGGCCTGGGTGCCGAGCGCCTGGAGAAGCCTCGCGGTGATTTCCGCCTGCAGCGCCGCCTCGCCGAACTGATGCCAACGCAGCGCCAGCGGGCCGCCGACAAACACCACAAGCGCGGCGTGATCGGCATCCCTGCTGGCGTCGCAGGCAAACAGCCCCGGCTGGTCGCGCCACATCACCATGCCGCACAGGCCCCGCTCGCGCCAGAACGGCTTGGCGTAGCGCACCAGGATCTTGATCACCGCGCCGCTTTCCCAGACGCCGAGCGCGCTTGCGAGTTCCGCCGGCAAGGAGGGCGCGAAGTCAAGCTTGGCGGCCTTCGCAGGCGGCAGCGCGATCAGAACCTCACGCGCTTCGATCGTGGCCGCGCCGGTGCTGACGCGAACGCCTTGCGGGGTGCGCTCGACACGCGTCGCCGCTTGGTCCAGGCGCAGCCGGTCGCCGAGCCCGGCGGCCAGATCCTCGGCCAGCGATTGCATCGTGTCGCCCAGAAAATACTGCAGCTCGAACACCTCGTTGGTGATGCGGCGATCATTGTCGATCAGGTACCAGAGCGGCACCTTCTCCGCCGCCAGGCACCAAAGGCCCTCGACCAGCGAGCGGAAAGCAGCCTTGGCGTCGGCTTCGTCATGCTGGAGTTCCAGCCAATCGGCGACGGTCAGCCCGGCAATCGCCGGATCATCCGGATCGATCCGGTTCATGCGCTCGCGGATCGCCATCGAGACATGATAGGTCCGCTCCGCCCGCGCCGCCGTCATAGACGGATGGGTGATGAACTCGCCGTCGACATAGGTCTCGACGAAGGTCTTGCCGCGCCCCTTGGCCAGCGCCATCACTTCGGGCATGTCCACACACAGGAACTGGCCGCCGCTATCGATCAGCTCGCCGAGCCCATTGCGGACAGCCTCCACCCTGCCGCCGACGCGATCGCGCGCCTCAAGGACCAGGAAATCGATGCCCGCCCGCTTGAGCTCGAGCGCAGCGGACAGGCCGGTGAAGCCGGCGCCGACGATGACGACGTCGGTCTTTTCGATGGTGCTGGTCAATTGCCGGCCCTGGTCTTCTCGAATTCTGACAGAAAATAGGAAAATTCAAAGCCGATGGCGAGCCCGGCTGAAGTCACCAAAGGCTGATCTCGGCACCGACTCCCCCCTCACGACACGATACGAAGAGAGGTGCCTGCAGGCAGGCAGGGTCGATCGCTCCCAAGCGCCAGCGTCAACGTCAGGCGTCGGCTGGGTTTCTTCATGCTGTTCGATCCTCTTTTGGTTTTGCCGGTCTTGTTTGGCCGGCTGTTGCTAACCCCGATTTTGCTAGCCCCAGTTCTCGCTAGCCAAAGTGTTTCGGGAAGGCTGCGGCCAAAAACGCATTCGTAGCCTGCAATGCGGTCTCTCGCGTGGTGTCCTCCGTCCCCATCATCAGCCGCAGCCACAGGCCCTCAAGCATGGCGCTCAGCGCCAGCGCGATGGCCTGGGGGTCATAGCTGTAGCCGCCGCTTTCCTTGAGCGTCCTGCAGAGATCGATGAAGACCTGCTGGTAATAGGCGTCGCGCGAGCTGCTCAGCGCCTGGTAGGTCGGCCGCGACTTGGCTTCACCCCAGAAGGCGAGCCAGGCGGCGAGCTTGCGCTTGTTGCAGATCGAGCGGTCGAAATCGGCCCAGACCAGATACTGCAGCTGCCTGGCCGGATCGTCGCCCGCCTTCTGTAAGGCGGTGCGCCAATGCGCCGAATACTCGTCATACATATGCTGCAGCGTGGCGATAAGCAGCTTTTCCTTGCTCTCGAAGTGGAAGTTGACGATGCCCCGCGACAGGCCTGCGCCGTCGGCGACATCGGCCATCGTGGTTTCGGCATAGCCGCGCTTGGCCAGTGAATCGATCGTCGCCTCGATCAGCTGCAACCGCCTAACCTCTTTCGAGGCCTTGCGGCCGCGCTTTTCGGCATCGCCTTTTTGCGCCGCTTCGGAGAGAGCATCGCTCGCCTCGGTCTTCATGGGTGTGACGGTCTCCAGCATCGCCGGCTATCCAACCGGCTTCCAACCGCGCAGATGAGTGGGGCGGTGCTCGCCACTGTCAAGCACCTTCTGCATCGCCTCCCAGGTCCTGATGTTCTTGTCGACATAGGCCGCGCCGACCGCCGCCGCGGCCTGCGCGTAGAGCGACCCTTGAGCCGTGAAAGCTCTTCGCGCTCGACCTCGCGGTACCATGGATTGCGGTCGCGCACCGTGATGTCGGTGAGGCCGGCGCGCCGCATCGCTTCGGCATAACGCGCCGGCGAGGCCATGGCGAAAGAGAGCCCTTCGGCAGCTATATAAGCCTTCATCTCAGGCGACGGTTCGCCGTCATGCGCGATCATCCAGTTCGACGCGGCAAACACCCCGCCCAGCTTCAGCACACGGAAGATTTCAGCAAACAGCGAATCCTTGTCCGGCGCATGCAGAAGCGCGTCCTTGGAGAAAACGACATCGAAGGAGGCGTCGGCGAAAGGCAGCGGCCCCGGCGGCGCCTGGATGAAGCTGACGCGATCACCGAGGCCGTGCCTTATCGCTCCTTGCCTTGCCGCTTCGATTACCGGCTTTTCGACATCGAAACCGATGGCGCAAGCCGCGCCGTGCCTTGCCACCAGATGCAGCGTGATGCCGCCGGCGCCGCAGCCGATATCCAGGATCGTCTTGCCCTTGAGCAACAGGCCTTCGACGACTGGAAGGCCGGGCGCTGGTCGGCCGATCCCTTCCTCCACATGATGATCCCGACCACGCTCGACCCGACCATGGCCCCGCCGGGAAAGCACTTCATGAGCTGCTTCGTCCAATACGCGCCGCCCAAGATCGACGGGCGTGACTGGACCGATGCCGACCGCGACGGCTTCGCCGAAAGCGTGATTTCCCAGATCGCGCAATATTCGCCGGGCTTCCGCGACCGCATCGTCCACATGGAGGTGCGCACGCCGCGCGAGATCGAGGCCGAGGTCGGCCTCACCGAAGGCAACATTTTTCAGGGCGAGCTGACCTTCGACCAGCTGACCCGCATGGGTTACGCGCAGTAAGCGCGCTTCACCCTATGGTTCTTTCCAGCACGCTCAACCAGTTCCGATAAGCGATCTTCTCGATCAGCGCGCGCCCGAAACCGCGCACCGCGAGCGCATCGATCAACTTGGGCAGTCCGGCGACGTCGCCGATGGGGGCCGGGATCATGGCGCCATCGAAATCAGATCCCAGACCGACACCATCCTCGCCCAGCGCCTGCAGCAGCGAATCGATGTGGCGCACCATGATGTCGATGCTGGTGTCGGCGTTCATGCGGCCATCCTCGCGCAAGAATCCGGTGGCGAAGTTAAGGCCGACCATGCCACCCGATTCGCGGATCGCGCCGAGCTGCCAGTCGGTCAGGTTGCGCGAATGGCCGCAGATCGCATGCACATTAGAGTGGGTGGCGACCAGCGGCGCGTCGCTAAGCTCGGCCACGTCGCGAAAACCCTTCTCGTTGAGATGCGAGAGGTCGATCATGATCCTGAGCCGATTGCACGCCTTGACCAGCGCCTTGCCGGCATCGGTGAGGCCGGGTCCGGTGTCGGGCGAGGAGGGAAAACGGAACGGCACGCCGTTGCCGAAGGCGTTGGGACGGCTCCAGACGATACCCAGCGAACGCAGCCCGGCGGCGTACAGCACGTCGAGCATGGCAAGCCCGGGATCGATCGCCTCGACGCCTTCGATATGGAAAATGGCCGCGATCGAGCCCTTGGCCATAGCGTCGCGTACATCGCCGGCGCTGCGGCAGACGGTCAGCGCGCCGGCGCGCTCCAGCCTAAACAGGATCGAAGCCATGCCGATGGTGGAGGTGATTGCCTCGGCCTGCGGCAGCTCGGGCGGCAGCGGCTCGTTGTCGCTCGGCGCCGGCGGCACGGCGCTGCGTTTCGTCTTTTCGACCGGCGGCGGAAAGATCGCGAACATGCCACCCGCAAAGCCGCCCTTTCTGGCGCGTGGCAGGTCGATATGGCCGCCCGGCGTTCCCTCGATGAACAGCTTTTCGACATCGGCTTCCTTCGACTGATAAAGCCGCAGCAGCGTGTCGTTATGTCCGTCGAAAACGGGGATCAGGTCGGTATCGGTCATCAGGGAAGCCATTTCAATAAGGGACGGGCGGGACGGCGGGTTTCGTCCGAGCGACGCGTCAACTTAGGCAAGATGGCCGAACTGCGCAAATGCCGGGGCGCGTCTTTCCCTTCTTCCTTGTGGGAGAAGGTGAGGACGGCGCTAATGCTTCAGCACATCCGCCCATTCCGGGTGGCGGCGGAACTGGGCATTGGCGAAGGGGCAGAGCGGGATGATCTTCTTGCCGGCCGCGCGCGCATCCTCGACAGCACGGGTGACGAGCCGAAGCCCGGCGCCCTGGCCGCGAAACACGTCCGGTACCTCGGTATGATCGATGATCAGCTGATGCTCGCCAATCTTGGTGAAGGTCATCTCGGCTTCGGCGCCGCCGGGGCCGCGCAGCACGTAGCGCCCCTTGGAGCCCCGGTCTTCCAGTTCGATCTCGGGCAATTGGTCAGCCATTTATTTGCCTCCTTCGGCAGCCGGCGCAAAAAACCGCCGCACCGCTTCGATTTCATTCGGCCGAACTTCATGCCCGCCGTCGTGCCATTCCACTGTGACATCCGCGCCATCGGCGCGCAAATAGGCCTCGAGCCGCGATGTCAAATTAGGCGGGCAGATCGGGTCGCGCCTGCCGGCCGTGATCAGCATGTGGCGGCCGGCAAGGCTGCCTTGCACCTTCGGCTCGAACGGGATCAGCGGATGCATGAGTGCCGACGCATCGAACAGCGTCGGCTCCTCGAACACCACCGAAGCCAGGATGTTGGCGCCGTTGGAATAGCCGAGACCGAACACCGCCGAGGGCTTTGCCGCCTCGACATGCGCCCTGACGAAGCGCGCCATCTTCGATGTCGCGCGCGCCAGGTCGTTCATGTCGTAGACCCCCTCGCCGGTGCGGCGGAAGAAACGTGCAGCACCATGCTCCGACACATCGCCGCGCGGCGAGATGATTGTCGCCGAAGGCAGAAGCTCGCGGCCGAATCCGAGAAGCTGGTTCTCGTCCGCGCCGGTGCCGTGCAGGACAAAGAGCAGCGGACTGCCCGGCGGACCGGGCAGCATTTTGTGGATGTAAGCGTCCTTGCTCATGGCTTCAGTCTTCCAGCTTCTGCAGGTGCTCTTCGAGGTAAGGCCGCAGATGCTGATGCTGCGTCGGCAGCTTCAGCGCCTCGCCGAGATGCGCGGTATCCTCGTCGCGGTCGAAGCCGGGCTCGTTGGTGGCCACCTCGAACAGGACGCCGCCCGGCGTGCGAAAGTAGATCGCCCAGAAATAGTCGCGATCGATGACCGGCGTCACGCCATAGCCGGTGTCGATCAGTGCTTTGCGCACCTCAAGCTGCTTGGCGCGATCCTCGACCGCAAAGGCGACGTGGTGCACCGAGCCGGCGCCGAGATTGGCGAAGCCGGCGCCCGGCAGCGATTCGATGTCGACGACATCGGCGCCATTGCCGTTCTTAATCGCCAGCCGGCGGACGTTGCCGGACTTGTCGACCTCTTCATAGCCCATGAACTTCAAGAGCTCCTCGGTGGCGCCGCCGTCCTTCAGCCGGAGCGAGACCGAGTGAAAGCCGCGGATCGCCTCGTCACCGGGAACACTGCCCTTGACCCAGGGCGCTCTGCTGTCGGCCTTGTCCTCGACCAGCGCGAAGCTGTCGCCGTCCGGGCCGGTGAAGGTGAGCCGCTTTTCGCCGAAGCTTTCGGTGCGGGCAACATTGCCCACGCCCTCATCTGCGAAGCGCTTTTCCCAATAGGCGAGCGTGCCCTCCGGCACCGAGAACACCGTCGTGCCGACCTCGCCGACGCCGTGCCGGCCTTTGCCGATATCGGGGAACGGAAAATAGGTCATCACCGAACCCGGTGTGCCGACCTCGTCGGCGTAGTAGAGATGGTAGACATCCGGCGCGTCGAAATTGACGGTCTTCTTCACCCGGCGCAGGCCGAGCTTCTTCGTGAAGAATTCATTGTTGCGGCGTGCGTCGCTCGCCATCGAGGTGACGTGATGCAGGCCCTGGATCTGATTGAGCATGGTCGTGCTCCTTCCCTTGTTCTTGCGCGGCCCTCGCCGCTGTCCACGCCAATATGAGGATAGGCGGGCCTTCGGCAAAGCGGGCATACACAGAATGGACTGTATCAATAAAGTGAACGATCGTTCAAAATATGTTCACCGAACTATCACCACCACTGACTTGCAACGCCAGTGATTTCCGTTCCATCTGAGGGCGCTTCCACGAGGAGACGATCTTGGACCACCAGCCTCGCCGCCCGAATGTCCTCCTCATCACCTGCGACCAATGGCGCGGCGATTGCCTGTCGGCGGCCGGCCATCCGGTGGTGAGGACGCCGAATGCGGATGCGCTCGCAGCCGAGGGCGTTCTCTTCCGCCGCCATTATGGCGGAGCAGCACCCTGTTCTCCCGCACGCGCGTGTCTCTATACCGGGCTTTATCAGATGAACAATCGCGTCTGTCGCAACGGCACGCCTCTCGACGCGCGCCATGGCAACATCGCGCTTTCGGCGCGCGCGACGGGCTACGACCCGACCCTGTTCGGCTACACCGATGTCTCGCTCGACCCGCGCCGGCTAGCGGCCAGGGATCCGCGCCTGCGCAGTTATGAGGGCGTGTTGCCGGGCTTCACTGTCCGGCAAGCTTTGCCTGAGCATCAGAAGCAGTGGCTGTCATGGCTGCGGGCGCAAGGCATCGACACGGGCGCCGGCAGCCCCGGCATCCACCGTCCGGCCGAAGGGCAGGCGGAATGCGACGTCACCAACGCGCCGCCGGTCTATTCGAAGGACCAAACGCCGAGCGCTTTCCTGGCCGGCGAATTCATCCGTTGGCTTGGCGAGCAGGAGGAGCGGGCGCCATGGTTCGCGCACATCTCCTTCATCAGCCCGCACCCGCCCTTCATCGTGCCGGAGCCTTACAACGCCATGTACGATCCGGCTGAAGGTCCTGCCTTCAAGCGCGCGGCAAATCGGCAAGCCGAAGCCGCGAGCCACCCCTACCTCGCCTACGATCTCGCCCTCCAGAAAAGAACGAAATTCGTTCCGGGCATAGAGGGCAACGTGCCGGACTGGAGCGAGGAGAATTTCCGCCGTATCCGCGCGATCTATTACGGCATGATTTCGGAAGTCGATGCGCAGCTCGGCCGCATCTGGCGGGCGATCAGATCGGCGGGCGCCTGGGACGACACCATCATCGTGCTTACATCCGACCACGCCGAGATGATGGGCGATCATTTCATGCTCGGCAAAGGCGGCTTCTTCGACGCCAGCTACCACGTTCCGCTGATCGTCCGCGACCCGCGCCGGAGAGCCGCGGCGGGTTCATCCGTGGATCATTTCACCGAAGCCGTGGACGTCTTTCCAACCTTGCTCGACCTGATCGGCTCCGCGCCGCAGCGCCATCTCGACGGCCGCTCGCTCACGCCGTGGCTTGACGGTGACCGGCCCGGGAACTGGCGCGACGCCGCGCATTGGGAATTCGACTTCCGCACGATAGCGGAAGGCGAAGCCGAACGCCATTTCGGCATGGAGTCGCGCGACTGTAACCTCGCCGTCATCCGCTCGGCCGACTTCAAATATGTTCATTTCGGTGGCGGCCTGCCGCCGCTTCTGTTCGATCTGGCGCAAGACCCGGAAGAACTGAACAACGTGGCGAACGACCCGGCTTATCTGCCGGTGCGGCTGGAGTTCGCGGAGAAGATGCTTGCCTGGCGCGCCGCTCACCTCGACCAGTCGCTGGCATTGTCTGAGCTGACGGACGACGGCGTGGCCGGATACGTGAATCGGCCAATGGCGCAGTAAGGCAAAGGGCAGCATGTGGGAAATCCACCCGCTGCCCTTCTGCTCTATTCGTTTACTTCAGCAACATCCGCTGCTGGTCGCGATTGGCGGCATAACTGCTCTTGTCATAGGCCGTTTGCGCCTGCAGCTGTTCCTTGGTGAAGTTGGTGTAGAGATATTTCTTGCCGTTCTTGTCTGTCATGAACTTGAGCTTGTCCATGCCGACCGCCACCTCCTTGGCGCCGATGCCGAGGAAACCGCCGACATCGACGATGACCGCGTCCGGCTTGTTGTCGGGCGTCAGTACGACGTCGCCGATGGAACCGATCTTGGCGTCGTTGGCGCCATAGACCGTGGTACCCTTCAGGTCATCGACCCTGATATTGCCCATGGGCATTTCGGTCAGCGTCGACTTGTCGATCGATGCGGTCTTGGTGGCGTCGGTGGCCGCAGCGCCATTATCGGCAGGTTTGTTTTCAGCCATGGTCTGGGCCGGCGCCGTCGCGGGCTTGGTCTCCGCGGTCGACTTGGCGGGCTCTGCCGGCTTGGCCTCCTTGTCGGAGGTCGTGTCCGAAGACACCACCGCAGGCGTGGTCGCTGCAGGAGCGTTGTTCGCGGCCGTCGTCGTGGCCGGCGCAGGATCATAGGCCTTGCGGTTGAAGTCTGGCTGGGCCTGCAGTTCCTCCTTCGTCGTCTCGGCCACCAGCCAGCGGTCGCCGTTCTTCTCGGCCCATTTTGCCTTGGCGAAGTCATAGGCGACGTTCTTCGTGCCGATGCCGAGGAAGCCGCCGACGCCGATCACCAGCGATTCGGCCTTGCCGTCCTTGGCAAGCACGATGTCCTTCACGTCGCCGATCTTCTGGGCGTTATCCGCGGTGCCGTTGTATACCGACTCGCCCATGATATTGGTGGCGAGGTTGCCCTCGGCCTTCTTCACCGGCTCGGCAGGTTGCGCGGCGGCCTGCTTCTGCGTCCCCGTCGCATCGGTCGTAGCCGGCTGAGTCGCGTCGGCCGATCGCGCCGGATCGTAAGGCTTGCGGTCGAATTCCGGCTGGGCTTTCAGTTCGTCCTTCGTGGTCTTGGCCACCAGCCAACGGTCGCCATTCTTCTCGGCCCATTCCAGCTTGCCGTAGTCGAAAGCGACGTCCTTCTTGCCAACGCCCAGAAAGCCGCCAACGCCGATGATGGCGGACTTGGCCTTGCCGCTGGAATCGAAGACGACATCATCGACCTTGCCGATGTTCTGAGCGTCGTCGCCGGTGCCGTTATAGACGGACTCGCCGATGATATTGGACATCAGCGCGCCTTCGGCACGCGGCACCGGAGCCGTGCTTTCAGCTGCGGGGGCCTGTTGAGCCGGAGCGGGGGTCGTCTGTGCAAAAGCGCCGGTTGCGAGCAGTGTAGCGATCGCGGTGGTCGCAAAAAGAGTGCGGATCATGATGGTGTCTCCTCGTGCCTGATTTGTGCATGTCGCTCACGCGGCCAGCCTCTGAACGGCGGGCCGGGAGCGGCAGTGTCGACAGGTTCACAACGTCGTGACCGAGGTGTTGTTCCAACCACGACGCGTTACGAGCATCTGGTTGCCAAACCTCCGGTGGAACCTTTGCGGCCGCATCATCGTTCCAGCCCGCGGCTGAGGGGGGCTGGCGGCTCAACGCGGCCTGAACGGAATACGGAGCGGGTATGCGGTTTGCTGCGGTGCTTAATCGGGACGGCGGCACGCTCCGCACCCTCGATATGGAGGCTTTTTCCAGACAGCTGCGTCAGACGCTTGAGGCGGCGGGACATTCGGTCGAGATCGACATCGTTGCCGGCCGAGATGTCGCCACCGCGCTGGAGAAGGCCATCGCCAGGCGCAACATCGACGTAATCCTTGCCGGTGGCGGCGATGGCACGATCTCGACCGCGGCGTCCCTTCTCATGAACAAGAAGAAGGCATTGGCGATTTTACCCGCTGGGACGATGAACCTTTTTGCGCGCGGCCTGGGCATTCCGCAGACACTGGAGGCAGCGCTGCAGTCCTTTGCCGATGGCGAGGTGATCGCCGTAGACATGGCGAGCGCCAATGGCCAGCCTTTCGTGCATCAGTTCTCGGTTGGCATGCATGCCAAGATGGTTCAGCTGCGTGAGAAAATGGATTTCGGCTCGCGCCTTGGGAAGATGCAGGCCTCCGTGCGCGCCGCTTGGGCGGCGATCAAGAATCCACCGGCGCTGAAAGTGAGCCTGAGCATCGGCAAGGCCGAGATCGTGACGCGCACAACGGGCATCGGCATATCCAACAACCTGTTCGGCGAGGGCCACCTGCCTTATGCCGATAATCCGGCCGGCGGCGTGCTCGGCATCTACGTCAGCGTTGCGCGCCGGCGTCATCACCTGGCAAAGCTGCTGCTGGACATGCTGCGTGGCCGGCTGCGCCGGAGCGCCCATGTCGAAGTTCATCAGGCCGGCAAGGTTGTCCTCAAGGTCCTCTCGCCCGCCAGGAAATTCAGCGCCGTCCTCGACGGCGAACTGATCAGGCTCGAGCGCGAAACCACGATCGAAATCCACCCAGGCGCCTTGAACGTCCTTGTTCCGTCGAGCGGCGCCAGCGCAAAGGCAGCTTGAAGCCAGCGCGACTTTCAGGGTTTCGCGGTCGATTGGCCTGGAGCGGTGCCCTGCTCGGTGCCAGGCGGCTGCGGTACATGCTGCTCGCCGGAAGTCGGCGACTTTATCAATTCCCCATAAATCTCCACCGCCCCCCAGGCAATGAAGGCCAGCAACAGTCCGGCTATGAGAATCCTTAAAGCGTGCCAACCCCAGTGTCCCTGGCGGGCTTTGTCTTCAGGAACGATCTTGGTCATGGCTGGCCTCCAATGTTGCGTGTCTGGCCAAGCGTTTCGGGCGCGGCACGATCGGGTAACGGGCCCTTGCCGTGAAGGTTCCGAGCGATACCGCGTTGAGGATCATTGAACGAATGAGGCCCGAAGCAGGCGTTTGAAGCTCGCCAGCAAGCCAGCCGTGAGGGCCATGCCTAAGCAGGCCCCCACGATGAAAGGCCTCGACAGCCTAATGCAGGTCGTCCGGACCTTGCTTTGGCGGCGGGGGCCTAGTGTTCTCCCTATAGATGGCGTAGGCGACGACAGCAAGCGCGGGCGCGGCGATGACTGCCAGCCCGCCCTTGCTCTTGGCAAGTGCCGGAAGCAGGGCAAGCGCCGCGGTAACACCCACCGCCGTCATGTCGGCCTGTCGTCGTCGCGCGCGGCGCTTGCCGCGCGCGCTGGCGGTCAGCTTGTGGATGACGATGATCAGCCCGGCAACCACCAGGAACCCGATGCCGAAGCCCAGGCTGGTCGCCAACGGCCCGTAGCGCGCCGCCAGCCAGATATAAGCGGCGCCGATGAGGAAGCCCACGCCGCACAGGGCAAAGACAGCGGCAAGTCCGTAGAGGATTGCCGCCATTCGCGCTCTTTGCAAAGCGGCTATCGCCTCGCCCGAGGCGAGGGCCGAGATCAGCGAGACAAGCGTCCCCATCTGAGGCTAGCGGCGGGAAAGAAGGGCGAAGAGGAAACCGACGCCCGCTGCGATCGCCAGCGACGTCACCGGCTTCTCACGCACCTTGGCTATCAGTTGCGCCTCCATGTCCTCGGCGCTTCCCCGCATGCTCTCGAAAGCGGCTTCGCCTTGCGCGCGCAGCTGTTCAACGCCGTCCGCGGCGGCGCGGCGCGCGGCGCCGTAACCGTGCTGGCCTGTTCTGGCGAGTTGCTCCGTGAGCTTCTGGATATCAGCCTTCAACTGCTCGATATCGGCTTCGAGATCGGCGGCGGTTGCTTGGTCCGTTGCGGATTTGCCTGCGGCGGTTGCCATTCTCTAACTCCTTGCGTTTGCGTTGCTTTCAACGCCCGTTCTGCACCATGGTTCCGGGCACGGTCTCTCACACCTGAATATCGACACAACCCTAGATCAGCGGCCTGCGTTCCTCGCCCATCCCTTCCCAGCGGGCGAGCTTCTTCAGCCCATCATAGTCGATCACTTCGCAGCCACCATCCCGCCACAGGACCAATTTGCGGTCCATCAGCTTGCGGATCGTCTTGTTGGTGTGGACAAGTGAAAGGCCAAGCGTGTCGGCGATGTGCTGTTGCGTGATCGGGATCTGCACCGGCGTCTTGCCATTGAGGCCGGCGCCGCGAGCCCGGCTGGCGATAAAGGCGATAAGATAGGCAGCGCGCTCGAGCGCGGTGCGACGGCCGATGCTGAGCAGGTTCTCGTCCAGCATGCGCTCCTCGCGCGAAGCGATCCAGGTTATGTCGTAGGCAAGACTGGGGTGGTTGCGATAGAGTTCCTGCAACTGCTCGCGTTCGAAAACGCAAAGCAGCATCGGCGAAAGGGCTTCGACGGAATGCTGCATCTCGCCCATCAGACTGCCCTGGAGGCCGATGAGATCGCCGGGCATGGAAAAATTGAGGATCTGCCGCCGCCCGTCGGGCAACAGCTTGTAGCGGAACGCCCAGCCCGACAGCACCGTGTAGAGATGAGCGCTGTGGCTGCCTTCGACCAGGACCGTCGCCCCCTTGTCGACCGCAAGTTCACCGCGCTTGAAGGTACTGATGAATGACAATTCCTGCTTATCGAACTCACGGAATGCAGGCAGGGGCCGCAACGGGCACTTTTCGCAAGGATACTGACGGCTGGCGACGGAACGTGCGCTTTGGCTGGACATTTCGACCCCTCTTCGAAATCCCTGCCCTGGTGGGCGCAGGGAAACGCTTGAAAACGGCAGGGGTTCCGCAGGCTTCCGCGCCTGTTTTTTTAGCCATGTCTTTTTTAAATGACATGCCGACAAATTCCGCGCATCAGTGCGGTCCTGCCAGGAGAAACCGATAAGTGCCAGCACTGCTAGACGGACTGCGTATCCTCGTCCTGGAAGACGAGTTCCTGATCGCGATGGATGTCGAGCAGCTTTGCCGCGACCACGGTGCCGCGGAGGTTACGATCGCCCGGGAGATCGCCGAGATCGACGGGCAAGCGCTGTCCGCGCGCTTCGACGCGGCGGTTGTCGATCTTATGCTCGGCGGCGTCTCGACCCTGGATTTCGCCGTCCGGCTGCGCAGCGAGGGCATACCGTTCGTGTTTGCCTCCGGCTATTCGGATTCGGACGAGGTCAAGGGCTCTTTTCCGGATGTCCGGCTGGTCACCAAGCCTTACTCGGGCGACGATTTGATCGAAGCCGTTGCCATGGCCTGCGGCCGGGTCGCCCCGGCCTGACACCATCCCTGGAATTGGCAGGTAACGGTCAGCTCAAGCCGCGTTCGAGCCTGTGACCTGCGCCGAGATCGCATCAGGCCCGAATTCGTCCTCTCCGGAAATCTTGAGGATCTCCTGCAGCCTGGTGCGCGCCCGGCTGACCCGGCTCTTGATCGTCCCGACCGCGCAGCCGCAAATCTCGGCGGCTTCCTCGTAGGAAAAGCCGGAAGCGCCGATCAAGATGATGGCTTCGCGCTGGTCCTCGGGCAGCTGCTCGAGCGCGCCGCGGAAATCCTTGAGGTCCAGCTGACCATGCTGGGCCGGATGAACGGCAAGCCGAGCCGTCATGATGCCGTCGCTATCCTGCACTTCGCGGCCGCGCTTGCGCATCTGCGAATAGAATTCGTTGCGCAGGATGGTGAACAGCCAAGCCTTGAGATTGGTGCCCGGCTGGAAACTCTCATGCTTGTCCCACGCCTTGACCAGCGTTTCCTGGACGAGGTCGTCGGCCCGGTCGGCGTTCTGCGTCAGCGACACCGCAAAAGCACGCAGGCTCGGGATCGCACCGAGCAGCTCGGTCTTGAAGCTCTGGGATACCGCCGCCATGCCTCAGTCCTTTTTCTGGGCAGGTTCGGTCTGTTCCAGTTGGCTGAGCAACTGAGCGAAACGGTCCGGTACATGATCCGAGACCAGCTCGTCGTAATATTGCTTGAGCTTGCGGGCAATTTCGGAGTTTGCTCCAAGCGGGTTGCCATCCCCGTTCCGATGCCTGCTTTTGGCATCAGCCATTTGTTTTTTTGACATTTCTTTCATGTTAGCCCTAGTTTCCAGCACCCGAACCGCTCTTCGACTTCACAACACAACGCAAGCGGACCCCTCGTCTGGTTGCCCATCCCGAGACCCCGAAACGTCGGCCTGCTAATTTAGTTCCACGGCTAGCGGAACTTTTTCCAAAAGCCGGCGTTTGATTTTTCGGGGCTTGCAATCTGCGCGGCCTTGAACGTGCAACGTCATCTGAGGGAGACGTAAATAATGAGTTTGTCCGCAACCATCGCTCCGCATCTCCCGTTCCTGCGCCGGTTCTCGCGCGCGGTGTCTGGATCGCAAGAAAGCGGTGACGCGCTGGTCGCCGCGATGCTGGAAGCCATCATCGCCGACACCAACATCTTCCCCGAAGCCTCCAGCGACCGTATTGCGCTGTATAAGGTCTTTGCCAGGCTCTTCACCTCCGTCGCCATCCGCGTGCCGCAGGAGCAGGCCCAGACGGCTTGGGAACAACGGGCGGCGGCCAATCTGAACGCGATCGCGCCCCTGCCGAGGCAGGCTTTCCTTCTTGTAGCCGTGGAAGGTTTCAGCGAGGACGAGGCAGCGGAAGTTCTCGATGTCGACGAGGACGAGTTCTCGGAGTTGCTTGCGCAGGCAAGCAGCGAGATTTCGCGGCAGGTCGCGACCGATGTGCTGATCATCGAGGACGAGCCACTGATTGCCATGGATATCGAAGAGATGGTCGAAAGCCTCGGCCATCGGGTCGTCGGCACGGCACGGACACACGCCGAGGCAGTGGCCATGTTCGGTAAGACGCGGCCGAAAATGGTGCTGGCCGACATCCAGCTCGCCGACGGCAGCTCAGGCATCGAAGCCGTCAACGAGATCTTGTCGTCGACGCCGGTACCGGTGATCTTCATCACAGCCTTCCCGGAACGGCTCCTGACCGGCGAACGCCCCGAGCCGGCTTTTCTTGTCACAAAGCCTTTCAATCCCGACATGGTCAAGGCTCTGATCAGCCAAGCCCTGTTCTTCGACCGTCAGGCCAAAGCCGCCGCCTGATCCGCTCCGAGTTTTGGAGCGTTTTTAAGAGTCATGCGAGGCCTTCTCGCCTCGTATGACGATCGACCTTTTGCGATCTGAAAAGTCGCTTCAAAGGGGATCGTCTTTTTCAGCAAATGGTGGAACAAACGGCACCTAGCCACGTTCCTTTCCCGACATAGCAAGGAGACGCATCATGCTGTACTGGGCGCTCGTATTTCTCGTAGTTGCGATCATCGCCGGCGCGCTTGGGTTCGGCGGCATTGCCGGCACATCGGCGGGCATCGCGCAAATCCTGTTCTTCATCTTCCTCGCCTTCCTGGTGATTTCGCTGATCGCAGGCCTCTTCAGGAGAGCCTGACCGCGACACTGGAAGCCGCACCCCTCAAACGGTTTCCAGCCACCGCCGGGCGGCGTCTCGAAAGAGCGCCGTCCGGCGGACCGTTTTGGGGAGCAAGCGGCGTCGGAACCAGTTGTGGAGTGAGCCGTTCAAGAACCGAGTGCGGGGATGTTCCGATGCCTCCCGAGGACCCCACGAAGGACAGGACTGAAAAGCAGGACGAAGAGGTGATCGCTATGCATCCCGCCGAAAGCGGGATGCAGGTGGGACGGGCCCTGCTTCATGCCCTGCACAATGCGGGAATCTCGGTTCTTTATCAGGACCGGCAGATGAAAACGGTCTGGGCGCGCAACATGAGCGCGCCCTGGGCGTCCGAAACCGCCGACGGCAAGGACCTGCTTTCCCCGGCCCAGGCCGAACGCATAAGGGCCGTCAAGCTCAAGGTGATCGAATCCGGCAACGCCGACCAGCTCGAGCTCAGCATTCCAGGAAGCCAGGGCGTCCGCTGGTTCCAGCTTTGGATCGATGCAGACCGCGGCGATACAAGCGAGGTCCTTGGCGTCGTCACCACCATGGTGGAAACGACGGAGCAGAAACGGCGTGAGCAGACGCTGAAGACGTTGCTGCGCGAAGTCAGTCATCGATCGAAAAACCTCCTGGCCATCATCCAGAGCATCGCCACACAGACAGGGCGCTACACGGAGACGCTCGGTGATTTCCTGGCGCGGTTTCGCGGCCGGCTCCAATCGCTCGCTTCCTCGCAGGACCTGGTCACATCCTCCAACTGGCGGGGAGCGGCGCTGCAGGAACTCGTATCCGGCCAGGTCGGCCGCTACAGCGCTGATCTGGCCCGAAGCCTGCGATTCGCGGGCGACAATCCTTATCTCAATCCCAATGCTGCCCTGCATATCGGCCTGGCGATGCATGAATTGGCCGTGAATTCGGTAAGCTACGGCGCGCTGTCGCGACCGGACGGCCACGTCGAGGTGAGCGCAAGGCTTGAACCCGAAACCGGAACCTCGCCCAGCCTTTTGCTGACCTGGACGGAGGCGGTCGGCGACGCGCCGCGCAATGAAAAGCGCTTTGGCAGCGTGGCGCTGGAGCGCGTCGTGCCGATGTCGCTGAACGGCTCCGCGACGCTCCAAATCGGCAAGGACCGCATGGAATACCGTCTCACCGTCCCTCATGGAAATTTCGAGACGGATTGATTGCGCCCTATGATGCCAAGCTTTGCCTTAATCCTCTGTTCACCATAAAGTCCGATCCTGTGCTGCCGGCTGATGATGCGCCGGAAACCCGTCCGTGCCGCCCGGCGCGCGATCTGGGAGACTGAAATGATGGTTGCCGATATGAACAAGCTGGAGCAGGCCGCCCGTGTCTCGATGAGCGGCTTCCAGGATGCTGATCCGCAGCCGGCGCCGCGATCATCCCATCTTCCGTTCCGCCTTGGCGCGGTGGCGCTTCTCGCCGCCGTGGCCCTGACCGCCGCCTTGCAATTATTCTGATCCTTGGATGCGGCTTGGACCGCGAGCATGTCGATCAAGGTTGCGCGGCGGCTTTGGGAAACGGCATGCATCAGGAACAGGACTCAAAGCCCATCGCCTGCCATGCGATGCTATGCTTTGAACGCGGCCCTGGAACTTTCGCTCGCCGAAAATCGTTGTTTGCGGCGAGAGGTTTGGAGCCATGGAACACATCGCCGCACTGCTCTTCGTCGTCGGTTGCTCGAGCACAATGACCGATTGCCGCGAGCTCGAAGTGCCGGTCAGCGTCTTTGAGACCGCCCAAGCCTGTGTCGCAGAAAGACCCTTCGCCCTTGGTGACCTGCAGGGCAGGGCTCCCCGCATTATCGGCGAATGCCTGGCCGTCGATCCGGCTCTCGAAGACGATTACGACCATATCGCCTGGAGCGTGAGGTCCGACGGCACTCTGGCCGCGTCTTTGGAGGTTTCCGGCATGCTTGTCGCGTCGAACAGCGTGCGGCCCGAAAAAGACTATCTTAAACAACAGTAAGATCGGGCAGGCAAAGCCCGTTTTTTCATGCTAAATGGCGGCTGGCACTGCCGAAAAGTGAGGACAAAAGTGAGGAGCATTTCAATGCGGAAGATGATCATTGCCATGGTTGCCGTGGTCGCCGTCAGCGGCTGCACCACGACCGAGCAGGACGTGGTCGGCGGCGGCCTGATCGGCGCCGGCATCGGCGGCCTGGTCGGCGGCGGCAAAGGCGCGCTGATCGGTGCGGCCGTCGGTGCCGGATCGGGTCTCCTGGTTCGCAACCTGCGCAACGGCTATTGCATATATCGCCACCGTGACGGCACGACCTACAAGGCCCGCTGCAACTGATATCGGAGAAGAACCGGAGGCCGCTAGCCGGCCTCCGGTGTCGGCCCGCTGATTCGCAAGCCAGTGCGAGCCGTTTTGGCCGCTCACTCGGCCAGCGGGATTTTGATTTCCACCTTCAGTCCATCGTCACGGTAGTCGCGCGCGATCGTGCCGCGTAATTCGCGCGTGACGTTGAGATCGATCAGCTTGGTCCCGAAGCCTGTCTTTGCCGGCGCCTCCAGTTTCTTCTGACCCGCTTCGCGCCAATTCAGGGTAAGCGTTCGCTCGCGCCCGCGCCCCTTCACGTTCCAGTCGACCTTGAGGGCACCCACCGAATTGCCGGCATCGCCATATTTCAGCGCGTTGGTGGCGAGTTCGTGGAAGGTTAACCCCAGCGCCTGAGTCGTCGTCTCGTCGAGCAGCACTTGCGGCCCGGACAGCACACCTTCAGGGATGTCTTTGCCGAATACCTGCCCGAGCTCGATACGCAGCAGGTCGCCGAGATCGGCCTTCTGCCAGCGCGAGCGGGTGAGCATATCCTGCGACGCAGCCATGGCCTGTAGGCGCGCCGAGAACGATGCCGAGAACTCCTTGACGTCGGTGGCTTGCGAGGCCGTCTGCCGCGCGATCGCCAGCACGCGGGTGATCGAATTCTTGATGCGGTGCTTCATCTCCTGCAGGATCAGGTCCTTTTCCAGCAGGCTCTTTTCCGTCGCCTCGTGCAGCGCCGATTTGGCGTCATAGGCACGCTCCTGATAGCGCGCCACCAGGGCGATGGCCCCTGCAAGCAGCAGGCCGAACAGCCCGAGCATCACCGGAATGGCACGCGAGGACGGCGGCTCGAAGGGGCTTGTCGGCCTGAACAGCAGCGTCCAGGGCCGACCGGCAACAACGATATCGCGGCGCGCCAGAAGCTTCGCCCCGATGCGCTCCGCCGGCGGCGCTTCCGACCGGAACAAAAGATTGCCGGCCTCGGGCTTGCCGTCATAGACCTCGACATTGACGGGCAGCAGCGGCGCGCGGCTGAGCGCGACCTGGAACAGATCCTGCGCGCGGAAGGCCGCGTAAAGAAAGCCGGCCGTCGAGGAGCGGCTTGCATTGATCACCTCGGGCGCGGTTTCGACGTTCAGCCGCACGAAAACAAGGAAACCCGTGAACGTCTGCGCCACGCCGGCGCCCTGGCCGAGCTGGACCAGGCCGCTCGCATGCTGCTGGTCGTCGGCCATCGCCTTTTCGATCGCCTCGCGCCGCACCGGCTCGCTAAACATGTCGAATCCGATGATCGACTGGTTGGACGTGTCGAGCGGCTCGAACAGTACGATCGGCGTGCGCCATTGCTGGGTCGTCGCGGGGTAGATCGGGTGGGCCGCCCCATGGTCGCGCAGGATATCGCGTTCGACCGCGGCCTCGTCGCCGGCTTTGGCGAGCCTGAGAAAGCCTATGCCGCGCAGGCCAGCGAAGTTGTCACTGATGTTCAGCGCGGTGAAGAAGGCGTTGAATTCGCCGCGCGTGATGTCGCCGTTGCGGGCATCGAACAGCGCCTGCGTCGAACGCAGCAGCGACAGATGCAGGTCGATGCGGCTCTCGATGCGGCTCAGCGCGTCGTCGGCGGTGCCCTCGAACTTGATCCGCGCCGCCTCTTGCGTGGCGAAATAGGCGAACCCTGCCATCGTCAGGCTGATCAGCGCGACGGCGACAAAGGCAACGATAGGAAAGAGCTTCTTCAAATCAAAGATGTGGCCCGTGGACGGTCGACGATCTTTATGGGCAAGTCTCCGCGTCAACACAATGGCGCGGTCAAATCATCACCGTGGCTGGTACATCACGCAGCCGTTAATTAGCCGGCTATATGCGTGAGTTTACGCCGCGATCTTCAGCGCGCCAGGGCCTGGAATGGCGCCGGGCGGACATTTGCCCAAAATGATCATGCCGAGCACTTCGTCCTGGGTGACGTCGGTGGTGCGCGCGGTGCCGACCACTTGGCCGTTCTTCATCACGCAGACCCGGTCGGCGAGCTCGAAGACGTCATGGATGTCGTGGCTGATCAGGAAGATGCCGATGCCGTCGGCCTTGAGCTGCTTGACCAACTCCCCGACCTGCGCCGTCTCCTGCGGCCCGAGCGCCGCCGTCGGCTCGTCCATGATCAGGATGCGGGCGTTGAACAGGATGGCGCGCGCGATCGCCACCGACTGCCGCTGTCCGCCCGACAGCTTGACGACCGGCTCCTTGAAGCGCTGGAAGCGCGGATTGAGCCGGCCCATCACCTTGCGCGCCTCGGCTTCCATGGCGACGTCGTCCAGCGTGCCCCAGCCGGTCATCAGCTCGCGCCCGAGGAAGAGATTGGCCGCGGCATCGACATTGTCGGCCAGCGCCAGCGTCTGGTAGATCGTCTCGACACCGTATTTCTTGGCGTCGCGCGGATTCGAGATCGAAACCTCCTCGCCATTGATGAAGATCTGTCCGCTGTCGCGCTTGTAGGCGCCCGACAGGATCTTGATCAGCGTCGACTTGCCGGCGCCGTTGTGGCCGAGCAGCGCCATCACTTCGCCGGGGAAAAGATCGACGGACGCGTCGTCGACGGCGCGGATGCCGCCGAAGGCGATCGAGATGTTGCGCATATCGACCAGTGGAACGCCGGCGGGAGCGGATTTGTCAGCCATGTTGTTTCTCCTCACTGATCAGGCCCGCTTTCGATAAAGTGTGTCGAGCCACACCGCCACCACCAGCACGGCGCCCACGACGATGCTCTGCAGCGGGGAATCGACACCGAGCAGCACCATGCCGGACTGCAGCGACTGCATCAGCAGCGCGCCGAGCATGGCGCCGAGCACGGTTCCGGAACCGCCGGCGAGCGACGTGCCGCCGATGACGGCTGCTGCGATGACCAGCAGCTCGTCCAGCGTTCCGAGCGCATTGGTGGATGAATTCTGCCTGGCCGAGGAGATCGCCGCCGCGATCGTCGCCAGCACGCCCATGATCATGAACACCTTCATGGTGATCCAGCGCGTGTTGATGCCGGCGAGGTTGGCCGCTTCCGGATTGCCGCCGATGGCGAAGACATAGCGGCCGAAGCGCGTGCGCTTGGTGACGAAGGTCATGATCAGGCCGACGGCGACCGCCATCAGCACCGGAATGGCGATGCCATGCGCAATGAACAGTCCGCCTTCGGGGACGGTGATGTTGTTGGCGGCGGCATAGCGGTTCACGATGCCGACTGGCCACGGATAGGAATTGGCAAGCCACACGGCGCCCAGGATGATCGCGCAGGTGACCGTGGCAAGCAGCGTCTCGGCCCAGACCGGACGCAGTGGGAAGCGGAAGCGCTTGCGTTGCACGCGGCCGTTGAAATGCATGAAAATAACCGCCAGGCAGGCGACGATGCCGACAACCCAGCTCCATTTGGCGCCGATCGAGCCCGCCGGACCGCCGCCCATCAGCTGGAACGTGGCGTCGAGCGGCGCGACGGTCTGGCCGCTGGTGACCCACCAGGCAGCGCCCCGCCACACCAGCAATCCGCCCAGCGTGACGATAAAGGCCGGCACTTCGAGATAGGCGATGATGAAGCCCTGGAAAGCGCCGATGATGAGGCCGAGCGCCAGGCCGATCAGCAATGCGAGGACCCAGATCCACGGATTGCCGAGCTCAAGCCCGACGAAGCGAACCAGGAAATGCACCTGGGCAAACCCCATGACCATGCCGATCACCCCTTCGGCCGATCCGACCGACAAGTCGATGTTGCGCATGACGATGACCAGCACCATGCCGGAGGCCATGATCGCCACGGCCGAAGTCTGCACCGACAGGTTCCAGAGGTTGCGCGGAGTGAGGAAGGTGCGGCTGTCGAAGTCGAGCGGATTGACGCCGAGGCGCAGGCTGGAGATCACATGCAGCCCGACCCAGATCAAGAGCAGCGCGCCGATCATGCCGAGCATGCGGGTGTCCAGCTCGGTTGCCTTCAGGAACCGGGCGACGGCGCCCAGCTCCGAGGCGCGCGCGGTGTCTGCCGGTTGGGTAGACGTCGTGTCGGTCATGATTTCCTCTCGCCGGCTTGCCCGTCTGGCGCGGATGCCGGAGCAAGCCTAGAAGCTATCCGCCAGAAGCGGAAACACAAAACTTTCTGAGAAAACGCCGCGGCTTCTAAGCAAATCCCAGGAAAAGTGCGTAGCGGTTTTCCGTCCGGGATTGCGGCCAAAGGAACTGGAGCGGTTCAACGAACCGCTCCGAGCCGCGGCGTAGGTGTCTTGATCGAACGTCGGCGAGCTTAGTTGCAGACCTTGACGCTGCCGGCGGCAACGCCAGCGCAGACTTCGTCCTTCTTGATCCAGCCGGCATCGATGACGACGTTGAGATTGTCCTTGGTGATCGCGATCGGGGTCAGGAACAACGACTTGACGGTGTTGCCGCCAGGCGTCGTGAAGTCCTTGGCGCCGGCGATGTCACCCATTTTCTTGCCGTCGGCGAGCTGCGAGGCGATCTCGGCGGCGTTCTTGCCGAGCTCGCGCGCGTCCTTCCACACCGAGACGGTCTGCGTGCCGAGCGCGATGCGGTTGAGCGCCGCGTGGTCGCCGTCCTGGCCCGAAACCGGAACGGTGCCGGCCAGGCCTTGCGCCGTCAGCGCCGCGACGACGCCGCCGGCGGTGCCGTCATTGGCCGCCACGACCGCGTCGACCTTGTTGTCGTTGGCGGTCAGGAATTGCTCCATGTTCTTCTGCGCGTTGGCTGGCAGCCAGCCGTCGGTATAGGCCTCGCCGACATTCTTGATCTTGCCGCTGTCGATCGCTTCCTTCAGCACTTCCATCGAACCCGAGAACAGGAAGTCGGCATTTGGATCGGAACCCGAGCCCTTGATGAAGACGTAGTTGCCTTCGGGCTTGGCCTTGAACACCTCACGGGCTTGCATGCGGCCGACTTCCTTGTTGTCGAAAGTCAGGTAGAAAACGTCCTTGTTCTCGATCAGGCGATCATAGCCGACGACCGGGATGCCTTCATCGAGCGCCTTCTGCACGGCCGGGCCTATCGCCGAGGCATCCTGCGCCAGGATGATCAGCGAATTGGCGCCCTGCGAGATGAGGCTTTCGACGTCGGTCAGCTGCTTGCCCGGGTTGGACTGCGCGTCGGCCGAAATATACTTGTCGCCGGCGGCCTCGATGGCGGCCTTCATCGCCGCTTCGTCGGTTTTCCAGCGCTCTTCCTGGAAATTCGACCACGAGACGCCGATCACCTTGCCCTTCGCCTCGGCAACCGAAGCCAGCGTCAGCGACATGGCAACGCCCGCCAGGATGGCGGCTGCGAATTTCTTCATGATATCCTCCCTGCGCCTTGTGCGGCGCGACCCAGACTGGCCCGAAGGCCGGCATAGAGGCTTTTTTTCGAGCCTCAAAAAAATACTGGTCCACCGATATGAAGGTGTCAACCGAGATTCTGATGGCTTTTGATGGGCCAAGGCATTTTTTTCGGCGTCCGCAATAAATAATGACATCGGCTTTGGCTTCTGCCACTATTCCCAGCGTGTCAGCGACAGGCCATGGCATCATCACAAGGCCCCGATGACCAGGGAGGACAAGCGAGACGATGTCGGTCGGAATCCGTCACGACGATTTGCGCCGGCGCAACCGCGCCATGGTGATTTCGGCCGTGCGTCGCGCCGGCCAGCCATCGCGGACCGAAATTGCCGCCACCACCGGTCTCAGCCACTCGACCATTTCGGCGATCTCCGCCGACCTGATCCAGGAGGGCATTCTCACCGAGAGCAAGGCCAGCGAACCGACGGCGTTGAAACGCGGCCGGCCGCAGATCGGCCTGGCGCTGAATCCTGAAGCCGCCGCGGTGCTGACCGTGGTGCTGTCGCTGAACTTCCTGTCGGTCGCCGTCATTGACTATGCCGGCCAGGTGATCGCCGAGGAGCAGCGGCGCCTGGACACGCTTGTCATGCCGCGCGACGAGCTGATCGGCGAGTGCCTGGCGATCGTCCGGCGCCGCCTGCAGGATCCCGACCTCGACGTGAGCAGTGTCGCCCGCATCGCAATGGGCATTCAAGGCATCACCGATTCCCACTCGCGCGCCATGCTGTGGTCGCCGATCACGCCACTGACCGACATTCCGTTCGCCGACATCCTGGAGAGGGAATTCGGCATCCCCGCCACCATGGAGAACGACTGCAACATGATGGCGGTGGCACTGCGATGGCGCGCTCCCGAGCGCTATCGCGACAATTTCATCGCCATCCTGCTCTCGCACGGCATCGGCATGGGCCTTGTGCTGAAGGGCGAATTGTTCACCGGCACGCATTCTTCCGGCGGCGAGTTCGGCCACATGATACATCGTCCGGGCGGCGCGCTTTGCCGCTGCGGGCGCCGCGGCTGCGTCGAGGCCTATGCCGGCAATTACGCGATCTGGCGCAGCGCCATGGGGATAAGCGAGGACGCCGCGCCAATCGACATCGGCGACGCCGACATGCGCGCGCTGGCTGCAAAGGCCCGGCAGGAGGACGGCCCCGAGCGGGAGGCTTATCGCCGGGCCGGCGAGGCGCTGGGCTTCGGTTTGGGCAGCCTGTTCGCCCTTATCGACCCTGCGCCTGTCGCTATGGTCGGCGTCAGCGCGGCCGCCTTCGACCTTATCGAGCCGGCGCTGAGGGAGGCGATCGCCCGGACCGCCGGCGGCCAGCACTCGAGCTCGATCTCCTTCGACACCGAGCCGAACGAGCTGCCGCTGATCCGCGAAGGCTGCGCCATGCGCGCGTTGACCTTCGTCGACCAGGAGATTTTCGCGCCGGGCGTCCAGGCGAGAACTGACGCGGCGGGGAAGAACGTGGCCTGAGCGCGTTTCCGATTCGCCGGAGATCAGCGAAGGCCTTTGAGCTTCGTCATTTCGGAGCGAAGCAGGAGCGAAGCTCCGTCGCGGAGACCCTGGAATCCGTGCCGTTACCTTGATCGTAGGGCGCAGCGGCGAAAAATCCGGACCGTCGCAACGCTTCGAGCCGCAGCATGGATCCGCGGGTCTGCGCCGAGTCGCTGCGCTCCTTGCTCCGCCCGTTGGTTGACGACGCACAAGCGTCTCGGCTACCCACCAGCGTGGATGCTGGAAGTGCCTGCCCCGTCACCACTTTGGCACCGTATCCTACTCCTCGCGGATGGCGTAACCCGCCCCGCGAATGGTGCGGATGACGTCCGGCATGCGGCCGTTGTTGACGGCCTTGCGCAGGCGGCCGACATGGACGTCCACCGTACGCTCGTCGATATAGATCGTCTCGCCCCAGACATTGTCGAGCAGTTGGCTGCGCGAGAACACGCGGCCGGGATGCCGCATCATGAATTCGAGCAGGCGGAACTCGGTCGGGCCGAGCCTGATCTCGCTCTTCTTGCGGTAGACGCGATGCGATTCGCGGTCGAGCACGATGTCGCCGACCTTGAGCACGCTGGACAGCACCTCAGGCTTGGCGCGGCGCAGCAGCGCCTTGACGCGCGCCATGAACTCCGGCGTCGAGAACGGCTTGACCAGATAGTCGTCGGCGCCGGTGGACAAACCTCGAACCCGATCGCTTTCTTCACCGCGCGCTGTCAGCATGATGATCGGCAGCCGCTCGGTTTCGGGCCGCATCCTGAGACGCCGGCAGAGCTCGATGCCTGAGACCGCCGGCACCATCCAGTCGAGCACGAGCAGGTCGGGAACGTTTTCCTGAAGGCGGATTTCGGCCTCGTCGCCGCGGGTCACCACTTCCACCTGGTAACCCTCGGATTCGAGATTGTAGCGGAGCAGCACCCCCAGCGGCTCCTCGTCCTCCACCACCATGATGCGTGGCGCGATCATCGGGGTAACCTTTTCCCTCAGGCGGCCGGCGCCGACATTGCCGTCTCGTCCTGCTTCGGACGGTTGGCGGGCAATTGCGTGCCGGTCAGCACATAATAGGCGTTCTCGGCGATGTTGGTCACATGGTCGCCGATGCGTTCGAGATTCTTGGCGCAGAATAGAAGATGCGTGCAAGGGGTGATGTTGCGCGGGTCTTCCATCATGTAGGTCAACAGCTCGCGGAACACCGAGGTGTATTTGACGTCGATGCGTTCGTCATCGTTGCGAAGCTTGGCCAGCGCCGCGGCATCGCCCACCGTATATTCCTGGATCACGCCCTGGACCTGGATCAGCACCAGCTGCGCCATGGAATCGATCGAATGCGTGAGGTCGCGCGGGGCGGTGCTGACGCCGACCGACCCGACGCGCTTGGCGATGTTCTTGGCGAGATCGCCGATGCGTTCGAGGTCGCCCGCCATGCGGATCGAGCCGACCACGTGGCGAAGATCGTCCGCCATCGGTTGGCGCTTGGCGATCAGCGTGATGGCGCGGTCGTCAAGCTCGCGCTGACGCGCATCCATGATGGCATCGTCGGAGACGACGCGCTGCGCCAGCGCATTGTCGCTTTCGAGCAGGGCCCTGGTCGAGCCGCCGACCATGGAGCCGGCGAGATCGCCCATGTCGGTGATGAGCCGGCTGATCTGCCTCAGATCCTCGTCGAAGGAGGCGACGGTATGTTCGGCCATGATTTTGTCCTCGTATGAACTCAGCCGAAGCGGCCGGTGATGTAGTCCTGGGTGCGCTTCTCGCGGGGCGAGGTGAAGATCTTCTCGGTCCGGTCGAATTCCACCAGCTCGCCCAGATACATGAACGCCGTCTGCCGTGACACGCGCGCCGCCTGCTGCATGTTGTGGGTGACGATGACGATCGTGTAGTCGGCCTGCAATTCGTCGATCAGTTCCTCGATCTTGGCGGTCGAGAGCGGATCGAGCGCCGAAGCCGGTTCGTCGAGCAGGATGACCTCCGGCTTCACCGCCACGGTGCGGGCGATGCAAAGGCGCTGCTGCTGGCCGCCGGAGAGGCTCTGGCCGCTGGCGTTGAGCTTGTCCTTGACCTCGTTCCACAGCGCCGCGCGCTTCAGCGCCGACTCGACGCGGCTGTCCATCTCGGCCTTGCTGATCTTCTCATAGAGCCTGACGCCGAAGGCGATGTTCTCGTAGATCGACATCGGGAACGGCGTCGGCTTCTGGAACACCATGCCGATCTTGGTCCTGAGCAGGTTGAGGTCCTGCGAGCGGTCGAGGATGTTCTTGCCGTCAAGCAGCACCTGACCCTCGGCGCTCTGCTTCGGATAGAGCTCGTAGATGCGGTTCAAGACGCGCAGCAGCGTCGACTTCCCGCAGCCCGACGGGCCAATGAAGGCGGTCACGCTGCGCTCGGGCAGGGACAAGTTGATGTCCTTCAGCGCCTTCGACTGGCCATAGTAGAAGTTGAGGTTCTTGATCTCGATCTTGGCCTTCTCGACGGTCGTGTCGGCTACGTTCAGGTCGGTGGACAACATCGGTTTCATCTGTCCTCTCTGCGTCCGGTTAGGCTGCGGGCGATGATGCTCAGCCCGAGAACCGTCAGGGTGATTATGAGTGCGCCCGTCCAGGCAAGTTGCTGCCATTCCTCGTAGGGGCTGAGAGCAAACTGGAAGATGGTCACCGGCAGGCTGGCCATCGGGGCATTGAGATTGCTCGACCAGAACTGGTTGTTGAGCGCGGTGAAGAGTAGCGGCGCCGTCTCGCCGGAGATACGGGCGATCGCCAGCAATATGCCGGTCACGATGCCGGACAGTGCCGCGCGGTAGGCGACGGAGCGGATCACCACCCAGCGAGGCGCGCCGATGGCGGTGCCCGCCTCGCGCAGCGCGTTGGGCACGAGGTTCAGCATGTCCTCGGTGGTTCGCACCACGACCGGGATCACCAGGATGGACAGGGCGACGGCGCCGGCAATGGCCGAGAAGTGCCCCATCGGCCGCACCATCAGCTCATAGACGAACAGGCCGACGATGATCGAGGGGGCCGACAAGAGGATGTCGTTGATGAAACGCACTACCGTGGTGAGCTTCGAGAAACGGCCATACTCGGCCATGTAGGTGCCCGCCAGCACGCCGATCGGCGTGCCGACGACGATGCCGATGATGGTCATCACGATGCTGCCGTAGATGGCGTTGAGCAGGCCGCCGGCATCGCCGGGCGGCGGCGTCATCTGCGTGAACACGGCGAGCGACACCCCGGAGAGCCCTTTGTAGAGCAGGGCGCCAAGGATCAGCGCCAGCCAGGCGAGGCCGATGCCGGCGGCGATGACGCACAGCGCCATCATCACGGCGTTCTTGCGCTTGCGGCTTTGGTGGAGCGATTGGGCAGTCGACATCGGTCAGGCTCCCGTGCGGCTATCGATGCGCAGCAGCATGTAGCGTGCGAGCGCCAGGATGATGAATGTTATGATGAACAGGATCAGGCCGAGGGCCACCAGCGAGGACGTGTAGATCGCGCCATCGGCCTCGGTGAACTCGTTGGCAATCGTCGCCGAGATCGTCGTGCCCGGCGCGAACAGCGAGGCGCTGATGCGATGCGCGTTGCCGATGACGAAGGTCACGGCCATTGTCTCGCCGAGCGCACGGCCGAGGCCGAGCATGACGCCGCCCATGATGCCGACGCGGGTGTAGGGAATGGTCACGCGCCGCGTCACCTCCCAGGTCGTGCAGCCGATGCCGTACGCCGATTCCTTCAGCACCGCCGGCACCGTGTCGAACACGTCCTTGGTGATCGAGGTGATGAAGGGCAGCACCATGATGGCCAGGATCAGCGAGGAGGTCAGCAGGCCGATGCCGTAGGGCGGCCCCGCAAACAGGCTGTTGAGGCCGGGGATGCCTTTGAAGAGCCAGATGATGAAGGGCTGGATCGTCGTTTGCAGGAACGGCGCGAAGACGAACAGGCCCCAGATGCCGTAGATGATCGAGGGAATGCCGGCCAAAAGCTCGACGGCGATGCCGATCGGGCGCCGCAGCGGGCGGGGGCAAAGCTCAGTCAGGAAGACGGCGATGCCGATGCCGATCGGCACGGCGATGATGATGGCGATGGCCGAGGTGACGATGGTGCCGTAGATGGGCGCCAGCGCGCCGAAATTCTCGGTCACCGGGTTCCAGGATCCGGTCGTCAGGAAGGATATTCCGAATTTCGACAGTGCTTCCCACGATCCGGCGATCAGCGAGATGGCGACCCCGCCGAGCAGAACCAGCACGAGGATGGCGGAAGCGCGCGTGGCCGCCCGGAAGACCATGTCGGTGAAGGCAAAGCGGCGCACCGTCGCTTCTCTGGTCCGCATGGCGGGCGATGTCGCGGCTTGGGAAACGGCACTCATTCGGCCCCTCGCATTTCGAAAGAGACAGGAGGGCGCCAAAGACGCCCTCCTTATTCGCTAAGAATTACATGCCGGAGTAGAGCGGCTTGCCGTTCGCGTCGACGATATCCTTGCTCCACATCTCCTCGACGCTCTTCACGACAGCGTCGGGCATCGGAACGTAGTCCAGGCTGGCGGCCAGTTCGTCGCCCTTGGCGTAGGACCAGGCGAAGAACTTGAGCGCCTCGCCGGTGGCAGCGGCATCGTCGGGCTTCTTGTAGACGAGGATCCAGGTGGCCGACGTCATCGGCCAGGTTTCGGCGCCGGCCTGGTTGGCCAGGATGACGCCATAGCCCGGCTGCGAGCTCCAGTCGGCATTGGCCGCGGCGGCCGAGAACGCCGCCGCCGTCGGCTCGACCTTCTTGCCGTCCTTGTTGATCAGGTCGGTGTAGGTGAGCTTGTTCTGCTTGGCATAGGCATATTCGACATAGCCGATCGCGCCACCGGTCTGCGAGACGTTGTTGGCGACGCCCTCATTGCCCTTGGCGCCGATGCCCACCGGCCACTCCAGCGCGGTGTTGACGCCGACCTTCGACTTCCAGTCGGCGCTGACGTCGGCCAGATAGTAGCTGAAGTTGAACGTGGTGCCCGAGCCGTCCGAACGGTGGACGACCGCGATCGCCTGGTCGGGCAGCTTGACGTCGGGGTTGAGCTTCTTGATCGCCTCGTCGTTCCAGTTGGTGATCTTGCCGGCGAAGATGTCGGCCAGCGTCGGGCCGTCGAGCACCAGTTCGCCCGGCTTGACGCCTTCGAGGTTGACGACCGGAACGATGCCGCCCATCACCATCGGGAACTGTGCGAGCCCGGTCGACTTGAGATCGTCGCCCTTCAGCGGCGCGTCGGAAGCGCCGAAGGTCACTGTCTTGGCCTTGATCTGCTTGATGCCGCCGCCGGAGCCGATCGACTGGTAGTTGAGACCGATGCCGGTCTCCTTCTTGTAGGCGTCGGCCCACTTCGCGTAGATCGGATAGGGGAAGGTGGCGCCGGCGCCGGAGATATCCGCTGCCATAGCGGCGGAGATGCTAAGGGTTGATGCCGCAGCCATTGCAATCGCAACGGCCGCCGAGCGGATGAAATGTCTCATGTGGCCTGCTCCTGTTCGGAAGATGGTCTTTCGGCACCCGTTCTATCGGCGCCCGATGAGCGCAATAGCCTTCGATTATTACAGTCGCATGACAGTTTCGTGTCAGCCCGGTAACGCCTGAACGGGGATGCTCGGAGGGGTCTTCGGCGGTCTCTGCGGGCCGGCCGGAGTTTGCCGCGGGAATCAGCGACTTGCCTGGCTTGTGAAACAAAATTATCCCGGCGGCCGGATCACGGCCGCCGGGAAATAAAATCCGGACGAGAGCGCGTTGCCTGGATGCCAGAGCGGATCATGGCATGGCCGTCGCCGAAAACAGGTCCGTTGGGGTAGAGTCGACGCTGTTCCTTGTTGGCGGTCGCTGCCCCCGCCCGTAACTGGAGAGCGGAATCAACGCAGCTATTGTCCTGGCTTGGCACATGCTTTGATATGGTGCGATCGCACCATACGCATACGTCAATTTCCTTTGGGAGTGCCGCCGGCCCGTCTTAAATTTTGCCCGCGTTGCGCCGGACCTCCGCTTCGGCGTCCAGCCAGCGCTCAAGCTTTTCGAGCAGCGCCCGCGGGCTGATCGGCTTCGGCAGGTAATCGTCCATGCCGGCCTCGAGGCAGCGTTCGCGATCGCCCTTCAGCGCATGCGCCGTCACGCCCACGATCGGCACATGCGTGCCCGTGTCCTCCTCGAGCTTCCGAATGGCGCCTGTCGCCTCCAGTCCGTTCATTTCCGGCATCGACACGTCCATCAGGATCATGCGCGGATTGAGCTTGCCGAAAGCATCGAGCGCCTTGCGGCCATTGCCGACGATCTCGAAGCGGTAGCCGGTCTCGCCAAGGATCTGGGTGAACACCATCTGGTTCACCTCATTGTCCTCGGCGACGAGGACGTCGAGCCCGCCCTCGGGTTCGGCCGGGCGTGGGCGCGCACGCACGGGCGGCGGCTGCAGCATGGCGCGGTCCGACATCGCCGTCTGCGCCGGCGCAGCTTGCGATGGGGTGCCGCCAACGGCGGATTGCACCGCGGCACTGCTGTGGCGATGGCGCTGGATGGTTGCGACCAGCGTTTCCAGAAGGATGGAGGAACGTGCCGGCTTGATCAGCTGCGCATCGATGCCGAGGTCGCGATAGGCGGTGTTGGCAAGCGACTGGTCGACCGAGGTCAGCATGATGATGGGCGTGTGCGCCAGACCCGCCGTATCACGCACGATGCGCGCCATCTCGGCGCCGGTCATGCCGGGCATCTGGTAGTCGAGCACGACGCAATCGACCGGCACGCCGTAGGCGGCGGCGGCAACGAGCACCTTCAACCCCTCGGCGCCGCTTTCGGCCGCGCAGGAATCGAACATCCACGATGCCATCTGCTCGCTCAGGATCGAGCGGTTGACGGCGTTGTCGTCAACGATGAGCACGCGCGCGCCAGTGACGTCGACCGGCGTGATGCGCTGTGCGCCCTGCTCGGCCCTGGGCAGCGTGATGGTGAACCAGAAGGTCGAACCCTTGCCTTCCGCGCTGTCGACGCCGATCTCGCCGCCCATCATCTCGACCAGCCGCGACGTGATGGCGAGGCCGAGGCCGGTGCCTTCATGTCTCCTGGTCGACGAGGTATCGACCTGGCTGAACTTCTCGAACACCAGCTTCAGCTTGTCCTCGGGAATGCCGATGCCGGTATCCGTCACGGAAATGGTCAGCTTCGTCCCCGCGGGAACCCGCTCGCCCGTCACGTCGACCAGAACATGGCCCTCGTCGGTGAACTTCACCGCGTTGCCGAGCAGGTTGGTGACGATCTGCCGGATGCGCCCGACATCGCCGACGAACTGGCCGTCGAGGCCCGGCTGGACACGCGCGATGAGCTCGAGGTCCTTCTCCTTGGCGCGCGTCGAGACCAGCGTCGCCACATCCTCGATCGCCTCGGCCAGATTGAACGGCGCCGGGTCGAGCACCAGCTGGCCGGCGTCGATCTTGGAGAAGTCGAGGATGTCGTTGATGATGGTGAGCAGCGCGTTGCCGGATTTGACGATTATGTCGGTGAAGGTCTTCTGTTTCGGATCGAGGTCCGACTTTGCCAGCAGTTCCGCCATTCCAAGAACCCCGTTCATCGGCGTGCGGATCTCGTGGCTCATATTGGCGAGGAATTCCGACTTGGCCCGGTCGGCGAGCACAGCACGTTGCCGCGCTTCGCTGAGTTCGGCCTCGCGCTGCTTGAGCTCTGTGATGTCGGTGGTGGAGCCGATGAGGTAGAGCGAGCCGTCCGAGGCGATCATCGCGCCCTTGCGCGCGAACTGGTGCCTGACGCTGCCGTCCGGCAGCGTCACCGTCTCCTCGATCTCCTGCGTCTCGCCGGTGCGCAGCACGGCAAGGTCTCCGGCGACGAAAGCTTCGCCGTCGGCGCCGAATATCTCGACGTCGGTCTTGCCGATCGCTTCTTCCGGGCTGAAGCCGGTGAGATCGCACCAGCCCTTGTTTACATAGAATTGCCTGAGGTCCGAACGCTTGGCGTAGATCGACACCGGCACGTTGTCGATGAGGCTGCGGAACACCTCGTTCTCGCTCATGCTCTGCCGAAGCGCCTGCTCGCGCGCCTTGACGTCGGTGATGTCGGTGCTGGAGCCGACCAGATGCACCGACCCGTCAATGGCCACCAGCCGGCTCTTGCGCGTCATCAGCTGCCGCACCGTGCCGTCGCGATGGGTGACGGCCTCCTCGACCTCGCGTCCCGCGCCGGTTGCCACGACTTCGGTGTCGTCGCTGCTGAAGCCGTCGGCTTCTTCCGACGCGAAAAGCTCACGATCCGTCTTGCCGAGCACCTCGTCCTTTTCGAATCCGGTCAGCGCGCACCAGGCCTTGTTGACGAATTCCATGCTGAGATCGTCGGCCTTGATGAAGGCGGCCACAGGCAGCTCATCCATCACGTGCCGGTAGAGGTCGATCTGGCGCATGGAGTCGCGCAGCGCCTTCTCGCGGACCTTTATGTCGGTGATATCGACGCGCACGCCAATGAACGTCCCGTCATCGGTGCGCATGTCATAGACCTGGTACCAGCGCCCGTCGGCGTTGAGCCGCTCGTAGGCGGAGTTTGGCAAACGGTACCGCTTGAGCATGGCGTCAAGCCAGCGCTCGGTGTCGACGCCGTACAGACCGTCGATTTCTGTGTCGCCGCTCGAGCGGAAATAGCCGACCGAATGGCCGAGAGCCAACGCCTCGCGGAATGTGCGGCCCGGCTGCCAGGCCGGCTTCAGCCCCGGCAGCGTGTCCTGCAGCTTGCGGTTGGCGAAGACGAAGCGATCGTCGCGATCATAGATGATGACGCCGGCGGGCAGCGACTCCAGCACGGTGACGAGATTCCTGCGAGCGTCCTCGGCCTCGGTCTCGCGCTGCTTCATGTCGGTGATGTCGACATAGGAGATCAGCCGCTTGCCGCCCGGAAGCGGCGCCAGCGAGGCGATCAGCGTGCAGCCGTCCTTGCGTGGCAGCTGCCTGGAGCCCGCGGCGCCGGCGCGGATTTCGGCCTCGCGTTCAGCGACGTGGCTCTGCCATGCCTGCTCCTCGGCGCCGAACGGATCGGCGTCACGGCTGGCTTCCATGAGGTCGCGAAAAGAGATGCCGGCCGGAGCGCGCCGCGGATCGATCTTCCAGAAGTCGTAGAAGGCCCGGTTGATCACCTCGACGCGCAATTCGGCGTCGACAACGATGACGCCGATCGGCATCGAATCGACCATCAGGCTGAGATTGCTGAACGTCTCGGCAGTCCTGGCATTGGCTCTTTCGATCTCGGCGTCTCGGCGCTTGACGTCGGTGACGTCATAGTAGGTCAACAGGCGCTTGCCGCCGGACAACGCCGTCACCGAGAATATCATCGTGCGGCCGTCGGCATGGACGAGCTCGCGCGGCGCAACGGAACCGGCACGAATATCCGCGATTCGGCTGGCAAGATAGCGCTGCCACTCCTGTTCGTCGATCTCGCCATAGATGCCGTTGCGGCGATTGAGATCCATCAGGCGGCTGAATGGCGCCCCGACAGTCACCGCCCCCTCGGGGATCCTGGACAACTCCCGGTAGGCTTGATTGATGATCAGCGTGTCGAGCCGGGCGTCCAGAAGCACGACGCCCATCCGCATGGCGTCCATCGTGCGCTCGAGGTCGGCAAGATGCTGTTCGCCGCCTTCGCCGGCGGGCGTGTCGTCGTCATTTCCCGTCGTTGCGTCGAACGGGTCGCGCATGCCGCCTGTCCCACTCGTCTTGCCCACGTCCGACATGCTGTGCGACCCCCAGCCGAACCCCGCTTCCCGGTTCGTCGGCGGAATTTGCCCGACAAGCATTAACGATCCGCTAACCATAATGAAACGCAACCACCTGCCGTTCGATGCAGTTGAGAAAACCAGCATCGTGGCGCCGGTTGCGGTAATCCGCCTGTTGGCGATTGAGGCAACGACACAATATAAGGCACCTGAGGTATTGCTAATGTTCAATCGAATCACCGCTTTCGTCCTGTGCTCCGCGCTGCTTGCAGCAGGCGCCTGCACACGAAGCGACGACGGCACGGTGATCGTTCCCAGCCGGATGGATGTCAGGCGCGTCTGGGACAAGGCGCCGCCGGGAACGACGGCCTCGAGGCAGGTCGTGTCGGATGTGTTTCCTCCGCCGCCAAGCGCGCCGGCCATCCTGCCGTCGAGCCCCGCTGTCCGGCGCCATTCCGGACCCGCTTCGAAGAAGCCGTCCTTTGGCCAGCATCCGCCTGTCCCGGCATCCGGCGAGCAGAGCCCCCTCACCTGCAGGAACGTCGGCGAGGACGGCAAGCGCTATCGCGTCATCTGCCAATAGCGTTCCTTCCGTGGACCCAGTGCCGGCCGGACAGCGCCGAACAAGAGCCGGCCTGAAAACCGAGCCGCCGACGCGATCACGGATTGCTGATGAAACCTTTGAGGGTGGTGGACGTTTCCTGGCACTGACGTGATCCGCGCTGCACCCAGGAGACTGAAGATGTCCATTCACTTCACCGTCTCTGGCCTGACCAGGAACCTGATCCATTCGCTTGGGTTGGATCATGAGCAGGCGCCGAGGCCCCTTACCCCGGAACAGAAGCTTCTGCTGGATTGTTACCTGGCCGGGCAGATCCCGGATTCGGCCTGGAGCGACTATGTCTTCGAGATGCCGGAGTTGGAAAAACACGCCCAAGCCAGGCGTTCCGGGTCGGGCGTTCGCGGCCTGACCTGAAAACGGTGAGCCTGCCGCTTATTTCTTCGGCGAATTGAACTGCAGCGTGAAGACATTGCCGGCGATGCCTTGCGCCAGCGCCGGCGAAAAGCTGAGCGGCAGGCAATCATTCAGCGCCTTTATCGCCGCGTCAACATAGGCCTGGCGCGCCTTGTCGCCGCCGACGATATGAATGGCCGTCGTTTTGGGCGGCCCGATCAGCGTGCCGTCGCGCTTGAAGCTGAAGCTGAGCGTGACCGAGGAATTCTCGGACTTGGCCGGCGGCGTCCAGCAGGCCTGCATGGCCGCCGCCGGCCTCGTTCATGCTGTTGAGGGGCGCTGCCAAGGAGGGAAAGGGCGCGACCAGCACCGCGCCCGTGATCGTCAAGAACCTTGCCATCTTCATCGCTGATCTCGTCGCCATCGCACGGCCGCCCGGGGGTATGGTACGATCCATGACGAGGATGACAATAGGATTTCAGCGTGCACGCCGGCGCCGCAATCATACTGTCGTGATTGCGGCGCGATGGCCCGCGAGAAAAGCAAAAGGCCGGCACGGAGCCGACCTTTCCCTTGCCTCGTCATGGCGCCAGTACATCCGTGGTCGCAGCGAGGCCTAAACCCAGTAGACAGGTCCTAGGTGAACGAAATCTTAACGCCGAGCGACCGCTACGCCCTGGCCTGCGATTTCACATGTGCGATGTAGCCGCGCACGTCACCGGCTGGCTCGGCGTAAGCTTTGCCGAGTTTCTTCTCCAGCGCCGCCATGTACTCTTTCGCCCATTCGGGCAGCGCGTAGTCGATGACCGCCAGGAATTCGAGCGTTGCCGCCAGCCTTATGTCGGCAATCGATGGGTTGTTGCCGCCGATGAACGGTTTGCCGTTACGGAAGAAAGAGTGAAACACCTCGAGCGGCTCGGCGATCGCGGCCATCGCCGCCTTCTGCGCCTCCGATTTCTTATCGGGATGGGCGTCGCTGTGGCCGACCTCGCCGGCATAATGCGGAAAGCCGAGCGCCGGATAGGTCGCGCGCGCGACATAAGGATAAAGGGTCCCGACCAGATAGAACATCGCGCTGTCGATCATGGCTCGCTTCGCCGGCGCCTTGGGATAGAACTTCTCCAGCCCGTGCTTGTTGGCGAGATACTGCATGATGGCGCAGCTTTCCCACAGCACGCCGCGCGGCAGGCCCTTGTCCTCGATCATCGGCGTCAGATGCGCCGGATTGCGCGCCAGGAACTCAGGCGAGCGCGTATGGCCCCAGGCGTCGGTCTCCGCCGGATCGAGCCCGGCCGCGCGCGCGAAAACCCTGACTGTCATGTTGTTGACGCTCGGCCTCAGCATGCTGAGTTTTATGCCGGGCTTCTTGGCCGGCTTTGCTTTTGCCTTTGCGGTCGTCTTGGGCGCGGCTTTGGTCGTCACTTTTGGTGCGGCTTTTGCCGCCACCTTGGCGGCCGTCTTCGCCGCTGCTTTCGGCGCGGCCTTGGCCGCGGGTTTCCTTGCGCTCTTCGTTGCTGCCTTTGCCATCTCGGTCCTCCCTTTGACCAGGTTAATAGGGGTTTTTCGGCGCCCTGTTTTCGGACAGGGTTTTACGCGACCGCTCGACCAGCGCCTGGATGGCGTCGGCCAGATGGAGTTCGGCGATATTGTAGTCGCCGCGCGCCACGCGGATCTTGTGCGCCTCCATCAGCACGTCTGAATGGGTGATGCCGGCCGGCGGCTCGAAACGGTAGGACGCAAGCTCGATCAGCAGTCCAAGCGGATCCTCGAAATAGATCGAATCCATGAAGCCGCGATCCTTGACGCCACTGTGCTTGATGCCGCGCTCGTCGAGCCGCGCGACCGCCTGCAGGAAAGTGACCCGCGACACCGAAAAGGCAATGTGATGGACGCAACCGGTATCGGTCGGCGTCCGCCGCTTGACTGGGGTCCGGCTCTCGTCGGTGAAGACCGTGATCAGGCGCCCGTCACCCGGATCGAAATAAAGGTGGCTTTCGCTGGCCTTGTCGAGATTGGGCTGCTCGAAAATGAAGGGCATGCCAAGCACGCCTTCCCAGAAGTCGATCGAGGTCTGGCGTCCGGCGCCGACCAGAGTGATGTGATGAACGCCTTGCGACTGCAGCTTCCGCATTGGATCCTCCCCGCCTGCATTTGAGCCGGCTGACGTTTTCTCGGATGCCTCGACGCTCGGCACCGGGACCGCCGCTTGTTCTTCCTGCCCCCACGTCCGCGTCTTGTCGATCGCGGCCGCAGCGCAGATGAGGAGATGCTAATCCAATCCGGGACGTTGCACCAGAAGCGGCGGCAACTGGAGCCGGTGCCGCATCGAGGCATGGATCTGCGTCGCAGAATGGCGGCTTCCGAAATGGAACCCATTGGCTCGCCGGACCGTTTTGAGCCGATGGCATTGGCTGACGACATTCGGATGGCGGAACGCCACGTCCTGCAAGCGGAGCGGCACATCAAGTGCCAGCGCGCGCGAATTGCCGCGCTGAAGCGCCGCCGGCTGCCGCGAGGCAAGGCGACCACCTTTTTGCAGTTGCTTGAAGATGCGCAATCGATGCACCTCCAGCACTTATCGAGGTTGTTGGAGCATGCATCGCGCGAAAGAACCGAAGCCGGTCTAGCTGCCGCCGTCGCCCTTGCTGCCTTATGACCAGCCTGATGGAGTCTTTTCGAAAGTCGGCTTTTTTTGGAAACTTGGTACGCCCAAGGGGAATCGAACCCCTGTTCCCGCCGTGAGAGGGCGGTGTCCTGACCGCTAGACGATGGGCGCGCTCAAGAACCGGCTACATAGGCTGGCGGCCGCGAAAAAGCAACTGGGGTTTAACAGGCTGCGGAAAAACCGGAGCGGTGAGGCCGTTTCGCGTTTGGTTGATGCGAGATCGGCTTATGCGAGGGTCATTTTAGCGGCTGTTTCGGCCGGTTTTGCCGCGATCGGCCGGTGTGAGGTGGATTGCGG
>NZ_JARTVT010000022.1:0-88861 GCF_029625685.1 Mesorhizobium sp. WSM4976
GCGGCGGACAGCAACTCAGGGGGAAAACTGTAACCCATGTATCCGGTTCAAAGTGTTACCCATCTATCGGCTGGACAGCCTTACGCCGCTTCCGTCACGGGACGGCTGAGGCGGCGGACCTCTTCATCATTGAGCAGGCCGCCGGCGCGCAGCAGGGCGGCGAAGCGGCCGTTGCGCAGCGACAACTCGGTGAAGCCGCCCATCTCGACGACCTTGCCCTTGTCCATGAAGACGACGAGGTCGGCGTCGCGGACCGTGGTCAGGCGGTGGGCGATGATGAAGGTGGTGCGGTTGCGGCGCAGCTCGTCGATCGCTTCCTTGACTCGATCCTCCGTCTCGACGTCGAGCGCGCTGGTCGCCTCGTCGAGCACCAGGATCGGCGCATCCTTGAGCACGGCGCGGGCGATGGCGATACGCTGGCGTTCGCCTCCCGACAGCTGGCCGCCGCGCTCGCCGACGACGGTGTCGTAGCCGCTGCTCTTGGCCAGGATGAAGTCCTGCGCGGCGGCGGCATTGGCCGCGGCGTGCACTTCGTCATTGCTGGCATCGGCGCGGCCGACGCGGATATTGTCCTCGATCGAGCGGTTGAGCAGGCCGGCGTCCTGGAAGACGGTGGCGATGGAATGGCGCAGCGACTTGCGGGTCACGGTCTTAGTGTCGATGCCGTCGATCAGGATACGGCCGCTGGACGGTGTGAAGACCCGCTGCAGCAGATTGATCAGCGTCGTCTTGCCGGCGCCGGTCGGGCCGACAATGGCGACCGTCTGGCCTGCCTGGACCTCGAACGAGACGTCCTCAATGCCGTGGCCGGAATTGGCAAACTCGAAGCTGACGTCCTCGAAGCGCACATGGCCGGTGACGTTGGTGAGCTCACGCAAGCCGTCCGGCTCTATGGCTTCGGCGGCCGAGTCTTCAAGGCGATAGAAGTCCTCCAGCTTGGCGCGGGCCTCGGAAATCTGGGTGGTGAAGGCCGACATCTGGTCGAGGCGAGCGATCAGCATCCCGGCAAAGCCGGTGAAGGCGACGACGTCGCCGACGCGGAGCTGGCCACGGGTGACGAGATAGGCGCCAATCGACAGCACGATCATCATCGAGATGGTCGATGACAGGCGGTTCAGCGCATTGGCGATCGCCCACCAGTCGAGCACAGGATTCTGCGCGTCGAGCAGATCCTTGACGTAACGCTTCAGCGTCGCGGTCTCATGCCCGATGCGGTTGTAGCTCTGCAGCACGGCGACGTTGCTGACCGAGTCGGACACATGGGCAAAGACGGTGTGGTAGTGGCGCTCGACGGCGGTCTGACCCGACTTGGTGCGGCGCATGACGATGCGGCCGATGCCGACGTAGAGAATGCCGAGGCCGAGCAGCACGACGGACATGCGGATATCCATGGCAAGCGCGGTCGGCACCAGCAGCACCAGCGCGATAGCCGTCGACAAATGCACGCGCATGAATTCGAGCCACAGGCTGAACAGGGTCTCGACAGCACGCAGCAGCGTGTGCAGCGAATTGGACGTGCCGCGCTGATGGTGCCAGGCGAGCGGCATTGTGATCACGCGTTCGAAGGACTGGCACAGCACTTCCGAGCGGCGGGCGTGGGCGAAGCGGTCGGCGCCGCGCGCCACCAGCACGAAGGCGATGACGTTGAAAGCACCGAGTGCGGCCCATACGGCGAGTGTCGAAAACACAGGCCCATTTTCGGAGATGGCACCGATCACCCTGCCCAGCAGGATCGGCTCGAGGATCGCGATCGCCGCGAGCGCGACGTTGGCGCCGCAAATCAGCGCGACGCGCTTCTTGTCGGCCGCCAGATAACCCAGCGCTCTAAAGTAGATCTGCAGAAGTGACACTTCAGCTACTCCGCCAAACTCTTTTCTGTGCTCAATGCCGGTATTGTGCACCGCACCATTTCCTGACACGTATCGATTAACGTGTCGCGAAACAATGCGTCGTCTATCCCTTCCGTTCCCATTTAGCGAACAAAAGATGACGACGGTACGAAATCTGACGTGATCACCTAACGGTTTGAGATAAAAGGTGAAATGTCAGCCTTGCGGCAAAATAATGGCACTTCGCCCCCGCTGCCACATTTTTAATCACAGCCAGCTTGCTTAGCTTGCCCTAAAGGAAGGCGCGGCATCGGCGCGCGGGAACGACGCCAAGTAAAAAACGGCGATCGGCCGCGCACCCTAGGGATGCGCGGCCGATAAGCCAAGTCTTTGATTTTACGCAGGTATCCTGACGACGACCTCAGTCTTGTCGCCGGCTTTCGGCTCGAAAGAGGCCGATTTTTTCTTCGAACCGTCGACTTCTAGCGAGATCGACTTGGTCTTTTTGTCGCGGATGACGCGAAGCTTGATTTCACCGCCGAACATCTTGAGCGTCGCGGCGTAGCCGTCCCAGTGCCCGGGCAGCTTCGGCCTAAACGTGATCTCCTTGCCGCGCCGCTCGATGCCGAGGATGCCTTCCACCGCGGCGCGGTAAAGCCAGCCGGCCGAGCCCGTGTACCAAGTCCATCCGCCGCGGCCGCCCTTGCCTTCGCCGGAATAGATGTCCGCGGCCACGACATAGGGCTCGACACGGTAGTGTTCGGCCGCAGCTTCGTCCGAAGCGTGATTGACCGGGTTCAGCATCGAGAAGCAGCGATAGGCCTCGTCGGTGCGGCCCATTTCGGCGAGCGCGATCACGAACCAGGTGGCGGCATGGGTGTACTGGCCGCCATTCTCGCGAACGCCCGGCGGGTAGCTCTTGATGTAGCCGGGGTCCTTCTCGCTTTTCGAGAAGGGCGGCGTGAACAGCTTGACGATCTTGAGCTCGTCATCGACCAGCATCCCGGTCGCCTGCTCCATGGCCGTGGTCGAGCGCGCCGGATCGCCCTCGCCCGACAGCACGCTCCAGGACTGGGCGATGGAGTCGATCTTGCACTCGTCCGAATCGTGCGAGCCGAGCGGCGTGCCGTCGTCGAAACTGCCGCGCCGGTACCACTGGCCATCCCAGGCGGTGCTTTCCAGGGCCCGCTTCAGCACGTCCGCGTGCTTCAGCCAGGCCTGTGCCCTCTTGCTGTCGCCCTGCCCCTTGGCGACAGCGGCGAAGTCGGTGAGCGTCTTCAGGAGGAACCAGCCCAGCCACACGCTCTCGCCCTTGCCGCCCTCGCCGACACGGTTCATGCCGTCGTTCCAGTCGCCGCCAAGGATCAGCGGCAGGCCGGCAGGGCTGCTGCGCTTGATCGCGAGATCGAGCGCGCGGCCGCAATGATCATAGAGCGAAGCGGTGTTCTTGGTGATCTCCGGCGTAAAGAAGGCGTCATGCTCGCCTTCGCCGAGCTGCTGCCCGTCGATGAAGGGCAACTGTTCCTTAAGGATCGCGAAGTCGCCGGTCACCTCGATGTAACGGGCCGTCGCATGCGCCAACCAGACCACGTCGTCAGAGATCATGGTGCGCACGCCGGCATCGGTGCGCGGCAGCCACCAGTGCTGCACGTCGCCTTCCGGGAACTGCCGGCGCGCTGCATTGAGAATCTGGTCGCGCGCCAGCTCCGGATCGTGCGCCAGAAGGGCGAGCGTGTCCTGCAACTGGTCGCGGAAGCCGAAAGCGCCGCTCGCCTGGTAGAAAGCTGAGCGCGCGCGGATGCGGCATGCCAGGCTCTGGTAAGGCAGCCAGTGATTGACCATGGCGTTCATCGCCTCGTCCGGCGTCTCGACCTGGATGGTGTCGAGGAAGCCGCGCCACGCTTTTTCATTGTCGGCCAGGCGCTGGTCGAAATCCTTGCCGCGATGGGTCTGCACCAGCGAGCTTGCCTCGGCGGGGGTGGCCGCGTCGCCGAGCAGCCAGGACAGCGTGACGTCGCCACCGGCGGGAATGTCGATGTCGCTTGCGACGACCGCGCAAGGGTCGTCGCCCGCCTCGATGCGGCCGGAGAGCGCAAGCCCGCCCAGCACGGCTTGCGGATACTCGGTCGTGCCGTGCCTGCCGATGAATTCGGAGCGGTCGGCGGTCACCGAATGGATCGGGTGGCTTGCCCCCAGGAAGGCGACTCGCTCGCCGAAGTCGAGGCCATAGGGGTTCTGCGCCAGAAGCGCGCCCGTTGCTGCATCGCGCGAGGGCACGATGGTCGCCGCCGTGCGCGAGCGATGGCCGCCCAGCACCCATTCGGCATAGGCGTAAATGCGCAGCCGGGCCGGCGCCGGACCGGCATTCTGGATGCGCAACCGCGTGATCTTCACCGGATCCCTCGGATCCACCACCTGAGTAAGGTCCATCGACAGCGGCCCGCGCTTCGAGCGGAAGGTGGAGAACCCCTGCCCGTGCCACGTCTCGTAGACCATTGACGGATCGCGCACCACGGCCGCCATCGGCGAGAACGCCTTACCGCTCAGCTGGTCATAGATGTAGAAGCCCTCGCCCGGCCGGTTCGATACCGGATCGTTCGACCACGGCGTCAGCTGGTAGTCGCGGCTGTTGCGGCTCCAGGTGAAACCGGCGCCTTCGGCCGAAACATGGAAGCCAAAGGAAGCATTGGAGATGACGTTGATCCAAGGCTGCGGCGTCGAGCGCCGTCCGGTCAGCCGCGTTACATAGTGGCGGCCGTCGCCATCGAAACCGCCAAAGCCGTTCCAGAGACTGAGGCCTCTGCCGTCGGCTGCGATGTCGGTTCCAGCCTTGCTTGCCGGCACTGGCAGGGGCAGCGGCGGAACAGGTTCGCGCGGCGAGCCGCCCTCCACCTGCAGCAAGGCATCACGGGCCTGCAGCGCCGCCGTCTCGGCGCGTTCGAGCTGGTCGAAGATCGTGCCGTTGCGGGTGTGCAGGACCACCCGCGCGACCGACAGCAAGGTCTTGTAGGTCGGCTCGTCCATCAGGTCACGACGCACCGCGAAGATGTGCTGGCGCGGCCCCAGCTCGCGGCCGCGCAGGCGGCTGTTCTCGCACAGCGTCTCCACCGCGCGCTGCAGGTCCTGCACATAGGACGAGGCCTGTTCGTTGACGACGACGAAGTCGATCATCATGCCGCGCGCCCTCATGTACTCCTGGAAGCGCAGCGCCTGGGCGACGATCTCGAGATCGGCGACGTCGCCGATGCGCACGAGGAAGATCGGGAAATCGCCGGAGATGCTGGTCGGCCACAGGCTCGACTGGCGACCGAGGCCCGAGGCGATGGATTCCGCCGGCAGGCGCAGGAACGGATCGGGATAGATCAGGTAGCGGGCCAGCTTCTGCACATTGGCCGCGTCAGTGAGGCTGAGGCCAAGATGGCGCGTCTGCACCTGGCTGCGCGTCCAGGCCAGCATCGCCTGGCGGGCAAAGCTCTCCTGGTGGTCGAGCCGGGCGATCGCCTCGTCGAGTTCGGCGCGATTGGCGCCTACAGCGGTCCAGAAGGTCAGCGAGATCTTCTTGTTGGCCGGCACGCGCACCTGGCGGCGCAGCGCCGCGACCGGGTCGAGGGTAAAGCCCTGATTGCCGGACAGCCTGACGCCGGGGTCGAAGGCGACGGCATCGACGATGGTGCGGCCACGGCCGATGAAGGCGCGCCGGTCGGTCTCGGCCTCGGCATCGCGCGACGGGCCCGACGGGTCGGTGACGAAATGCACCATCGTGAGGTCGGGGTCGTTCTTGTCGCGCTTGCGCCGCGTGGCGAAGATCGCGCCGTTGTTCGGCGCGATCTCGGTCTCGACGAACATCTTGGAGAATGCCGGATGGGCATTGTCCGAGGCCTCGTTGCCCAGCACCAGCTCGGCAAAGGACGTCACCTCGATATGCCGGTCGGTGGCGCCGTCATTGTAGAGGGTGATGCGACGGCCTTCGCCGTTGCCTTCGGAAATGACGATGCATTCGACCTCGGAGCGCAGCGAGCCGACCGATTTGGTGAAGCTTGCCTTGTCGTCGGCAAACAATGTCTGGACGCGCTCGCCCTCGGCGCGCTTCGGCTCGGCGGTGGCGGACCACCAGTCGCCGGTCGCGGTGTCGCGCAGGAAGATATAGGAGCCGAGGCGATCCTCACTCGGATCCGGCTGCCAGCGGGTGACGGCAAGCTCGCCGAAGCGGCTGTAGCCGGAGCCGGTCGCCGTGACCATGACCGAATAGCGGCCGTTCGACATGACATTGGTCGCCCGCAGCGCCTTGATTGGATCAAGGATAACCCGGCTGTCCGGGCTCTCCGTCTCGGTCTCGTCCTTGGATCGCTCGTCGGCTTCCGTCCTGACCGTCGCGGTCGGAATGTCGCGCGGCGCCTTCTCCTGCAGGAGAAGCTCGGCCGACTCGATCACCGGATCGCTGTGGAAGCGCTCGCGCAGCCGGCCCTCGAAAATGGCGTCGGCGACGGCGGCGATCGACATGCCGGAATGGTGCGCCATGTAATTCTGCACCACGGCATGGTCGGAGCCTTCGGGCACGCGCTGCGGCGTGAAATCGACGGCGTCGTAGAAACCGTGGCGGCCAAGCGCGCCGATCGAGCGCAGCCGCCGCAGGTTCTGCACCGCCTCGCGCGGGCTGAACTGCGCGGCCAGGATCGTCGCGTAGGGCGCGATCACAGTGTTCTGGCCAAGGCCGCGCTTGAGGCCGAGGCCGGGCACACCGAAATTGGTATACTGATAGGTGAGTTCACGGTCGCGGGCGTTGTAGGCCGCTTCCGAAATGCCCCAGGGCACGTTCTTGGAACGAGCATACTGGATCTGGCGCTTGATGATAAGCTTGCTGGTCTGGTTGAGAATCGAGCCCTGCGGCTCCTTCATCACCAGCGGCGGCATCAGATACTCGAACATCGAGCCCGACCAGGACATGAGCGCGCCCTGGAATCCGATCTCGACGATCGGGCGTCCGAGACGGAACCAATGCTCGGTCGGCAGGTCGCCCTTGGCGATGGCGAACAGGCTGGTCAGCCGCGCCTCGGAGGCAAGAAGGTCGTAGCAGCTCTCGTCGAGCTGGCGGTCCTCGACACGGTAGCCGATCGACAGCAGCTTGCGTTCCTGCCGCATGAGGAACGAGAAATCCATCTCGAAGGCGTAGCGGCGGCAGCGCTCGCGCAGAGCGAGCAGCTTGGCGCGCAGAGCGGCGACGGCGCTCTCGTCATTGTGCGAATCGTGCACATGCGCCTCGCAAGTCGCTTCCAGCCTGGCCGCCCAGTCAGCGATGACATCACTCCTGGGTGACGCCGCCTCGGTGTGGATGGCGGTGGCGAGCTTGCGGATCTCGCCGGCGAGCACGGCAAGGTTGATGGTGCGGATCGAGGCCATCTCCGGCTGCGCCTTGATGGTTGCAACCGCGCGGCGCATGCCGTCGAGGCGGTCGGCCAGACGCTGGCGTAGCGGCCGCAACTGCCGCCGGTCGTCCGGCAGCTCTTCCAGGCTTTCGTCAAGGATGGTGACGGTGTCGATGATGCCTTCGAAATCGCCCTGCAGATGCACGGAGGGCGCTTCGGCCCATTCGGCGCAGGAGGCGGCAACAGCGACCAGATGGCCGGCGAGATTGCCGCTGTCGACCGCCGAGATGTAAAGCGGATAGAGCGGCTTCAGCGTCGTCGTGTCATACCAGTTGTAGAGATGGCCGCGGTCGCGCGGCATGTTCTCGATCGTCGTCATCGTGGCGTCGATCCGAGTGATGGCATCCGACAGGCTGATCCAGCCGAAATCTCGCGCCGAAACCACCGAGAGCAGATAGACGCCGATGTTGGTCGGCGAGGTGCGCGGCGCCACCACCGGTGCTGGGCTTTCCTGGAAATTGTCCGGCGGCAGATGATGCTGCTCGGGCGTGACGAAGGTCTCGAAATAGTGCCATGTGCGGCGCGCGAAGGTGCGCAGCACCTGGATGTCGGCGCTCGATATGCGCAGCCTGTCCTCGGTCTCGGCCGAGCGGCTGATCCAGCAGGCGACAGCGGGCGAAGCGATCCAGAAGATGGCGAAGAAGAAGGCGACGAAAGCGCCGGTGGAATCGGCCAGCACCGGGATCGCCAGGCCGACGACGCCGATGATCACCGCGCCATACATCATGCCGTAATAGGCGCCGAGATCGTTCCCGCCCTTGGCCGCCTGCGAGGCGGTGCGCCATTCGAGCAGGTTCTGCCGGCTGACGAAGAGGCGGTAGAGGGTGCGGATGATGGCATCGCCCATCATCCAGGCGAGATGCGCCATCAAGAGCACCTTCAGCGCCACCAGCGCCGTGCCGAACACGGTGTCGCGCGCAAGCGCCGAGAAGTGGCCGCGCGGCGTCTGGTCGCCGCTCTTTGGCAGAATGCCGTTCACGATGTCGAAGGTCGGCGCCATGAACAGGCTCAGGATCAGAAGCGCCTGCCATTGCGCCGCCTGAGTGAAGGGCAGCAGCGTCCAGCCGGCAACACAGGCCATGACCCACAAGATCGGGGTCACCGAGCGGCGCAGATTGTCGACCATCTTCCAGCGCGACAGCGCCGGCACGCCGGAGCGCGGATCGAAGATGTAGCCGAGCAGCTGCCAGTCGCCGCGGGCCCAGCGATGGTGGCGCGAGGCGTCGACCGAGTAGCGGGTCGGATAGTCCTCGACCAGCTCTACGTCGGTGACTAATGCCGCGCGCGACAGCGCGCCTTCGAGCAGATCGTGGCTGAGGATGGTGTTTTCCTCGATGCGGCTCTTCAGCGCCGCCTCGAAGGCGTCGAGATGGTAGAGGCCCTTGCCGGTGAAGGACCCGTCGCCAAAGACGTCCTGATAGACGTCGGAGACGGCGAACACATAGGGGTCGAGGCCGCGATTGGCCGAGAAGACGCGCTGGAAGAAGGAGGCGTCGTCGCCGCTGGTCAGCGACGCCGTGATGCGCGGCTGCAGGATCGTGTAGCCCGCGGTGACGACGCGCTTTACCGGGTCGAAATGCGGGCGGTTGAGCGGATGGGCGAGTTTGCCGACCAGGCTAGAAACCGCGTCGCGCGTCGTGCGCGTGTCGGCGTCGAGGGTCATCACGTAGACAACCTTTTCCGGCAGCGGAACGTCGAGCGGCAGGAAAGTGGTGTCGCTGTCGCCGCGCAAGAGAAGGTTCAGCTCGTGCAGCTTGCCACGCTTGCGCTCCCAGCCCATCCAGCAGCCCTGCGCCTGATTGAAGAGCCGGCGGCGATGCAGAAGATAAAAGCGCGGAGAGCCTTCCGACGGATAGCGGGCGTTGAGCCTGGCGATCTCGTCGCGGGCATATTGCAGGATCTCGATGTCGGCGGCGTCGATCTCGGTCTTGGAATCCGGCCAATCGGACAAAAGCGCGAAATGGATTTCTTCGGCCGTGTTGGCGAGGTGATGCACCTCGATGTTGCGGATGTTTTCCTCGACGTCGTCGCGGGAGCCGATCAGCGAGGGCACCACGACCAGAGTGCGCGCCTCGGCCGGGATGCCGTGCTTGTTGTAGTCGTAGCCGACAAGCCGGGTGGGTTTGAGGAACAGCGCCACGACAGTGTTGAAGAAGGCCAGCGCGCCTTCGCTTGCCGGCACGGCGAACAGCGCCAGCATCAGCGTGATCGATTCCACCGACAGGCCGAGATTGGCAAGCGCCCTCCCCGACAGAACCAGCAGCAGCGCCGTCAGAAGAAAAACCGGCACCACGATGCCCAGCCAGCCGGCGCTGGCAAAGGCGCGCTTGAATGTCACATAGAAAGGCGGTCGATAGCCGATCGCCTTTTCCAGCTCTTGCCGGCGCGGCCCGACGAGGAAGAAGCCGACATCGGTGTGCACGTCCGGGTCCGCCGTTTCCGGCACGCCGGATGCGTCGGTGACGCCGGGGGTGTGGCCGGCAAGCTCGATCGCCTTTTCAGCCACCCGATATTCGGACAGCGCGGAGCGCCGCGCCAGCTGCTCGATCGCGGTGCGATACTGGTCGCGCGAGAAGAAATCGAGGTCGGCGAAATCGGTCTTTTCACGCAGCAGCGTGTCGATGCGGCTGACGCCTTCGAACCAGACCGTCCAGTCGACGTCGTTGATGAGGCGAAGGCCGCGGATGATATTGCCGGTTGTGACGTTGCCGCTGGACAGCGTCTGATGCTCGGAAATGATGATCTCCTCGGCGTCGGAGCCGGTCTTTTCGAGCTCGCCTTCCAGCCATTCCAGCGCCCGGCCGGCGTTCTGCGACCCGTCGCGCAGACGGTAGAGCAACTGGGTGGCGAAAGTGGTGTCCTGCGCATGCGCGCTGTAGTGCGACAGGATCCTGGTGCGGTCGGCATTGTCGTCGGTCGCCAGAACCCGGTCGGCGACCTCGTTGGCGGTCTGGCGCATCTGCCTGGTGCGCTCGACACGCACGGCGATGCGGCGCAAGTTCTCGATCAGCACGAAGCGCAGCAGGGAGGGCAGCGCCCAGAGCTCGCCGATCTTCATCGGCTCGACCGACTGGAAGCCCTCAACGATGGCCTTGAACATGTTGGCCGAGACCGAGCTGTCGGAATGCTCGACAAAGCTCCAGGCAACGACGAAGGCGCGCGGCAGCACCGTGCCGTCGCCGAGCGTCAGCGTCGGCAACTGGCGATAGAAGCGGCGCGGCAGGTCGCGCTTGACCTGGAAGATCGTCTCCTCGACCAGGTAATTGTTGTCGAGCAGCCATTGCGCGGCCGGCGTGATGGTCTCGCCCTTGGCCTGGGCGGCATTGGTCGAGCGGTAGACTTCGAGGATCTTCTTGGCGCTGTCGCGGATGCGGGCCTGGAACTCGAACGGGGCGAGGCCGAACAGGTCCTTGACCTCGCCGTTGGCTAAGGCGACGCCCAAGGCGCGCAGCCGGTCCTCAGGCAGGAAATTGGAGCGTATCGGCGCTTCCGTCACGGACGGGAAGCCGGTGCTTGTGTGTTCGATCTTGTTGGGATTGGTCTGAATGTTCATTGAAAATTCCGTAAGCGGGGGCGCAATGCGGCGTCACCGCCACGGCAATGGCCCTAAAACCGGTTCAATTGCAATTGGTTGCATGACTGATCGGCCGAAAGTTTGTTCTGCGCACCACAACAGGGGCGTGCCCTTTCGACAGCTTGCGGGCGAACGCCCCTCGCTCTTCGCCCCCGGTTGGATCAGGGCAAGGATTCAGGCTTTTTCGTGATACATGCAAGGGGCCGGGCGATAATTCGCCCGCGCCGCGATCATGTTTGGCAACAGCCGTTAATGGTTGGCGGCAAGGCGATCGAGCGCAATCACGAAAAGCAGCCCCCGCCTCTGGGGCCGGAGCCGCAATTCCGGGCTGTCGCGGTCGAGGATCAGCGTATCGAGCGGTCCGAGGCTAGGCCCGTCGTCCGTGAGAAACGTGAAGCCTGCGTTGGCCGCCAGAACCAGCGTCGTATCGGCGCGCGGCGAAATACGACTCTCACCGGAGAGCGGCCGGCGCTCCACGACATGGGCCATGCGGCCACGGCGGGTCATGACGTTGAGATCGGTGATCGGACCGCCGATCAGCGCCGCGCTCGTCGGCACGTCGCCCGCAAAGGCGAGCGGCGCCGAGTCAGCCGTAAGGCATTCGGGTGGCCGGCCGGCGATGTCTAGCACAACCCCTTCACCTTCCAGCACCGACAGCGTGCGGTCTATGCCGGTGAAGCTGGAGAACGGCCCACTGGTTGCGACGCGGGCCATGGAGACGCGCCAGTCGAAATCGTCGAGCCCGGCGCCATCGGGCGAGACGGCGATCTCGGTGGTCGTGCCGCCGCCATTCTTCCACGGCATGACGCGGTAATCGGCGGCACGAAGGATGCGCATGGCTTACAGCCGGACGATTTCAAGTCGATTCGACCTGAAATCATCCGGCTCTGTCTTCTTGGTATGGAGCATGATGTTGTCCGAAAACCGTTTCACACTTTTCGGCATCATGCTCTAGCCCAATATGCCCGGCAGGTTGAGCTGGTGCTCCCTGGCGCACTGGATGGCGATGTCGTAGCCGGCATCGGCATGGCGCATGACGCCCGTCGCGGGGTCGTTCCACAGCACGCGCTCCAGGCGCCTGGCGGCATCCGCCGTGCCGTCGGCGACGATCACCATGCCGGCATGCTGGGAAAAACCCATGCCGACGCCGCCGCCGTGGTGCAGAGACACCCAGGTGGCGCCGGAGGCAGTGTTGAGCAGGGCGTTGAGCAGCGGCCAGTCGGAAATGGCATCTGAGCCGTCCTTCATCGCTTCCGTCTCGCGATTCGGCGAGGCAACCGAGCCGGAATCGAGATGATCGCGGCCGATGACCACGGGAGCCTTGAGCTCGCCCTTGGCGACCATCTCGTTGAAGGCGAGGCCGAGGCGGTGGCGGTCGCCAAGGCCGACCCAGCAGATGCGCGCCGGCAAGCCCTGGAACGAGATGCGCTCGCGCGCCATGTCCAGCCAGTTGTGCAGATGGGTGTTGCCGGGGGTGAGCTCGCGCACCTTGGCGTCGGTTTTGTAGATATCCTCCGGATCGCCCGAGAGCGCGGCCCAACGGAACGGACCGATGCCTCGGCAGAACAGCGGACGGATATAGGCCGGCACGAAGCCCGGAAAAGCGAAAGCACTCTCGAACCCCTCGTCCTTGGCGACCTGGCGGATGTTGTTGCCGTAGTCGAGCGTCGGCACGCCGGCGTTCCAGAACGCCACCATCGCCTCGACATGCTCGCGCATCGACGCGCGCGCCGCCTTCTCCACCGCCTTCGGATCGGACGTGCGCTTCTCGCGCCACTCGGCCATGGTCCAGCCCTTGGGCAAGTAGCCATTGATCGGATCATGCGCCGAGGTCTGGTCGGTGAGGATATCAGGGCGGATGCCGCGCCTGAACATCTCCGGCACGATCTCGGCGGCGTTCCCGAGCAGGCCGACCGATTTTGCTTCGCCGGCCTTGGTCCAGCGATTGATCATCTCCATCGCCTCGTCGAGCGTTTCGGCCTTCTCGTCGAGGTAGCGGGTGCGCAGGCGGAAATCGATCGAGTCCGGGTTGCATTCGATGGCCAGGCAGCAGGCGCCGGCCATGACGGCAGCCAGAGGCTGGGCGCCCCCCATGCCGCCGAGACCGCCGGTCAGGATCCACTTGCCCTTGAGATGGCCATTGTAGTGCTGGCGGCCGGCCTCGACGAAGGTCTCGTAGGTGCCCTGCACGATCCCCTGCGTGCCGATATAGATCCAGGAGCCGGCCGTCATCTGGCCGTACATCATCAGGCCCTTCCTATCGAGCTCGTTGAACTTCTCCCAGGTCGCCCAATGCGGCACGATGTTGGAATTGGCAATGAGCACGCGCGGGGCATTGGAATGGGTCTTGAAGACGCCGACCGGCTTGCCAGACTGCACCAGCAGCGTCTCGTCCTCGCCCAGCGTCTTCAGCGAAGCGACGATTTGGTCGAAATCGTTCCAGGTGCGCGCCGCCCGGCCGATGCCGCCATAGACGACCAGCTCGTTGGGGTTCTCGGCGACCTCCGGGTCGAGATTATTCATCAGCATGCGCAGCGGCGCCTCGGTCGTCCAATAGCGGGCATTGAGCTTGTCGCCGCGGGGCGCACGCACTTCGCGGATGTTGTGGCGCGGATCGTTCATCATTGTCCCTTTCGAGTAAGGCGGCGCGTCAGCGCCCAGCCCATTCAATGGCGGTTTCGAGGATGGTTTTCAGCGTGGCGCGGATCGGCGCGGCATAGCTTGGGTCGTAAGGCACCGGCCAGTTTTCCGGCGAACCCTTCTCGGCCGGCTCGCGCATATAGCCGCGGTTGGAGAGCTCCATCTGCAACGCGTGGACGCCATTTTGCGGCTGGCCGAAGCTGCGCGTGATCCAGCCGCCTTTGAAGCGTCCGTTGACCACCCAGCTCTCGCCGGTCGCGGCGAGAATCTCGGCAACTTTTTGCTGCAGCGAGGGATCGGTGCTCCTGCCGTCATTGGTGCCGAGGTTGAAGACCGGCAGAGTGCCTTCGAAAAGGCGCGGCAGCACCGAGCGGATCGAATGGCAGTCATAGAGCACGATGTTCTCGTGCATGCCGCGCAGCCGGTCGATCTCCGTCTGCAAGGCGGCATGATACGGCGCGAAATAGGTCTCGCGGCGCTGGTCGATCTCCGACGGGGTCGGTTCGTCGCCCATGTTGTAGAGCGGATCGCCGTCGAACGTATCCGTCGGGCAGAGAGTCGTCGTCGCCTGGCCCGGATAGAGCGAAACGCCGGACGGATCGCGGTTGACGTCGATGACCGTGCGCGAGATGGCGGTGTGCACGATTGTTGCGCCAAGGTCGGCGGCAAAATCATAGAGCTTGTCGATCCACCAGTCGCAGTCGCGCCGGCCGAGCCAGGTCGAGACCAGCCGGCTGTCCAGTCCTGCAAGATCGATGCCGGTGTGCGGGATCGAGACCAGCAGCGGTGCCGTACCCTTGGTGACGGTGAGCCAGGAGGGCGAGGTCATCATGCCGCTCCGGCAATCGACGGCAACGCCACCGCGCTCGCCGCCTTCACGGTGGCGCCGCTGCGCACCATGGCGATCGCCTTTTCCATATCGGGATGGAAATGCCGGTCATTGTCGAGATGCGGCACCTCGGCCCGGACCAGCTTGCGCACCGCCTCCAGCGCTTCGCTGGAAGCCAGCGGCGCGTGGAAATCGCACCCCTGCGCCGCGGCCAGCAATTCGATGCCGACAACGGCGGTCGCATTCTCGATCATGCCGAGCAGACGGCGCGCGCCGTGAGCGGCCATGGAGACGTGATCTTCCTGGTTGGCCGAGGTCGGGATCGAATCGACGCTCGCCGGATAGGCCTTCTGCTTGTTTTCCGAAACGAGCGCAGCCGCCGTCACCTGCGGGATCATGAAGCCCGAGTTCAGGCCGGGCTTCGGCGTCAGGAAGGCCGGCATGCCGGACAGCGCCGGATCGACCAGCATGGCGATGCGCCGCTCCGACAGCGAGCCGATCTCGCAGACGGCCAGCGCGATCATGTCGGCGGCGAAGGCCACCGGCTCGGCGTGGAAATTGCCGCCGGAGAGCGCGGTGTCGTCCTCGGCGAAGATCAGCGGATTGTCGGTGACGCCGTTGGCTTCGGTCTCAAGCGTGTCGGCGGCCTTGCGCAGCACGTCGAGCGCGGCGCCCATCACCTGCGGCTGGCAGCGCAGGCAATAAGGGTCCTGCACCCGCTCATCGCCGACGCGGTGCGATTCACGGATGGCGCTGCCGGCCATCAGATTGCGCAAGGCATCCGCCGTCTCGATCTGGCCGCGATGCTTGCGCAACAGATGGATACGCGGATCGAAGGGGGCGTCGGAGCCCTTGGCTGCGTCGGTCGACAGCGCGCCGGCAACCAGCGCCGACTGATAGAGCGTCTCGGCCTCGAACAGGCCAGCCAACGCGAAGGCGGTCGAGAATTGCGTGCCGTTGAGCAGCGCCAGGCCTTCCTTGGCGCCGAGCGTCACCGGCTCCAGCCCATGCGAGACGAAGGCAACCTTGGCCGGGAACCGGCCGTGCGGGGTGAAGCATTCGCCGACGCCGATCATCACGGCCGTCATATGCGACAGCGGCGCGAGGTCGCCCGAGGCGCCGACGGAGCCCTGCGCCGGCACAACCGGAATGACGTCGTTGGCAAGCATGCCTTGAAGCAGCTCGATGGTCTCGGCACGGACGCCGGAGGCCCCCTGGGCAAGGCTGGCGAGCTTCAGCGCCATCATCAGCCGCACCACGGCGATAGGCATCGGCTCGCCGACGCCGGCAGCATGCGACAGAACGATGTTGCGCTGGAGCGTTTCGAGGTCGTCAGCCGGGATGCGGACGCTGGCGAGCTTGCCGAAGCCGGTGTTGATGCCATAGACCGGCTCGCCCTTGGCGAGGATGCGGGCGACCGCCTCGGCGCTGTCCCGGATCTTCGGCCGACAGGCGGCGTCGAGCTTTGGCACGGCGCCACGATAGATGGCGCGCCAGTCGGCAAGCGTCGCGCTGCCGGGCGTCAGGGTCAGTTCGGTCATTGTCCTCTCCAGATACGGGCATGGAGCGGGTTGAAGCCCATGCGGTAAACGAGTTCGGCCGGGCGCGCGATGTCCCAGATGGCGAGGTCGGCCGATTTGCCGGCTTCCAGGGTGCCGGTCTTGTCGAGGAGCCCCAGCGCACGCGCGGCTTCGCGGGTGACGCCGGCGAGGCATTCGTCGACAGTCATGCCGAAAAGCGTCGCGGCCATGTTCATGGTGAGCAGCAGCGAGGTGAGCGGCGAGGTGCCGGGGTTGGAGTCGGTGGCGACAGCCATCTTCACGCCATGACGGCGGAACAGGTCGAGCGGCGGCTTCTTGGTCTCGCGAATGAAGTAGTAGGCGCCGGGCAGGATGGTCGCCACGGTGCCGGCCTTGGCCATCGCGGCGGCGCCCTCCTCGTCCGTGTATTCGAGATGGTCGGCCGACAGCGCGTCATAGCGGGCGGCAAGCGCCGCGCCATGCAGGTTGGAAAGCTGGTCGGCATGAAGTTTGACGGGCAGGCCGAGCGCCTTGGCCTTGTCGAAGACGCGCGCCATCTGCTCCGGCGAGAAAGCGATGCCTTCGCAGAAACCGTCGACGGCGTCGGCGAGCTTTTCGGCGGCGACCTGCGGCAGGATCGTGCTGGCGACGAGATCGATGAAGGCGTTCTTATCGCCCTTGGCTTCCGGCGGCAGCGCATGGGCGGCAAGGCAAGTCGTGCGCACCGTGACGGAGCGCTCGTCGGCCAAGCGGCGGGCGGCGCGCAGCGATTTTTTCTCGTTGTCGGCATCGAGGCCGTAGCCTGACTTGACCTCGACGGTCGTGACACCCTCGGCCATCAGCGCATCAAGGCGCGGCAGAGACTGGGCGACGAGCTCGTCCTCGCTCGCGGCGCGCAGCGACTTGACCGAGGAGACGATGCCGCCGCCGGCGTGCGCCACTTCCTCATAAGTGGCGCCGGCCAGCCGCATCTCGAATTCGTTGGCGCGGTTTCCCGCGTAGACGAGATGCGTGTGGCAATCGATCAAGCCGGGCGTGATCCAGCGTCCAGCGCAATCGATGCTCTCGGCGCCCTCCCCAACCGCAGCCGGCATATCGGCCTCGGGTCCGGCATAAACAATGAGCCCGTCCCGCGCGGCGACGGCACCCTTTTCAACGATACCGAGACCGGTTGCGCCCTCGGCCATGGTCGCCAGGCGCGCATTGCGCCAGACCCGATGGCCGCTCTTCCCGTTTGCTCCACCCATCATCTTTTCCATTTGCTTGGATAGCGATTATGTATATACATATTGAAACGCGGCGCAAGTGATAATGTCGCTCGGAAATTCAGACTCGGAGAGGAACGTGACGGTAATCTTTGCGGAACAGGCGTTGCTGCCCGAGGGCTGGCAAAGCAATGTCAGGATCGCTTTCGACGGCGACCGCATCTCCAAGGTCGATGCCGGCTCTTCCGCGCAGCCGGGCGACGAGCGCCATGCCATTGTTGTGCCGGGCATGCCCAACCTGCACAGCCACGCGTTCCAGCGCGGCATGGCGGGGCTGGCCGAACTGCGCGGCCCTTCGGCCGACAGTTTCTGGAGCTGGCGCGAGGTGATGTACCGCTTCGCTTTGTCGATGACACCGGACCAGGTCGAGGCGGTGGCGGCGCAGCTTTACATCGAAATGCTGGAGGCCGGCTTCTCGCGTGTCGGCGAGTTCCACTACCTCCACCACGACCGAAACGGGCACCCTTACGCCAATATCGCCGAGATGGCGGAGCGGATCGCGGCGGCCGCCGCTGGCACCGGCATCGGCCTGACGCTGTTGCCTGTCTTCTATGCCCATTCGGCCTTCGGTGGCGCCCCTCCCAACGAAGGTCAGCGGCGATTCATCAATGATGTCGGACGTTTTGAACGCCTGCTTGAGAAAGCCCGCGAGGGCGTTCGTTCATTGGAGCAAGCCGTCGTCGGTGTCGCGCCGCATAGCCTGCGCGCTGTAACGCCGGACGAGCTCAATTCAATCGCGGCCATGTCACCGAACGGTCCGATCCACATCCATGTCGCCGAGCAGGTAAAGGAAGTCGAGGATTGCGTCGCCTGGTCGGGCAAGCGTCCGGTCGAGTTCCTGCTCGCCAACGCCGACGTGGACGAGCACTGGTGCCTAATCCATGCCACCCACATGACGGAGGCCGAAACGGTCGACATGGCTACGGCTGGTGCTATCGTGGGGCTTTGCCCGATCACCGAGGCCAATCTCGGCGACGGCACTTTCGCGGCCCCGCTTTTCATCGAGCAAGGCGGCCGTTTCGGCGTCGGCTCCGATTCCAACGTTCTGATCGGCCTGCCGGACGAACTGAGGCAGCTCGAATATTCGCAGCGCCTTGCCCATCGCGCCCGCAACGTGCTGGCCCGAGCCGGCGGTTCCACCGGACGCGCGCTGTTCGACGCTTCACTCGACGGCGGCGGCCAGGCGCTCGGCGCCGGCCCGTCGCGCATTGCCGCCGGCGGCGCTGCCGATCTCGTCTCTCTCGAGCAAAACCATCCATCGCTGGCAGGCAAGGCGGGCGACGCGATCCTCGACGCCTGGATCTTCGCCAATGGCACCAAGGTCGACTGCGTCTGGGTGCATGGCAGGAAGCAGGTCAGCGGCGGCAGGCATGCGAAGCGCGAGGTCGTTGCCAAGCGGTTCCGCGAAGTCATGGCCGCATTATCGCAAGGCTGAACAGGAACATTCGATGAGCTTGGTCGAGACAGATGATGTCGAAAGCAGTGAGAGCGTTTCGCTGCACCAGCGCATCCTTTCCGACATCCGCGAAAAGATCTTGTCCGGCGGCTGGGCGCCCGGACATCGCATTCCATTCGAGCACGAGTTGACGGCTCACTACAATTGCTCGCGCATGACGGTGAATAAAGCGCTGTCGCAGCTAGCCAAGGCCGGACTGATTGAACGCCGGCGCCGCTCCGGCAGTTTCGTGCGCCAGCCGCAGTCGCAAGCTGCAGTGCTCGAACTGCACGACATCCGGATCGAGGTCGAGGCGCTCGGGCTGCCCTATCGCTATGAGCGGCTGAAGCGCCTCAAGCGGCGAAGCAGCGCCGAGGACCGTTCGCTGCTAGGACTTTCCGCGCCGGGTCCGGTGCTTGCGCTGGAAAGCCTGCATTTTGCCGGCGAACGGCCGTTCGCCCTGGAGCAGCGGCTGATCAACCTTTCAGCCGTGGCCGAGGCGGGCGAGGAGGAATTTCTCGACATCGCGCCTGGCCCCTGGCTTATCGGCCGCGTGCCGTGGAGCGAAGCCGAGCATCGCATCCGCGCCATGGCCGCCGACGAGAATATCGCCGACGCGCTCGACATCGATGCGGGCGCGCCCTGCCTGGTGGTCGAACGCCGCACCTGGAGCGCCGAGCACCCGGTGACGCATGTGCGCTTCATCTATCCGGCGGAGAGCCACACGCTGGTGGCAAGGTTCACGCCATCGCAAGGGTGACTCCCCCCTCACCCAGCCCTCCGCTTCGCTCGGCTGACCTCTCCCCGCCGGGAAAAGGAGTCGGTCAGCGCCGGCGCAAATCTCTTCTCCGCACCGGGTGAGAAGGTGGCCGCGAAGCGGCCGGATGAGGGGAGTGGCGCCTCAGATCGCCGCCGTAATAATAATTTCCACCAGATATTCGGGGCCGGCGAGCTTGGCTTCGCCGGTGGCGCGGGCCGGGGTGTGGCCCTGCGGCACCCATTTGTCCCATTCGGCGTTCATCTCGGCGAAGGTGCCCATGTCGGCCAACCAGATGATCGCCTGGACGATCTTGGTCTTGTCGGTGCCGGCCTTGGCCAACAATTCGTCGATGGTCTTCAGGATGTCGCGCGTCTGCGACGCCACATTGCCGCCGGGCTGGCCAACCTGGCCGGCCAGATAGACGGTGTTGCCGTGGATGACGATCTGGCTCATGCGCGGGCCGACATCGATACGACGAATGCTCATTGCAGGGTTCCTTCCTTTTCAGAGTCGCGCCTGTTTAGAGTCCATGCCGGCTTCGGGCAAGGCCGGGGCGGCGAAACCAATTGAGCCATTTGTCCGATCCGCGCCCACCGCGTACACGGCGAGTTGACCGCTTGTAAAACAATTCCGCTAGGGCGGCGTGTTGACTAATGTAATAACATCACATATCGACAGCATACTCGAATTCGCGGACCGACGTCTCATGACCAATGCCTCCCTGACCTTCCGCGACCTGACGCTCGGCTATGGCAGCCATCCGGCGATCCACCATCTCAACGGCATTGTCCGCAAGGGCTCGCTGACCGCGGTGGTCGGCGCAAACGGTTCGGGCAAGTCGACGCTGATGAAGGGCATCGTGGGCGCGCTGAAGCCAATGGAAGGCGCGGTGGTCCACATGCCGGGCGCCCGCACCGCCTATCTGCCGCAGCAATCGGAGCTGGACCGCTCCTTTCCGGCGCGCGTCGTCGATCTGGTCTCGCTCGGCCTGTGGCCGAAGCGCGGCATGCTTGGCCGCTATACGAAAGAGGATCGCGAGTCGGTCAGCAAGGCGTTGATGGCGGTCGGGCTCGGCGGCTTCGAGAAGCGGCCGATTGACACGCTGTCCGGCGGCCAGCTGCAGCGCACGCTGTTTGCCCGCGTGCTGCTCCAGGACGCCGACCTCATCCTGCTCGACGAGCCCTTCAACGCAGTCGACGCCAAGACCGTCGGCGACCTGATTGCGCTGATCAAGCGCTGGCATGGCGAGGAGCGCACGATCATGGTCGTGGTCCACGATCTCGATCTCGTGCGCCAGAACTTCCCGGAGACGCTGTTGCTTGCGCGTCAGCCGGTGGCTTGGGGCGACACAAAGGAAACGCTGCGGCCGGAAAATCTGCTCAAGGCACGGCGTTTTCATGAGGCATGGGAAGAAAACGCACCGTGGTGTGAACCGAGCGAGCATGATCATACTCATGACCATGATCACGACCATCTCGATCATGGGCATGATCACCGGCACGGCTCCGGACCGAGGGCGGCGTGATGGACTTCCTCTACGGCCTGCTCATCGCCCCCTTTGCCGATTTCGCCTTCATGCAGCGCGCGCTGTTCGGCTCACTGATGCTGTCGCTCGGCGCTTGCCCGGTCGGCGTCTTCCTGATGCTGCGGCGCATGAGCCTGTCAGGCGACGCCATGGCGCATGCCATCCTGCCGGGCGCTGCGGCCGGCTTCCTGCTCTATGGGCTCGAGATCCTGCCGATGACGGTCGGCGGGCTGATCGCCGGCATCATCGTCGCGCTCGGCGCGGGCGCCGTCTCGCGCTTCACCATCCAGCGCGAGGACGCCTCGATGGCGGCCTTCTATCTGATCTCGCTTGCCGTCGGCGTGCTGATGGTCTCGATCCGCGGCTCCAGCGTTGACCTAATGCATGTGCTGTTCGGCACGGTGCTGGCGCTCAATAATGAGGCGCTCGTCCTGATCGGCGGCATCGTCGTGGTGACGCTCGCCAGCCTCGCCATCTTCTGGCGCGCGCTGGTCGCCGAATGCCTCGACCCGTTGTTCCTGCGCTCGGTCAGCCGCATGGGCAGCCCGGTGCATTTCATCTTCCTCGGCCTTGTCGTGCTCAACCTCGTCGGCGGCTTCCAGGCGCTGGGGACGCTGCTCTCGGTCGGGCTGATGATGCTGCCTGCCGCCGCCGCCCGTTTCTGGACCGTGCGCGTGGAACCGATGTGCGTGCTGGCGGTGCTGATCGGCTTTGCCTCCTGCATCGCCGGACTCCTTCTATCCTACCACGCCTCGCTGCCCTCCGGCCCGGCGATCATCCTTTCGGCCGGTGTCGTCTATTTCGGCTCGATCCTATTCGGCACGCGCGGCGTGCTGCGCGCCCGCATCGTGCATCACCGCCACCGCACCGCCTGACGAATCTTCAAGCAAGGAGACTGTCTCCAATGAAATCCTTCCGTGCCGCGCTGACTTTGAGTGTTATAACATTAAGCGCCTTCGCGACCTCTTCTGCCTTCGCGGCGCCGCTCAAGGTCGTGGCGAGCTTCACCGTGATTGCCGATTTCGCGAAAAATGTCGGCGGCGACCGGGTCAACATCACCACCATTGTCGGGCCGGATGGCGACGCGCATGTCTATGAGCCTAGCCCGGCCGACGCGGTGGCGATGGCAGGCGCCGACGTCGTGCTGGTCAACGGGTTGCATTTCGAGGGTTTCCTGCAGCGCCTGGTCGACGCCAGCGCCACCAAGGCCGCGATCGTGACGCTGACCAAGGGCGTGACGCCGATCGATTTCAAGCCGGAATTCGCCGATGCCGATGCCGCCGAGGGCGCCGACACGAGCGGCGGCAAGACGGTCACCGATCCGCACGCCTTCCAGTCGATCGCCAATGCCAAGATCTATGTGAAGAACATCACCGATGCCTTCTGCGCGGCCGATGCCGCAGGCTGCACCGACTATAAAAACAACGCAGTCGCCTACACCCAAAAACTCAGTGCGCTGGAAGGCGAAGTGAGGGCTGCAATCCAGTCGATCCCGCAGGCGAAGCGCGTCGTCATCACCTCGCATGACGCCTTCGGCTATTTCGAACACGCATACGGCCTGACCTTCCTGGCGCCGCAAGGCATCTCGACCGATTCCGAGCCTTCCGCGGCCGACGTCGCCAAGCTGGTCGAGCAGGTGAAGCAGGACAAGGCTGCGGCGATCTTCGTGGAAAACATCACCAATCCGCGGCTGATCGAGCAGATTGCCGGCGAGACCGGCATCAAGGTCGGCGGCACGCTCTATTCGGATGCGCTGTCGGGATCGGACGGCCCGGCCTCGACCTATATCGACATGATGCACAACAACATCACGCAGATCAAAGGCGCGATCCTGGGTAGTTGATCAATCGAGCCTCCAACCGGGCGCGAAGCTGCCCGGTTGGATTTTTCGATCGGCCGTCGCTATTTGGCAGGGAATTCCTTCAATGCGGATTGCCGCCCCTCTCCCGGAGTGGCAAGACTGCCGCCAAAGAGATCGCGAGGACAACACCATGGAATACCGCCAGATCAGCGACGACTATTCGGTCTCCGGCCAAATCCAGCCGCAGGATATCGCAGCCATCAAGGATGCAGGTTTCAAAACTGTCATATGCAACCGGCCGGACAATGAACAGCCGGGCCAACCTTCGGCCGATAGCATCAAGGCCGCGGCCGAGGCCGCCGGGCTTGCTTTCCGCTATATTCCCGTCATCAGCGGCCAGCTCACCATGGACAATGTCGAGGACCAGGCCCAGGCGCTCGACGACCTCGAAGGGCCCGTGTTCGCTTATTGCCGCTCCGGCGCGCGCAGCGCCAACCTTTATGGGTTGATCCAGCAGCGGGGTTGAAGATCAACTTAGATCGGCAGCGCGCCGGTTTCCTTTAGCGTCTCCAGCACGATCGCCGTCTTCACGTGCTGAACGGATTCATGCGGCAGCAGAACGCCGTTGACGAACTCGGACAGGGATTTGAGATCGGGCGTCACCACCTTCAGGATATAGTCCATCTCGCCGGTGAGCGCGTGCGCCTCCTGGACCTCGGGGAGGCGGGCGACCAGCTCGCCGAAGCGACGGGCATTGTCGCGGTTGTGGGTCGCCAGGGTCACCGAGATGACGTTGACCAGCGAGAAGCCGAGGCGATCGCGGTCGAGCACGGCGCGGTAGCCCTTGATGTAGCCATCGTCCTCCAGCCGCTGACGGCGACGCGAGCATTGCGAAGGCGAGAGGTTCACGCGCTCCGAAAGATCACTGTTGGTGAAGCGCGCATCGTCCTGCAAAAGCGCCAATATCTTGCGGTCAAATTGATCAAGGCGCGCATCATCCATAAATATCTCTCCATTCATGCACAGTTTACGCACATCATGCGCATTTTTGGCGGTTGAATGCAAGCATCGTGCGGCGGCTCCGCGCTATTTTGGTGAAGATGGCCAAACCCGGCCGCACAGCTTTCGGAGGACTGCCATGGGCCCCTTCCCGCACGACGCACCGCCCGCGAAAATCAGCAAGCAAAATCCCGCCGGCACCGACGGTTTCGAATTCGTCGAGTTTGCGCATACGGAGCCCGCCAAGCTTGCCGACCTTTTCACCCGCATGGGCTATACGGCTGTGGCCAGGCATCGCAGCAAGGACATCACCGTCTGGCGCCAGGGCGACATCAACTACGTCGTCAATGCCGAACCCGGCTCGCATGCGATGAAGTTCGTCGAGAAGCACGGCCCCTGCGCCGCCTCGATGGCATGGCGCGTGGTCGATGCCAAGCACGCTTTCGACCATGCCGTCTCGAAGGGTGCAACGCCCTATGAAGGCGCCGACAAGGCGCTCGATGTGCCGGCCATCGTCGGCATCGGCGGCTCGCTGCTCTACTTCATCGAATCCTATGGAGACAAGGGCTCGGCCTATGACGCCGAATTCGAGTGGCTGGGCAAGCGCGACCCCAAGCCCGAAGGCGTCGGCTTCTATTTCCTGGATCACCTCACCCACAATGTCTATCGCGGCAACATGGACAAGTGGTGGGATTTCTACCGCGACCTGTTCGGCTTCAAGCAGATCCATTTCTTCGACATCGACGGCAAGATCACCGGCCTGGTCAGCCGCGCCATTACCTCGCCCTGCGGCAAGATCCGCATTCCGCTGAACGAATCCAAGGACGAGACCAGTCAGATCGCCGAGTACCTCAAGAGGTACAACGGCGAGGGCATCCAGCACATCGCCGTCGGCACGGACGCGATCTACGAGGCCACCGACAAGCTTGCAGACAATGGGCTGAAGTTCATGCCCGGCCCGCCCGACACCTATTACGAGATGTCGCATGAGCGCGTGCATGGCCATGACGAACCGATCGAGCGCATGAAGAAGCACGGCATCCTGATCGATGGCGAAGGCGTGGTCGACGGCGGCATGACCAAGATCCTGCTGCAGATCTTCTCGAAAACCGTGATCGGCCCGATCTTCTTCGAGTTCATCCAGCGCAAAGGCGACGAAGGCTTTGGCGAAGGCAATTTCCGCGCCCTGTTCGAGTCGATCGAGCAGGACCAGATCAAGCGCGGCGTGATCAAGCTGGGCGGCAAGGCGGCGTAGACAATCCGATTCGGATAGCTTGCGATACGAACAATTATGACCTAAATTATGGTCATACTGGATCGCATCCATGAATGTCTCCATCGCCGAAGCCAAGGCCAAATTGTCGGAACTCGTAAGCCGCGCGGAAGCCGGCGAGGAGATCGTGCTTACGCGCCATGGCAAGGTTGCCGCGCGTATTGTACCTCCGGAGGTGGTCGAGCCGCTTCCGCGTATCGGCGCCCTGAAGGGCAAGATCTGGATTGCGGACGACTTTGACGAACTCGGTCCCGAATGGGACGAGTACGTCAAATGACGACAGGCCCGTTTCTCGCCGATACGCATATTATCCTCTGGTCGATTTCGGACGATAGACGTCTCAGCGAACAACACCGCGCCATCCTGAACTCGGAAGCCATGGTGTTCGCGAGCGCGGCAAGCGTTTGGGAAATCGCCCTCAAACGATCAATTGGAAAACTTCAGGCGCCAGATGACCTGCCGGCATTGCTTCCGAGAATGCGGTTTCAGCCCCTCGCCGTTACCTTGCAGCATGCACACGCCGTCGGCGATCTACCTTCTCACCATGGCGATCCGTTCGATAGGCTGCTGATTGCACAGGCCCAGATGGAGAACCTGACGATCCTGACATCTGACTCGCATTTTGCTAGGTACAACGTTGCGCTAGGTTAACTTTCCAGCCGCAGCCGCTCGACCTCGTCCTTTCTCAGCTTGATGTCGTAGTCGAGCAGAAACTCATCCAATTGCGGCGGCGCCACCGAGGTGCCGGAGAGCATCGCATGCACCTGGCCGCGATGGTGGATGTCGTGCAGGAAGACGTGGGCGAGGATGTCGCCGACGCGTTCGGGGATCTTGCCGTCGTCGCGCCGGTCGGTGATGACGCGGCGGTCGAGATCGGCTTCCGACAGACCGTCGCAGAAGGCGACAAGCTTGCGGTCGAAATCGGCCTGCGCAGCCACCAGACTTGCCGCATCGCCGAACGGCGCGAAGTCGTCATAGGCCGCCGCGCCGAGACCGCCACCGGTCAGGAAATCGAGATAGAGAAGATCGACCGCGAGGATGTGATTGAGCGTCTCCCTGATCGATGGGAAAAAGCCGACGCGCCCGGCCTCGAATTCGCCGGGCTGCAGCGCGAGCACGGCGCGGTAGACCCGGTCGTTCGACCACAGATTGTTGCGCGCCATGCGGCGCAGATGCTCGAGCAGGGTCACCGTTTCGGCCTCCTCTCCCGGCTCGCGTCTATTTGACGTATTTCTCGACTTTCTGCTCGATGGCGCCGAAGATCGAATGGCCCGCTTTGTCCTTCATCTCGATACGCACCGTGTCGCCGAAACGCAGGAAGGGCGTCTTCGGTTCGCCGCTCTCGATGGTCTCGATCATGCGCAATTCGGCGATGCAGGAATAGCCGGCGCCGCCGGCCGAGACGGGTTTGCCCGGGCCACCATTCAGCTTGTTGGAGACGGTGCCGGAGCCGATGATTGTGCCGGCGGCGAGCGTCCGGGTCTTCGCGGCATGCGTGATAAGCGCCGGGAAGTCGAAGGTCATGTCAATGCCGGCGTTAGCGCGGCCGAAGGGCTTGCCGTTGAGATCGGCGAGCAGCGGCAAGCTGACCTTGCCGCCATCCCAGGCATCGCCCAGTTCGTCGGGCGTGACCGCGACCGGCGAGAAAGCCGAGGACGGTTTCGACTGGAAGAAGCCGAAGCCTTTCGCCAGCTCCGGCCCGGTGATGGCGCGCAGCGTCACGTCGTTGACCAGCATGACGAGGCGGATCGCCTCCCTCGCCTCTTCCAGGCTCGCGCCCATCGGCACATCGTCGATAATCACGGCGACCTCGGCCTCCATGTCCATGCCGAAGGCTTCGTCGGCCATGCGAATCGGATCGCGCGGCGGAACAAAACTATCCGAGCCGCCCTGGTAGATCAGCGGATCGGTCCAGAAGCTTGCCGGCATCTCGGCGCCGCGCGCCTTCCGCACCAGCTCGACATGGTTCACATAGGCAGAGCCGTCCGCCCACTGATAGGCCCGCGGCAGCGGCGAATGCGCATTGTGTTCATGGAAGCGCTCCGATGGTACCGCGTTGGTCTCGAGCGATTCCGCCAACGTCGCCAGATGCGGGGCAATGCGGCGCCAGTCGTCGAGCGCGGCCTGCAGCGTCGACACCAGGAAGGAGGCATCGGTGAACCGCGTCAGATCGCGCGAGACCACGACCAGCTTCCCGTCGCGCGTCCCGTTCTTCAAGGTGGCAAGCTTCATGCGGTTTCCTCTCCTCGCGCGGCTTTGGCGCCGCTTAGTTGTACAACAAGGCCGTCGCGGGCGATCGTCAAGTCACCCGGCCAAGTTTTCCTGACAGCGGCGACCCAATCGGCGTCGCCGATCGCTGGATCGTCGGCGGGAATGAGGTGATTGAGCACCAGTCTCTTCACCCCAGCATCGCTGGCGATGCGACCGGCTTCCTCGGCGAGGCTGTGGCTGGCGAAGAGGTGCTCGCGAAGCCGCGCGCCATTGCCGGTCCGGGCGACCAGCCTTTCCACCCCTTCTTCCAGCATGGCTTCGTGGACGAGGATATCGGCGCTACGCGCGAACTCTGCCAGCGGCGGGAAGAAGGCCGTGTCGGCCGAGAACGCCACGCTTGTGCCGCCATGCTCGAAACGCAGCGCAAAACAGTCGGTCACCGGCGGATGGTCAACGCGCAACGCCGTCACCGTAAGGCCGCCCTCTTCCACAACCGATCCTTCGCCGAATTCCTCGACTGAGACCAACCCCCTGATATCCGGCCGGCCCTCGTCGACGATACGGATGTCGATGTCGAATTCCATCGCCTCGCAGAAATGCCGCCAATAACGGCCGGTGCCGGGGGGGCCATAGACGGTCACCGGCGTGGCGAGGCCCGCCGTCCAAGCCGTGTGGATCAGCGGTCCAAGCTCCAGCACATGATCGGAGTGGAGATGGGTGACGAAGACCAGGTCAAGCGCCTTGAGGCTGATCCCGGCATCGGTCAGAGCGCGCGTGACGCCGAGCCCGCAATCGACAACAATGGTTCGTCCGCCGATCTCGAGCAGCGAGGAGCTCGGCCATGGTCCGCCCGGCCGGATCGCCGGACCGCCCTTGGAGCCGAGCAGGACGAGACGTTCCACCACCTTGCCGGCGCTCAAGACCAATCGCCCTCCGGCGTGCCATTGAAGCGCTTCTTCAGGTCGGCCCAGCAGTCGACGTAGTTCTCCTGCAAGGTGCCGAGCTCGGCGGCATAGCGCGTCAGCATCTGGGGAAAGCGCGTCTCAAACATGAAGGCCATGGTGTTGTCGAGCTTGACGGGCTTCAGGTCGGCCCGCGTCGCCTTCTCGAAACCCGACGCGTCCGGCCCATGCGCCAGCATCTGGTTGTGCAGGCTGATCCCGCCGGGGACAAAACCTTCTTCCTTGGCGTCGTACTGGCCGTGAATCAGGCCCATGAACTCGCTCATGATGTTGCGGTGGTACCAGGGCGGCCGAAAGGTGTTTTCCGCCACCAGCCAGCGCGGCGGGAAGATGACGAAGTCGACATTGGCGGTGCCCTCCTCGCCGCTTGGGGCCGTCAGCACGGTGAAGATCGACGGATCGGGATGGTCGAACAGGATGGCGCCGACCGGCGAAAACGTCGCCAGATCATATTTGTAGGGCGCGTAATTGCCGTGCCACGCGACGACGTCGAGCGGCGAATGGCCGAGATCGGTGACATGGAAGGTGCCGCACCATTTGACGATCAGCCGGCACGGCGTCTCCTTCTCCTCGAACCAGGCGCAGGGCGTCTTGAAGTCGCGCGGATTAGCGAGGCAATTTGCGCCGATCGGGCCGCGGTTCGGCATGGTGAACTTGGCGCCGTAATTCTCGCAGACATAGCCGCGCGCCTCCTTGTCGGCGAGCTCGACCTTGAAGACGAGTCCGCGCGGCAGCACGGCGATCTCGCCGGGCCGAAGCTCGATCACGCCCATCTCGGTGACGAAGCGCAGCGCGCCGACCTGCGGCACGATCAGCAATTCGCCGTCTGCGTTGAAGAAATGGTCGTCGACCATCGAGCGGTTGGCGACATAGACATGCGCGGCCATGCCGGACTGGCCGACCGCGTCGCCGGCCGTGGTGAAGGTGCGCATCCCGGAAATGAAGTCCGTCGGCTCGCTCGGCATCGGCGTCGGGTTCCAGCGGTATTGGCCGAGCGCCAACTCATGATCGCCGATATTGGGGCCTGTCTTCCACAAAGGGTAGCTAGCGCCCTTGAAGCGGCCGGTGTGTTTCACGCTCGGGCGGATGCGGTAGAGCCAGGAACGCTCATTGGTACCGCGCGGCGCGGTGAAAGGCGATCCGGACAGCTGCTCGGCATAAAGCCCATAGGCCGGGCGCTGCGGGGAGTTGCGGCCCTGCGGCAGCGAGCCGGGCAGCGTCTCGGTCTCGAAATCATTGCCGAACCCCGGCATGTAGGAAAAGCCCATCCGATCCTCCCTGATCCCGGTTCGGCCCTGCTAGGCAAAGGCTCGCCGACGATGTTGACCAAACTGGTTTCATTTGTAACCATCGAAAATGTAACTATCAACGACGCTGCGCCCATGGAATACGAAATCCTCGATCTTGAAAGCTTCCTGCCGTACCGGCTCTACCGGCTGGCCGATACCGTCAGCCGCGAATTTTCGAAGATCTACAAGGAGCGACACGGCCTGACGCGGCCGGAATGGCGCACACTCTCCGGGCTGGCTCAGCGCGGCACGATGACGGCGACGGAGCTCGGCGAGCAGTCAGCCATGCACAAGACCAAGGTTTCGCGCGCCGTGGCCGAGCTGGAGCGCCGCCGCTGGCTGACGCGCACGCCGGACGAGAAAGATCGGCGGGTCGAGCACTTGGCGCTGACCAAGGCGGGGCTCGCCGCCTATCGCGAGATGGTACCGCTGGCCAAGGCGTTCGAAAGGGAACTGCTGGCGAAACTCGGCAAAGAACAGCGCGTAGCGATCGTCCGCGGAGTGACGGCGCTGGAGAGGGCATTGGAAGGATAGTAGGCTGACAGGCGGGCGGGACAGATAGGGGCGTCAAGAATCGCGGCGCTTCCTAGCCTACCAATCCATCACCACCTTGCCCGAGCTGCCGCTCCGCATCGCGTCGAAACCGACCTGGAAATCGTCGATGCCGATCCGGTGCGTGATCAGCCCGGAAACGTCCAATGGTCCCTGCACAAGCGCGATCATCTTGTACCAGGTCTCGAACATCTCGCGGCCGTAGATGCCTTTCAGATGCAGCATCTTGAAGATGACCTTGTTCCAGTCGATCTCGAAACCGGTGGGCGCGATGCCCAAAATGGCGATCTTGCCGCCATTGTTCATGGTGTCGATCATGTCGCGGAAGGCGGGTGCGGCGCCCGACATCTCCAGCCCGACATCGAACCCTTCGCTCATGCCGATCGAGGGCATGACGTCACGCAGCTTCTCCTTCGAGGCGTCGATCACATGCTGCACGCCAAGCTTGCGCGCCAGATCCAGCCGGACCGGATTGATGTCGGTGATGACGACTTTTCGCGCGCCGACGCATTGCGCCACCAGCGCGCCCATGATGCCGATCGGGCCGGCGCCGGTGACCAGCACGTCCTCGCCGACGAGGTCGAAGGACAGGGCGGTGTGAACCGCATTTCCCAGCGGATCGAAGATGGCGGCGATCTCGTCCGGAACGTCGTCGGGGATCGGTACGACATTGTGCTGCGGGATAACCATATATTCGCCGAAGGCACCGGGGCGGTTGACGCCAACGCCCAGGGTGTTGCGGCAAAGATGGCCCCTGCCCGCGCGGCAGTTGCGGCAATGGCCGCAGACGATGTGGCCCTCGCCCGAGACGCGCTGGCCGACCTTATATTCGGTGACCGCGGCGCCGTAGTCGGCGACGGTGCCGACGAATTCATGGCCGGTCACCATCGGCACCGGCACCGTCTTTTGCGCCCACTGATCCCAATTGTAGATATGGACGTCGGTGCCGCAGATCGCGGTCTTCCTGACCTTGATCAGCACGTCGTTGGGACCGATCTCCGGCACCGGCACCTCTTCCATCCAGATGCCCGGCTCGGCCTTGGCCTTCACCAGCGCCTTCATCATGTTGGACATTCTTTTCTTCCTCGAATCGCTTGATCCGGGACCGTTTTTCAGCCCCAGCCGTTCACGAAATCACACCCAGCTCCCTGCCGACCTCGCCAAACGCCTCGACCGCCCGATCGATGTCGGTGCTGGAATGGGCGGCCGACATCTGCGTGCGGATGCGCGCCTGGCCCTTCGGCACCACCGGGAAGGAGAAGCCAATGACATAGATGCCGCGCTTCAGCATGCGCGCGGCCATCTCCTGCGCCAAGGCGGCGTCGCCCAGCATCACCGGGATGATCGGGTGATCGGCGCCGGCCAGGGTGAAGCCCAGCTTGCCCATCTTGGAGCGGAAGCGATCCGCATTGGCATATAGGCGCTGGCGCAGCGCGTCGCCATTGCGGACCAGGTCGAACACCTTGATCGAAGCGCCGGCGATGGCCGGCATCAGCGTGTTGGAGAAGAGATAGGGCCGCGAGCGCTGGCGCAGCCAGTCGACCACCTGCCTCTTGCCGGACGTGTAGCCACCGGAGGCCCCGCCCAGCGCCTTGCCTAGGGTGCCGGTGATGATGTCCACCCTGCCCTCGACACCGCAATGCTCGGCCGAGCCGCGGCCGTTCCTGCCGACGAAACCGACCGCGTGGCTGTCGTCGACCATGACCATCGCGTCGTACTTTTCGGCAAGATCGCAGACGCCTCGCAAATTGGCGATGATGCCGTCCATCGAGAACACGCCGTCGGTGGCGATCAGCCGGAAACGGCAGTCCTTCGCCTCCTTCAGCCGCGCCTCGAGATCGGCCATGTCGTTGTTGGCGTAGCGGAAGCGTTTCGCCTTGGAGAGCCTGACCCCGTCAATGATAGAAGCGTGGTTCAAGGCGTCGGAGATGATGGCGTCCTCCTCTCCAAGCAGCGTCTCGAACAAGCCCCCATTGGCGTCGAAACAGGAAGAGTAGAGGATGGTGTCCTCCATGCCGAGGAAGGACGAGATCGTCGCCTCGAGCTCCTTGTGCTCTTCCTGCGTGCCGCAGATGAAGCGCACCGAAGCCATGCCGTATCCGTAGCGGTCGAGCGCATGCTTTGCCGCGTCGCGCAGGTCCAGGCTGTCGGCAAGGCCGAGATAGTTGTTGGCGCAGAAGTTCAGCACCTTTTCGCCGCCGACCTCGATCTCGGCGGACTGCATGGAGGAAATCACCCGCTCGGATTTGTAGAGCCCGGCCGATTTCAGGCCCTGGAGCTCGCTGTCGATGTGGGAAAGGAATGCTTTGCTCATGGGTCCGGCCCTGTTCGGTTCGAGGCCGGACTGTCGCGCTATGGCTGCAAAAAATCCATCGCAAAAGCGACCGCTTCTGTGGCGTCGCCAAAGCCGGACGGCAATCCTTCGCAACGGCGCGACGGCAATGCGATCAAAAAGCTGTGCGCCGGAAAGGACATGATAACCATCTTGCGAGCTTTGTCGCGCCGCCATCATGGCGTCCAGCCTCTCTTGCCGAGCTGTTAACCCTTTCAAGGCAAGCGTTTTCCCGCCACGCATCCAAGGCAGGAATCCGTCGACCGGAGGGTCATTTAAATTATGTCGCAGCAGCCAGTGCAGAGCGTTTCGCGCAAGCTGATCCTGCTCATCAAGACCGGCTACTGGCTGGCGCTCGCCATCATTGCCGCCATGGTGGTGGCCTCCTTCATTCTTCTGCAGCAGTTGATGGCGCAGCAGCAGCACAATGATGCCCTGCTCGACATCGTTTCGACGCAGAAGGCGCTGTCGCAGCGCATCGTCTTCCTGGCAAGCGCTACGGGCGCCGCCTCGCGCGACAAGCAGCCGGCGCTGGTCACCGCGCTCAAGCAGGCGACCGGCGAATTTGAAACCAGTTACGACCGGCTGCTCAAGGAGACCGGCGCCGATCCGTTGTCGCCGGCACGCAACGATCCGAAGTCGATCGAATATGTGCTGTTCAACAAGCCGTTCCACCTCGATTATTTCTCGGTCGGGCTCGTCGCAAATGGCGACCGGCTGGTCTCGTCCTTCGAGTCGCAGCTCGGCATGCAGAGCGACGGCTACAAGGCCGGCGGTGAACGCGCCGGCCTCGATGCTGCCGTCGCCAATGCGACACTGTCGGGCTACGCCGCGCTCGGCCAGCGCATCAGCGCCTTCGCCGACGCGCAGTCCAGCAAGATCCTCGACCTGCACCGCACGCTGTTCTTCGCCACCCTCGGCGTCATCGTGCTGGTGGCGTTGTTCATCTTCCGGCCTATGTCCAACGCCATCCTGCGCAAGACGCGCGAGCTGGTCGACGCGCGCAATTCCATGGCCTTCATCGCCGTGCATGACGGCTTGACCGGTCTTCACAACCGCACCTTCCTCACCGACCATTTCGACACCCTGATCAAGGGGGCGCACCGGCGCCGGGAGCGCCTGGCGGTGATCCAGTTCGATCTCGACCGCTTCAAGCAGATCAATGATACGCTCGGACACGCCGCCGGCGACTATGTGCTGGTGGTAACGGCGCAGCGTATGCGCGATTCCTGCCGGGCGTCGGACCTCTGCGCGCGGCTCGGCGGCGACGAGTTCGTCATGATCCTCAACGGGGCCGGCACCACCGAGGACATCCATGCGCTGGCCAAGCGCATCCTTGGCGAAATCAACGAGCCTATCACGTTCCAGGGCACGACCATCATGCCTGGCGCCAGCGCCGGCATAGCGGTCTATCCGGTCGATGCCGATAATGCGCAGGACCTGCTCGTCCATGCCGACCTAGCTCTCTATTCCGCCAAGAAGCTTGGCGGCGGCAATTTCTCCTTCTTCTCGGAGGAGCTGCGGCGCGAGCTCGACTACCGCAAGCAACTCGAACAGGACATCCGCACGGCGATCGCCGACCGGAGCTTCGAGGTCTATTTCCAGCCGCAGGTGTCGCTGACCAGCGGCAAGATCGGCGGCATCGAGGCGCTGGTGCGCTGGAAGCACGCCACCCGCGGCATGATCTCGCCCGGCGAGTTCATTCCCGTCGCCGAGAAATGCGGCTTCATGCCGGATATCGGCCGCATCGTCATCAGCAAAGCGATCAACGAGGCGGCCGAATGGGACCGCGCCGGCATCGATTTCGGGCGCATCGCCGTCAATGTCTCGGGCACGGAGCTGCGCGAGCCTGATTTCGACACGTTCCTGTTCGGCACGCTGGAGCGCGCCGGACTGGCGCCACAGAAGCTTTCGCTGGAGATCGTCGAGTCCGTCATCCTTGACGACGAGAAGACGGGCATCGCCGCCAAGCTCCGCCACATCCGCGCCGCCGGCGTGCATCTGGAGCTGGACGATTTCGGCACGGGCTATGCTTCGCTAAGCCATGTCAACCCCAACGAGATCGACCGGCTGAAGATCGACCGCCGCTTCGTCCAGAACATCAACGAGAACGGTGACAACAGCAAGATCGTGCGCGCCATCACGGAGCTTGCCCGGGGGCTGGGCATCTCGATCGTCGCCGAGGGCGCCGAGACCGAGGCCGAGCTCGACTCGCTGATGGCGATCGGCTGCGACCAGGTGCAGGGCTATTCCATCGCCTTCCCGATGCCGCAAGACAAGGCGCGCGAATGGCTGGCGGCACGCAGCCCGAAGAAGGCGAAGCTCAAAGTGCTGCAGGGCAGCTTGGGCTAACACTTTCGCCAACAAACCAACCAGGCGGCCTATCGTGATCGCAACCGGGTTTTGCGAATGCCACTTCGTTATATCCTGCCGATCATGCTGCTTGTCGCATGGCCCGCCTTTGCCGCCGATCATACGATTTACCTCACTTTCGACGACGGTCCGCAGAACGGTACGGCCAACATTCTCGACGTTCTCCAGGCCGAGCAGGTGCCGGCGACTTTGTTCATGGTCGGCATGCATGCCGAGGCGACGGCACCGGCCGGGCGCTGCTGCAGCGGGCGAAATCGATGCCGCTGGTGACGATCGGCAACCACAGCTACAGCCACGCCTATAATCACTACCGGCATTTCTACGGCGACACCGAAGGCGTGGTCGCCGACATGCTGCGGGCCTATGTTGTGCTAGGGCTGAAACCGGCCGTTTATGCACGGCTGCCCGGTCGCAACGTGTTCCGGCTGCCCAATTACTCGAAGGACGACAATTCGCTCGGGCTGGCGGAGGCTGGGCGAGAGGATCCGGACTGCGGATTCGTCGCAGCATCGGGATTCTGGCTATACGGATGGGATCACGAATGGATGCATGAGGACAGCGGCAAGCCGGTGCAGAGCGTGGACCATCTGGTCAGCGAGCTCGACCATCTGTTCGCATTTCGCCAGGCCGAACAAGCTGATCCTGCTCATGCATGACGAAATGGTCCAGGACGCCTTCGACGGCAAGGCGAAGCTGACGGCGCTGATCGAGCCGCTCAGGCTGCGCCACTACGCCTTCGGCGCGATTGCGGGCTACGACTGAGGCGCCTCGGCGTTCCGCCTGAGCATCGCAAGCACCTCGGCGAATTCGGCCAGCCTATCATCGGGAATGCCGGCCCGCAGCCGCATGTCAAAGGCGATGGCAGCAAGGCGGAGCTTTTCGAACAGCGCCTCGCCGGCTTCGGTCAGCGCCACCTGGTGGACCCTGCGGTTTTCGGGATCGCGGCGGCGCGTCAGCAATCCCTGCGCTTCCATGGCGTTTAGGTGATGCGTCAGCGTCGCGCCCTGGATGCCGATCATGCCGGCAAGCTCGCGCTGGTTGGCCAGTTCCTTCGACTTGACCGACAGCAGGGTCAGCCAGACCGGCAGCGTGCCGCCAGCATCGACCAGCGCGGCATCGAAGGCCTGCGCCACCACTTTCGAGGTGCGGGCGAGATTCATGCCGACGGGCGGGCGGTCAAACGGTGTCATGACGTGACAGTAGAGCATGCAATGAGAAGGTGAAACTCGGCTCCATGAATTGACATCTAATCATTAGATATCTAACTTTGTCTAATTGATGGCGTCGCGACATGGCAGCGACGTGTGGCGGGCGGCAGAGAGGAATACGGTCATGCAATATCTCTATATCGTCGTCATCGGCCTGCACGTGATGGCCGGCGTTTTCTGGGCCGGCACGACCATTGCGGTTGCCCGCGATCCCGACATCAAGGCGGAGCGCTTCATCCGGCCACAACTCGGCGCCTCCGGCCTGGTGTTCCTGACCGGCTTGCTGCTCTGGTATTTCTTCCATCAGGGCGCGTTCGGCCCGATGGAGAAGGCGCTGGCGCTCGGCATTTTGACGGCGCTGATCGCGGCCGGCGTGCAGGGCGCGCTTGTGGCCTCCGCCAGCAGGCAGTTGGCTAGTGCCGATCAAGCGACGCAGGTCCAGTTGCGGGCGAAGATGACCCGAGGCGAACGCATTGCGGGCGGATTGCTGGTCGTCACCGTGTTTTGCATGGCCACCGCCAAGCTGTTTTGACATCGCACGGCCGGCGAAACCGACCGGGCGCGGCGCGCGACGGACCGAAGCGGCAGGTGGCTCTCCTTGCAACGGTCCGTCGCGCCCACATGGCCGGCGGACTGGACGACGAGAGCAATTGCCTGGTCTAGACCATTTCGGGTCGCCTGGACGCCTCGCGAATAGCCTTGTGGACATTGCGCTGCAGATCCATGAAGGCGGCGCTCTCCATGACTTCTTCGCGGCGCGGGCGCTCGATGTCGACGTCAAAAGTCCGCATGATGCGCCCCGGGCCGATGCCCATCACGACAATGCGGTCCGACAGATAAACAGCCTCTTCGACGTCGTGGGTGACGAAAAGCACGGTCAGCCTGTGCTCCTCCCAGATCTGGGTCAGGAGTTCCTGCATCTGATGTCTGGTCAGGGCATCGAGCGCACCGAAGGGCTCGTCCATCAAGAGCATCTTTGGGCGGTAGGAAAGCGCGCGCGCAATGGCGACGCGCTGCTTCATGCCACCCGAAAGTTCGGATGGATAGAGATTGGCCGAGTGCGGAAGCTTGACCAGGTCGAGATGCTCGAGCGCGATCCTGCGGCAGGTGGCGCGGTCATGGCCGGCGGCCTTGAGCGCGAACTCGATGTTCTGCTGCGCCGTCAGCCAGGGCAACAGCGTATAGGACTGGAAGACGACGCCGCGATCGAGACCTGGCTTCAGGATCGGCGACCCGTCGATGTCAAGCTCGCCCGAGTCGAAATCCTGCAGTCCGGCGACGATCGACAGCAGCGTGCTCTTGCCGCAGCCCGACGTGCCGACCAGCGACACGAACTCGTTGTCGGCGAGGTCGAGGTTGATGTCGCGTAGCACTTCGGTGCGCCGCGCTCCGGTGCCGAAACTCTTGTGGAGCCCCTTGATCCGCAGTTTGGGGGAATTCATCGGCCGGACCTCGTCATGAACGGCTGTCCTGGCGGAACAGCACCTTGCCAAGCGCTTTCATGACCTGATCGGTGATCAGGCCGAGAATGCCGAGCAGAAGGATGTAGCCGATGATGGTGTTGGTCTGGAAATAGCGCTGCGAGACGGTGATGCGATAGCCGAGGCCGGATGTCGCCGCGACGAGTTCGGCCAGCACGAGCCAGGTCCAGGCCCAGCCCAGGCTGATGCGCAGCGTATCCCAGATGCCCGGCAAGGCGCTGGGCACCACGATGCGCGTCAGGATCTTGCGGTCCGGCAGGCCGAGAGTCCTGCCGAGGCCAACGAAGTCAGCCGGCACGCGCTTGACGTTATCCATGATCATCAGCACCTGCTGGAAGAAAGTGCCGATGAAGATGATCAAGAATTTCTGGACGTCGCTTGTCCCCGCCCACAAGATGGAGAGCGGCACGAAGGCGACGACCGGCATATAGCGAATGAAATCGACCAGCGGCTCGATGGCCGCTTCCCAGGTCCGGAAGCTGCCGATCAGCACGCCGATTGGAATGGCGAGCACCGAGGCGATGAGAAAGCCGACCGAAATGCGGTAGATCGAGGCCTCGAGGTCGGTGAACAGCGTGCCGTCGGCCCAGAGCTTGCCGAGTTGCGTCGCCACGCTGGCGGGGGACGGCAGGAAGATCGGCTTGACCAGGTCGAGCCCTGTCGCCGCCCACCAGGCGAGGCCGAGACCGGCGAAGACGGCCACCGCAATCATCAGGAAACGGGACCGCGCGATCGGCGCGCCGATCCCGGAGGATCGGCGGCGGCGCATTGCCGGCCCAGATGCCGTGCCGGACGGGCTCGCTTTGACGGCAGGCTCGTCAGGCATCTCGGCGACCGCCACCGCCCGGCCTACTTCGCAGCCTTGACGAAGGCCGGATCGATCATCTGCTCCGGCGTCACGTCGGCCTGAAGCAGTCCGGCATTCTTGGCGGCGGCCTCGACGTCGGCGAACGTCTTGGTGGAAAAGTCGCCCGTCAGCGCGCCCTTGTTCTCGGCAAGCGAATAGTAGCGCACGCCGTCGAAGGCGGTGTTGAGGTCCTCGACGCTCGAGCCGACCGCCTTGGAGATAATGGCGCGGCCGCCGGGCGTGTCGGCATTGTAGTCCTTGAGCGCCGCATCCCAGGCCTTGATCATGGCAAGCACCTGGCCGGGACGCGACTTGATCACCTCGTCGCGCACCACCAACACGTCGCTGATCAGGCCGGGATCCTCGCCGGCGGTGAAGAGAAGCTTGACGTCCTTGTTCTGCGCCCTGGCCGTGGTGAGATAAGGCTCGTAGGTGACCGCGACCGGGACGCGGCCGGCGATCAGCGCGCTGCCGGCATCCGCGGCCGGCATCGGCACCGGCTGGACGTCGGCGATCGACATGCCGTTCTTGGCCAGCGCGTATTTCAGCAGGATGTCACTGGTCGTGCCTTCCTCGAAGGCGACCTGCTTGCCCTTGAGATCGGCGACAGAGTTGACGTCCTTGCCGGCGATCATGGCGTCGGCGGTCATCGAGACATCGAGCAGCAGCACGATCTTGACCGGCAGGCCGGCCGCAACCATGCCCATGGCGGTGTGGGTGGCGATGTTCGCTGCGTCGAGCTGGCCGCTCGCCAGGGCGGCGTTGATGTCCTTGTCCTCGGTGAAGTTGACGATCTGGACGTCCGACAGACCGCTTGCCTTGAACAGGCCCTTGGCTTCGGCGACATGCCACTGGCCGTAGCCCAGCCACGGCTCGATGCCGATCTTGAACGATCCAGCCTCGGGCGTCGTGGGAATCGCCTTATCGGCGGCTTGCGCCAGCGGGGCGAAGCCGACGGTGGCCGCCAACACCAGCGCACGGAATTGTCCTGTGAGGTTACGCATCATCTTTGTTCCCCTTGATGATTCAGACCGCTTTTTTGAACCAAACGTCCCGTCCGGTGAGAATGCGGCTTCTGCTTCTTGCGGCACTGTGCCTCGGCGTCTTACCTGCCACGTCGACGGAAGTGAAACGATATTCAACGTCGGCGATGATGGATGTCAAGGCTAAAATACATACATGCATATACAAGTTCGAGAGGCTGATTTCCGCGTTCTTGGCAGCATCTGGGCGGGCTCCACTCACAACTGGCGCCGAGGGGAATAGTCCCGGCCGCTTCAGGCCCTGCGCGACGGAGAATAGCGGCTGCCGAGCGAGTAGCGGCTGCCGACATAGGTGAGCTTGCTGATGGTGGCGACGATCGCGCCCGTCCATGTCCGGCGATGCAGGAGAAGGCAGCAACTGCCGATGTCGATGGCGAGGTGCCGCGCTGTCTCGGCATCGGCCGGGACCGCGGAAATGATATGTTCGACCTCGGTCACCGGGGTCTTCTGCATTAAGTAGTCGTAGGTCGCCGTTTTCGAGAAATCCTGCTTGTCATAGTCCGGTATCAGGCTCGGATTGACGAAGCGCTCTTCCAGTTGCACGGGCAGGTCGTTCTCGAAGTTGACGACCACCGAATGATAAAGCGACGCGCGCCTGGCGAATTCGAAGGACAGCGAGAGCTCCTTGGTCGGAGTGATCCTTTCGAGGACGAGAACCTCGGAGCGATGCCTGTTGCCGCGCGCGACGATCTCGGCCGCGATGTTGTTGATCTCGATCAGCGTCGATTGCGGCCGGGGCGGCGCGATGAACGTCCCCACGCCCTGCAGCCGGATCAGGAAGCCGGCCGATGTCAACTCCCGTAAGGCGCGATGGACGGTCATGCGCGACACACCGAGCGCCGCAACGAATTCATTCTCGGACGGCAGCTTGCGGTCCTTGCTCCACTTGCCGGTTCCGATGTTGGTCAGGATATATTCCTTGACCTTTTCGTAGAGGGGGCTGGCCGTATCGGGCAATGCACTCATTTCAAAAGTCCTTTCCGGCAAACATCGGAAATCAGGTGCCGGCAGGCTGCCGCAGCCGGATAATGGTCTTCAAGCCATCGCCCTGCCCCGCCAAAAGACGCTGATAAGCGGCGGGAATATCGTCCAGGCCGATCTCGCGATCGATCAGGCTGATCAGCGATCCGGACAGCTCCGCCAGCATCCCGATGGCGTCGGGCAGCTCGTCGGCAAAGGCGTGGCATCCTAGCAACGCGATCTCACGCTCGACCAGCATGTTGGGGTCGATGTCGAGGCGGCCGTGGAAAATGCCGACCAGCGCCACGGTGGCGCCGGAGCCCAGAACACCCAGCAACTGGTTGAGCGCAGCGATGCTGCCGGTCGCCTCGACGGCCGCAAGCAAAGGCGCATCGGCGGTTCCGGCGGCGATGACCTCGCGGTCGAGATCGACGATGGTGGCGCCGGTCACCCGGGCGACACGCTCGCAGCGGGCCTTGTTACGGTCGGCGATCAGGACCCTGCCTGAGAACGTCCGCGACAAGAGCAGTGCCGCCAGGCCGCCGATAGTACCGCAGCCGACGACAAGCACCGAACCCGCGGTCTTCGGCAAGCGACGCACGGCGTGCAGTGCGACTGCGAGCGGCTCGGCCATCGCCGCCACCCTTTCGTCGAGCGCGGCGTCGATGACATGCAGCAGGCGCGCCGGCAGCACCGCCTCCTCGGCAAAGCCGCCGTCGCATACTTCGCCGACGAAGCCCAGCGAGGCACACAGATGACGCCTGCCTGCGCGGCATTGCACGCATTCTCCGCACCAGAAACGGGAATCGGCGACGACCCGGTCTCCCAGGCTGACGGCGTCGACGCCCGCGCCGACCGCCACCACCGTGCCGGTCAGCTCATGGCCGGCCGTGGACGGCGCGCGGCTTATCCATTGTCCGGTGCGGAAATTGTGGAGGTCGGAGCCGCAGATGCCGGCGGCGTCGACATTGAGCTTCACCCAGCCCGCCTCGGGGGCGCCTGGCGCGGCGATATCCTCGACACGCAGGTCGCCGGGTCCATGAAGTCTGGCGGCCTTCATCGCTCCGGCCCGTCAGGCGCCGAGATAGCGGTCGCGGATTTCCGAGACCGCGTTCTCATGCGAGCTGAACCCCTCGTAGCGGGCAAGCCTGCGGGCATGGCCGGCAAGCTCCGGATAGGCGGCCGAGGTCACATAGCCGACCGACGAGCGCTTGAGGAAATCCGTCACCGAAAGCGGTCCGTAAGTGCGTGCCCAGCGGCTGGTCGGCAGCACCGCATTCGGCCCGAGGACGAAATTGGCGAGCGTCACCGGCGTGTGCGGCCCCATGAGGATCTCGGCCGCCTCGGTAATGTGGCCGAGATGCGCGAACGGCTCCTTGGACAGGATCTCCAGATGCTCGGGCGCATAGTCGTTGATGAAGCGGTAGCTGTCCTCCAACGAGGCGGTCAGCACGATGCCGCCGCGCTTGCCGGTCAGCACCGCGCGCGAAAACTCGACCCGCTGCTCGCTCATACGGGACCAGTGGTCGGGAAGTGCCGCCACGGCGGCGTCGGCGACCTTGCGGCTGTGCGTCACGAGATAGGCAGAGGAATCCGGTCCGTGCTCGGCCTCGATCAAAAGGTCGAGCGCGGCGAGGCCGCCGTCGACGCTGTCGTCTGCGAATATGATCGCTTCCGACGGACCGGCTGGAAGACCGGTGTCGATGATCGAGGACAGCAGGCTCTTTGCCGCAACCACCCAGGGACTGCCCGGTCCGACGATCTTGAGCGCGGGCTTCACCGTCTCGGTGCCGTACGCGACGGCCGCAACGGCATGCGCCCCGCCACATTTGTAGACGGTCTCGACCCCGGCTAGGCGGGCGGCGACGAGCGTCGCTGCATCGACGGAACCGTCCGCGGTCGGCGGCGTCACGATGGCGATCTGCGGCACGCCGGCGATGACGGCCGGAACCGAGGTCATCATGGTCACCGACGGAAAGGCGCCCTTGCCCCGCGGGACGTACAGCGCGACGGAGGCGATCGGCGTGTAGCGGTCGCCGGCATAGGCGCCGGGGCGGACCTCCTTGAGCCACATCGTCTCGGGACGCTGCTCCTCATGGAAATGCCTGATGTTTGCGATACCGAAGCGGATGCTGTCGACGACATCCTTGTCGACCTTGCCGAAGGCAGCGTCGAACTCCCCTTCTGGAACCTTAAGATTGCCCGCGGCCACATCGGCCTTGTCCAGATCCCTGACGAAACGGAGCAAGGCCGCGTCGCCTTCTGTCCTGACCGCCTCGAGGATCGGGCGGACTTGCTCGACGAAAACGGAAAGGTCGGCTTCGGCGCGCTTCAGCAGGCTCGCCCGCTGTTCGGCGCTGGCGGATGAGAGGTCGTGGAAGCTGACTTCGGACATGGCTGCTCCTCAGATATGCGAGAAAAGTATATACATGTATGTATAATGCTCGCCAGCATTTTTCTGCATCCTCCGGCGGGCCGGCCACGGCAGACTGCCTCAGATCGAGGCAAGAAAGCCGCCATCCACCGGAAAGCACTGCCCGGTGATGTAGGCCGACGCGTCCGAGGCCAGGAACACCGCGATGCCATGCAGATCCGAAAGGTCGCCGAAGCGATGCTGCGGGATCTTGGCGAGCATCGACTGCTGCCACGCCTCGTCGGCGTAGAACACCTCGGTCATCGCCGTCCTGAAATAGCCTGGAGCAATCGCATTGACCCTGATTCCGAGACCCGCCCATTCCGCCGCCAGCGCCCGTGTCATGCCGAGCAGGCCCGACTTCGACGAACCGTAGGGCACGGCCGTGGGGATGCCGACTTCCGAGGTCAGCGAGCACAGGTTGATGATGGCGCCGGGCCGTCTGGCATCGCGCATGTGGCGGGCACCGGCCTGGGCACAGAAGAAAGCCCCCTTGAGGTTGGTGTCGACGATCCGGTCCCAGAGCGCTTCATCGACATCGAGCGAAGGCCTGACCTCTTCCATGCCGGCATTGTTGACCAGGATATCGAGACCGCCAAGCAGGTTGGCGGCCTCGGCGGTTGCGGCGCGGCAGCAGGCGACGTCTGTGACGTCAAGGGCGATGGCATGCGCCACCCCGCCGGCAGCCCGGATCGCCGCCGTCGTCTCCTCCAGAGAATCAAGGCTGCGCGCCGTGACGGCGACAGCGGCACCAGCGGCGCTCAGCGCCTCGGCGATGCCGCGCCCGATGCCGCGGCTGGCGCCGGTGACGAGCGCCTTCCTGCCCGACAGGTCGAAGAGGGAAGCATTGCGCATGTCGATCCTTCCTTGGCCTTGCCGGCCTGCCCTCGCCCGCGAGACTAACCGATCATTGGTTATACATACAAGCATATACAAATGAATTTTGAGCGCCGCAGCAGGATTGGCTGGGGTGCCTACCCCGCAGCGATACCGCGATCCTGTCCGCCGCTTTTGCCGCCGCCGCGATTTCGCGCCGCGGCCTGTCAGTCAGATCCTTATCCCGAACCGGATGCCGTCATAGATGGCGGCGTGGATGTTGCGCGAGGCGACCGCGTCGCCGATGCGAAACAGCACGAAACCGCCTTCAGCATTGCGCGCGGGGAAGATGTCGCCGCCCTTCACCAGACGCTCATAGTCGACCGCGCCGCCATTCTTCGACAGTGGTTTCAGCGCAAGATAGAGGTCGTCTAGCGGTGCTGTGCCATGCTCAACCACCACCTGGTCGACACGCCTTTCCCCGCGCCAGCCGTCGGCGAAATCCGAGGCGAGCTCGGCGACGAGCTGGTTGCCCTCGCGCCGCACCGAACGCAGCCTTGTGTTGATAGTGACGGTGACGCCTTTCTCGTGGAAGGAACGCATATAAGGAACGTGGTTCATGCCGCCCATTTCCGGCGCGAAGAAGCGCTCCGGCGAGACCAGTTCCAGCCTGGAGCCACTGTTGGCGATGAGCTCGGCGGCGCCCATGCCCTGATGGCCACCATTGTCGTCATAGAGCAGCACGTTCTCGGCCGGCTTGACGGAGCCTGCCATGATGTCCCAGCTCGATGTGACGAGATTGTCGCCGGCCGTCAGCGGCGGGTTCTGCGGCATGCCGCCGGTCGCAACGATCACAACATCCGGTCCCAGCGCAAGCACATCGTCCTTCTCGGCCCAGGTGTCGTAGCGGATCTCGACGCCGAGGCGGTCGAGCTCGGCCAACCGCCAGTCGATAATGCCGATCAGCTCCTTGCGGCGTGGGTTCTGGGTCGCCAGCCTCACCTGGCCGCCCGCCAGACTGGAGGCTTCGAGCACCGTCACTCGGTGGCCGCGTTCGGCCGCGACGCGCGCGGCTTCAAGGCCACCCGCGCCGGCGCCCACCACCACGACTTTCTTCTTCGGTCCTTCGCTCTTGGCAATGATGTGCGGAATGGTCGCTTCGCGGCCGGTCGCGGCGTTGTGAACGCACAGCGCCTCGCCGCCCTCATAGATGCGGTCGAGGCAATAGGTGGCGCCGACGCATGGCCGGATCTCGTGCTCGCGGCCTTCCATCACCTTCTTCACAATGTGCGGATCGGCGATATGGGCGCGCGTCATGCCGACCATGTCGAGCTTGCCGGTGGCGATGGCATGGCGCGCAGTGGCGACATCGGAAATGCGCGCGGCATGGAAGGTCGGGAACTTGGTCGCCGCCCTCACCTCGCCGGCGAAATCGAGATGCGGCGAGGACCGCATGCCGGTCACGGGGATGACCTTGGTCAGCGACGCATCGGTCTCGATCGTGCCGCGGATAATGTTGAGGAAGTCGACCTTGCCGGAATTGGCAAGCCGCCTGGCGATCTCGACACCGACTTCCTTCGAGATGCCGTTCTCGAGATCCTCGTCGGCGACCATGCGGATGCCGACGATGAATTCTTTGCCGACCGCCGCGCGCACGGCGTCGAGCACCATGTCGGTGAAGCGCAGCCGGTTCTCGAGCGAGCCGCCGAACTCGTCGTCGCGATGATTGGTCAAGGGCGACCAGAAACCATCCATCAGATGCCCGTAGGATTCGAATTCGATGCCGTCGAGGCCGGCCGCCTGACAGCGCTGCGCGGCCGAGGCGTAGTCTGCGACGATGCGCTCGATATCCCACTCCTCGATAGTCTTCGGAAACGCGCGATGCGCCGGCTCGCGCACGGGCGAAGCCGACAGCACCGGCAGCCAGTCGGCCTTGTTCCATCCGGTGCGGCGGCCGAGATGGGTAATCTGGATCATCACCTTGCAGTCATGCTCGTGGCAGGCATCCGCCAGTTCGGCGAGCCAGGGCACGATACGGTCGTCATAAACATGCAGATTGCCGAAGGCGGCCGGGCTGTCGCGCGAGACGATAGCCGAGCCCGCCGTCATGGTGAGCGCCATGCCGCCCTTGGCCTTCTCGGCATGGTAGAGCCGGTAGCGCTCCTTCGGCATGCCGTCCTCAGAATAGGCCGGCTCATGGCTGGTCGACATCACCCGGTTCTTCAGCGTCAGGTGCTTGAGCTGGTAGGGTTGGAGAAGCGGGTCGTTGCTGGTCATCGTCTTCCTGTCGTTTCACATTGCACGGGAGCGTCGCGCGCCGCTCCCGCTTCCATTTCACGCGTCGGATTCGTCCAAAAACCGCTGCGCACTTTTCGGTCCGATGCTATTGAGCGACCCAAACCCGCCGCTTCCGAAAGGTTGCGGCGCAATTTCCGCTTTGTTTGGCTGCCGTCCGGACCTTGGACGGCAGCAAGGAGCCGCCCATGACCGATGCCAAGAACCTCACCCAGCTCGGCAAGCACGTCGAGACGCCACAGAGCCCCGAACAGGCGGTCCTGGAGACCGTGCCGTTCCAGCGCGGCGACGGCCCGCCGGCGATCGTGCGCTTCACCTGCCCCGAATTCACCTCGCTCTGCCCGGTCACCGGCCAGCCCGACTTCGCCCACATCGTCATCGACTACGCGCCCGACAAGACGCTGGTCGAATCGAAGTCGCTGAAGCTGTTCATGACCTCGTTCCGCAATCATGGCGCCTTCCATGAGGAATGCACCGTGATGATCGGCCGCCGCATCGTGGAAGCGACGAAGCCGCTCTGGCTGCGCGTCGGCGGCTACTGGTTCCCGCGCGGCGGCATCCCGATCGATGTCTTTTGGCAGACCGGCGCCCCGCCCAAGGACGTATGGCTGCCCGACACGGGCGTCGCGCCCTATCGCGGGAGAGGTTGAAATTTTTCGCAAAAGGCTGGCAGGACAGCGCCCCTCTCTGTCCTGCCGGACATCTCCCCCACGAGGAGGGAGATTGGCAGCTTCGGTGTCCCGCTTATCCTGCAACGTCGGAGACTGGCGAAAGCCGGCGTGACATCTGATCTCCCCCCTAGTGGGGGAGATGGCCGGCAGGCCAGAGGGGGGCGCGAAGGATCGCCGACGCTGATCTTTAGTCACTTTCATTCGCACTGATACTGACTCAGCGCCCATTCGCCGGTGACGGACAGGAGGTCGGAGACCTTCCAGGTGCCACCGACCTTCTTCAGCTTCCATTCCAGGCGGTGCTGGTGGCCCTCGACGACGAAGGCGACGACCACCTTGGCCTCGTCGCCGTTGACGGCCTCGATGGTGCGCAGGCTCTTGTCGATGGCGAGCTTGTCATAGTCGGCATTGTCGAGCGCCATGTTGGGGTCGAGACATTCGCCCTGGCCCGAGGCGCGCAGCGCATCGCTCTTGTCGAGCACGGTTTTCGCCGGATCGGTGAAGTTCTTGCGCTGCGCCGGATCGAGCTCCAACCCGAGATGATCGTAGAACGGCTTCACCACCGCCGTCGGCGACCCGGCCAGAACAGGGGCGGCAGGCGCCGGTTCGGCCGGGCTGCTGTCCGGCGCTGTCGCCGCAGGCGGCGAGGTGTCGACCGCAGGCGACGACGTGTTGTCGCCGGATGAGGCTTTCGGCGGCGGCGAGCCGAAGAGCCCCTGCGCATTGGCGCCGCCGCTCAGCCCCGCGGCCAGCATCGACAAGCTCGCCAGCGCGAGGACGAGACGGCGAAGCACGGCATCACTCCGTCGAGGCGCCACATTCCAGCGCGCTGAGCTTCCAGTCGCTGGTCTTGGAGCTGATGTCGGCGATCTTCCACTTGCCGTCCACTTTCTTCAGCGACCACACCATTTCGCGTTTGGAGTCATCGCCTTCCGGGAAAAGATTGAAGTTAGCCGTCACCTCGGCGGTGTCGCCATTGACGGCCTCTGTGAGCTTCAGCGTCTTCGACAGGGTCTTCTGGTCGAAATCCTGAGCGTCGAGGCCGGGATCGAAATCGATGCAGGACACCTCGTCAGGCTTCTCCTTCTGCGCCTTGTCGTTGGCTTCGAACAGCTTTGTCACCGGCTCGGTGAAGCGGTCGCGGAATTTGGCGTCTCCCTCGAACTTCACCGAAGGCACGTAGAAGAACTTCACGGCGTTGGAGGCTGGCCCGGCGAGCACGGCGCCGGGCAAGGCGATCGAGAAGACAGCGGCAAGCACTATCAGCTTCATGCAGGATCTCCGGGGTTCGGTGCGTGGCGGCACGCTTGCCACCACGCATCCTGCATATCGCCTTTTTTGCGGCTCATGAAGTCCAGGCGTGCTCAGGCATCCAGCCAGACGTTCTGGAAGTCCATTTCATAGGTCTGGTGCATCGAATAGTTCTTCACCTTCTTGTTCATGTGGCAGTAAAGCTTCTGCCAGAAGGGCTGAATGATGACGCCGGAGTCCTGCAGGATCGTCTCGACGTCCTTCATTACCTCCTTGCGCTTGGCGACGTCGATGAGCGACAGCGCCTCCTTGAGCTTGGCGTCGAACTCCGGATTGGAATAGGCCGTCTCGTTCCAGGCCTCACCGGTGCGGTAGCCAAGCGCCAGCACCTGGACGCCGAGCGGGCGCATGTACCAGATGGTCATGGAATAGGGATATTTCGTCCAGTCGTTCCAGAAGGTCGAACCCGGCAGCACAGTGCGCTTCACCTTGATGCCGGCGTCGCGCAGCTGGCCGGCGATGGCGTCGCCGGTGTTCTTCTGCCATTCGTCCTCGACGGTGATCAGCTCATGCTCGAAATCGGCCTGGCCTGCCTCCGCCATCAGCTTCTTGGCGCCGGCGGCGTCGCGCTGCTTCTTGGGCAGCGGATAGTATTCGGGGTGGATCGGGGCGACGTGATGGTTCTCGCCGACCGTGCCGCGCCCGTTGTATCCGAGTTGCATGACCTGGTTGTTGTCGACCGCCATCTGCAACGCGTTGCGCACCCGTTTGTCGTCATACGGCTTATGCGTGATGTTGGTGCGGGCGACGAGGGTTGTCGCCGTCGCGACCTCCGATTTCACCAGATTCATCTTGTCCAGCGGGTCGATGAAATCGGCCGGCGTCTCGAAATCGAGGTCGATCTCGCCCGAATCGAAGGCGTTCAGCGTCGCGTTGAAGTCGGTGCCGTAGTCGATGAACTCCACCCCGTCGAGCGGCGCTTCACCGCCCCACCACTTGCCGTTCTCGCGACGCTTGACGACCGCCTTCGACCCGACCGCATAGGACACAAGCTCGAACGCTCCGGTACCGATCGGCTTCTTGATCGGGTCGGCGCCGTCCTTGTCGAAGTCGCGATGCACGACCAGCGCCGGATAGTCGGTGAGGCCCGGGATGATGGCGATGTCGGCTTCGACGAGCTTCAGCTTGACCGTGTGGTCGTCGACCTTGGTGATTGCGCCATCCTTGGCCTTGCCGGTCTTGGTGTCGATCAGCGCGCCGACACGGGCGGCCATGGAATTGCCGGAAGCCGCCTTGTCGCACCAGCGGTTCAGATTGGCGACCACGTCGTCGGCATTGAAGGCATCGCCATTGTTCCAGGTGACGCCCTTGCGCAGATGCAGCGTGTATTCGGTGGCGTCGTCATTCACGTCCCAGCTTTCGAGCAGCACGGGCTCAAAGGTGAACTGGTGCGTGTAGCGAACCAGGGGCTCCAGCCAGCAGCGGGTGACGTTCGCCATCTCGGTCCAGTCATAGGTGCGCGGATCCTTCTGCGCCTTGACCGACATCGCGACATGCAGCGTTCCGCCCTTCTTCGGCTCGTCGGCCAGCGCCCTAGTCGGCGCGGCAAGGCCGAGCATGCCATAGGCGAAAGCCGTCGATGCGCCGAAGGCGCTGGCCAACGCCAGGAATTCACGGCGGTCGACACGGCCCGCGCGCGCTTCCTCGGCCATCGCCTCGATCGCGGCCGGGACCCGGTCACCATTGCTTCTGAAGATTGTCATTTTCTTTCTCCCATTGGTTTGATCGGGTCTTTTCGCCCGTCTGCTTGAACTGTGGTCTATCAAGTAACGCTGTCCGGCAGTTTTTCCTCACGCCGCGCGATCAAATCCTTGAGACCCTCGGCGATGCCCTCATCGAGCTTCGGCTCCTGATAGTCGGCCAGCATGGCGCGCGCCTTTTCGAGTCCGCGCGTATCGTGGTCCTTGGCGCCCTCGGCGCTCCATTGCTCGAAGGAATTGAAATCCATGATTGTGGGCATAAAGAAGGCACTCTCGAAATGCTCGAGCGTGTGCTGCGTGCCGAGGAAATGACCCTGCGGGCCGACCTCGCGGATCGCCGCCATAGCATCCTTGAAATCGTCGAAGGACACACCGCCGGCATATTTGTACCAGCCGACCAGTTGCTCGCAGTCGGTGGCGAATTTCGAATAGCCGCAGGTCAGTCCCGCCTCCAGCCAACCGGCCGAATGCCAGATGTAGTTGGCGCCGGAGAGGATCGCGGCATGCATCAGCATATTCGCCTCATAGCCCGCCTGCGCGTCGTTGAGCTTCGAGCCGACATGGAAGCCGGACGTGCGCCATGGCAGCTTGTACTTCCTGGCCAGCGCCCCCATCAGATACATCATCTGTGCCGCCTCGGGCGTGCCGCCCATCGGCGCGCCGGTCTTCATGTCGACTGTCACCATGAACTGACCGTAGAGCTGCGGCGAGCCGGGCCGGATGAGCTGGGTCAGCGCCACGCCGGCGAGCGCTTCGGCGTTGACCTGCGCCACCGCGCCGACGGCGGAGGCCGAGGTCGAGGCGCCGCACAGCGCGAAAGGCGCCAGGATCAGCGGCTGATTGTGGCTCGCATAGACCCGCATGGCGTCGATCATGGTGGCATCCCACACCAGCGGCGAATTGCAGTTGGTGATCGCAACCAGCACCGGGTTGTCGCGCACGAACTCCTCGCCGAAGACGATGCCAGCCATCGCCATCGTGTCCTCGGCGCGCTCCTTGGACGTGACGATGCCCATGAAGGGCTTGTCGGAATGCTTCAGCGCCGAATGGATGATGTGGAGGTGCCGCTTCGGCACCGCGATTTCCATCGGCTCGCAGATGACCGAGCTCGAGGAATGCAGCGCCGGCGCCATGTAGGCCATCTTGTGGAAATTGTTGAGGTCGGCGAGCGTGCCGTAGCGGCGCTTGTTGTCGAGGTCGCGGACATAGGGCGCGCCATACATCGGCACGAAGATCGAATTCTTGCCGCCGACCCGCACGGTGCGCTCGGGATTGCGCGCATGGAGCGTGAATTCCGCCGGAACCTTCGAGACCAGCTCCATCAGCAGCGCGCGGTCGATGCGGACGCGCGTTTGCCTGACATCGGCGCCGGCCGCCTTCCAGAGCTCGATCGCGCCGTCGTCGCGGAATTCGCAGCCCACTTCCTCGAGAATCTTCAGCGATTCCTCGTGGATCAGTTCCACCGCCTCGTCGGGCACGATCTCATAGGCGGGGATCTTCCGCACAAGGGTTGGGAAAGACGCGATCGGCGCGCTTCTCAATGCCTTCCGGCCAAGGCGACCACCGCCGCGGCGGTGAGTCTGTTCGGTCAGTTCAACGGCCGGTGCGTTCATGGAGGCTCCTTCTTCCCGCCCGACCAACTTAGCGAGACGAAATATGGATGTGATGCTGGAAAATCCTGATCTCTTGTATAAGGTCAGCTTATGCGAAACCTGCGCCATCTCCTGCCCTCCGCTGGCAGCCTCATCGTCTTCGAGGCTGCGGGCCGGCTGTCCAGCTTCACCGCCGCCGGACGCGAGCTCGGCATGACGCAGGCCGCCGTCTCCTACGCCGTGCGCGGGCTGGAGGAGCAGCTTGGCGCAAAGCTCTTCCAGCGCCGCCACCGGCAGGTGCTTCTGACGGAAGCCGGCGAACGCTTCCACGCGGATGTTTCGCTCGGTCTTTCGCATATCCGCAAGTCCGCTGAGGACCTTCGCCTGCAGGCGACGGGGGGTCATGTGACCTTGGCCGCCTCGACAGCCTTCGGCTCGTTCTGGATGATGCCGCGCCTGCAGCAGTTCCGCGACGAACTGCCGGGCGTCGACCTGCGCATCCAGACCGCCGACCGCGACCTCGACATCATCGCCGAGGGGATTCCGCTCGGCGTGCGCGGCGGCGTGCCGCGCGACTGGCCGGACTATCATTCTCTATCGCTCTCCGACGAAGAGATCTTTCCGGTCGCGGGGCCGAGCTATCTCGCCAAATTCGGCAAGCCGCGGACGGTCGAGGAGTTGGCGACGCACCGGCTGATCCATCTGGAAGAACCTTATCGCGAGGCGCCGACCTGGGACGAATGGTTCGCATCGGCCGGAACCAGCCTGCGCAATGCCGAGCGCGGCCTGCGCATCAACGACTATGCGCTGGTGATCCAGGCGGTGATGGAAGGACAAGGCATCTCGCTCGGCTGGCGGCACCTGGTCGAGCGTCTTGTGGCGTCAGGACTGCTGGTGCCGGTGACGGATCATGTGATGAGGACCGGCATCGGCTTCCATGTGATCTGGCCGAAGAACCGCGACCTCAGCGACAATGCGCGCAGGGTAAGGGACTGGCTGGTGGCCCAGGCGTGAACTTACCCCTCCCCCACCCCGTTCGAATCCGCCTATAATCGCCGGATGCCCATTCGTCAGCTTTCCGAAACGATGATCAACCAGATCGCCGCCGGCGAGGTCATCGAACGTCCGGCGAGCGTGGTGAAGGAACTGGTCGAGAATGCGCTCGATGCCGGTGCGTCCCGCGTGGAGATCGTCACCGCCGGCGGCGGGCTGAATCTCATCCGCGTCACCGATGACGGCTCGGGAATTCCCGAACAGGAACTCGCTCTGGCGGTCGCGCGGCACTGCACCTCGAAGCTCTCCGACGACATCCACGATATCCGTTCGCTCGGCTTCCGCGGCGAGGCGCTGTCCTCGATCGGTTCGGTGGCACGGCTGTCTATCCGCTCGCGCACGGCGTTCGGCGACAGCGCGGCAGAGATCGGCATCGACGGCGGCAGGGTCTCGGCGGTGAAGCCGGCGGCGGCCAACCGCGGCACAACGATCGAGGTGCGCGACCTCTTCTTCGCCACGCCGGCCAGGCTCAAATTCATGAAAGGCGAGCGCGCCGAGAGTTCGGCCACCAGCGACGTCGTGAAGCGGATCGCGATCGCCTTCCCGGCGGTGCGCTTCACGCTGACCGGCTCAGATCGATCGACCTTGGAACTGCCGGCAACCAGCGACACACCGGAAGGCCGGCTCGCCCGGGTCGCGCAGGTGATGGGTAAAGACTTCCCGGACAATGCCATCGCCATCGATGCCATGCGCGATGGCGTGCATCTTGCCGGCCATGTCTCGATCCCATCCTACACGCGGGCCAACGCGCTCCAGCAATATGCCTATGTCAACGGACGGCCGGTGCGCGATAAGCTGATCGCCGGCGCGATCCGCGGCGCCTTCGCCGACGTGCTGCCGCGCGACCGGCACGCAGTCACCGTGCTCTTCCTGTCGCTCGATCCTTCGACCGTCGACGTCAATGTCCACCCGGCCAAGGCGGATGTGCGGTTCCGCGATCCCGGGCTGGTGCGGGGCCTGATCGTCGGGGCCATACGCGAGGCGCTGGCCGGCGCCGGTATCCGCGCCGCAACCACCGGCGCCGCCGGCATGATGGCGGCCTTCAGGCCGGGCGCGGCGCCCTATTCGCATCCGGGTCCAGCCGGAGGCCACCGCAGTTACGAAGCCGCCTACCGGGCCTCGGCGGGTTTCGACCTGTCGCGCTCGGGTCAGCGGCCACTCGACATGACCTATGGTGAACCGGGGCCGCGGTTCAATGGCTTCGCGGAAACGGAGCAAGCCGCCTTCAACACCGGCCAACTCGCCAGCGCCGATGCCCGCGCCGGCATGGCCGAACCGGCCGAAGCGCTGCTCGGCATGGTGCTGGGCGCGGCACGCGCGCAGGTGCATGAGAATTATATCGTCGCGCAGACCAGGGATTCGCTCGTCATCGTGGACCAGCATGCCGCGCATGAGCGGCTGGTCTATGAGGCGCTGAAAAATGCGCTGCATTCGCGCGCCGTGCCTTCACAAATGCTTCTGCTGCCTGAGATCGTCGACCTGCCGGAAGAAGATGCCGAGCGGCTGGCGATGCACTCCGAGACGCTTGCGAAATTCGGGCTTGGCCTGGAACGCTTCGGCCCCGGCGCGGTGGCGGTGCGCGAGACGCCGTCGATGCTCGGCGAAACCAACGTGCAGCAACTGGTGCGCGACCTTGCCGACGAGCTCGCCGACAACGACACCGTCGAGACGCTCAAAGAGCGGCTGGACAAGATCGCCGCGACCATGGCCTGCCATGGTTCCGTCCGCTCGGGCCGGCTGCTCAAGGCCGAGGAGATGAACGCGCTCCTGCGCCAGATGGAAGCGACGCCCGGCTCCGGCACCTGCAACCACGGCCGCCCGACCTATATCGAGCTCAAGCTCGCCGATATCGAAAGGTTGTTCGGGCGGCGGTGAGAAACTGCGCCGGGTGCCAATCTATCGCTTCAGATTCACCACGATCACGCCGCCCAGCGCCAGCGCGCCGCCAAGGATACCGAGCAGGCTCGGCACTTCGCCCAGCCAGAAGAAACCGATCAGCGCGGAGGTCGGCGAGACCAGATAGAGGAAGTTCGAGGCGCGGGCGGCCGGCAGGCGCGAGAGGGCGGTTGCCCAGGCGGCATAGGCGATCAACGAGGGCACGATGCCGAGATAGATGACCGCGCCAAGCCCGGCAGTGTCGGCGACAGCCGCCTGCGAAAAGGCTTCCGGCAGGAACGGCGACAGGCAAAGCGCGCCGAGCACCATGTTGGAAGCGGAGATCGTCAGCGGATGATGGCGGGCGAAGAGCGGCTTTTGCACGATGGTGTTGACGGCAGAACAGAGCGCGGAGCCCAGCACCAGCAACGCGCCGTTGTTGAAATGCAGGCCGTGCCCGTCGGCCACCGCGATGATGCCAATGCCGGCGAAGGAGATGACGGTGCCCAGCCAGGCGATGCCGGAAAAGCGCTCGCCGAGCAGGGCCATGGCCATGATTGCCGTGAAGATCGGGCTGACATTGATGATGAAGCCGGCCGCGCCCGCCGAGACGGTCAGCTCGCCGAAATTGAGCATGGCGGTGTAGAGCGCGACGAAGATGGCGCCGCCAAAGGCAAACCGCCACAGCTCGTCAATCCTGGGCAGCGCCGGGCGCTTCACCGCGAGAAATATGCCGGCCGGAACCGCCGCGATGGCAAAGCGCAGCGCGCCGAGTTCCAGCGGCTGGAAAGCGGCAAGGCCGGCACGGATCGCGGGGAAAGCCGAGGCCCAGCCAAGCACCGTCAGCGCGACGGCGATGACCGCCGTGCCGTCCATGCGCTGTGTCTCATTCAACGTGCCGGTGTAAGCGCTCATTGCCGTGACCTCGTCCTCTTGTGCCATGGATGCAGAAAACGCCATTGCCGGCAAATTGACAAACGAGCAATTCGAGGATCAGGTGTGAGCATGGATCACAGCTTGGACCAGCTATTGCCGTTGGAAACCTTGCGGGCCTTCGATGCCGCGGCGCGTACGGGGAGTTTTTCTGCGGCGGCGGAGAAACTCAACCTCACCCATGGCGCGGTGAGTCGCCAAATTGCCAAGCTCGAGGACTGGCTGGGGCTGAAAGGGTTCGAGCGCAATGCGCGCGGCGTGACACTGACCATTGAGGGCAATCGCCTGCATCTTCGAACCACAGAGGCTTTCGCGCTGATTTCGGTCAATTCCGACCGCTGGGTCGAGCCGCGCGGCACTGCCGTGGTGCGGCTGGCCTCGATCCCGTCGGTGAGCGGGCTGTGGCTGATGCCGCGCATGGCGGCACTGGAAAACCATCCGACCAGGCTGCGCATCGTGCTCGATGTCGACAACCGCCAGGCCGATCTCGCCGACGAAGGCATCGACCTGTCCGTGCGCTGCGGGCGCGGGCGCATCCCCGGCCGCGTCTCGGTGCAACTCTTCGAGGAGCATATTTTCCCGATAGCCTCGCCGGAATTGGCGAAGGAGATCGGGCGTGGCGACCCTGCCCGACTGTTGAAATTCCCGCTGATCCACGATTCCGATGCTTCCGCCTGGCGCGCCTGGTTCGCGGCACAGGATATAGACTATCGCCCCCGTCCGCAGGATAGGCGTTTCGAAGACTATAATCTGGTGCTCGACGCGGCGGCGTATGGGCTGGGCATCGCGCTGGCGCGGCCGCCGCTGACAGCCGACCAGCTTGGATCCGGCCGTATCGTTGCCGTCGACGAGCGCGCCGCGCTCAATCCGGTATCCTATTGGATGGACCGCCCGGTCGGCCGGCCGCGCGCCGCCGCGGCAGACCTAGCCAGGCGCATTGCCGAACAGGCGGGGCTTGCCCCGGAAAAGCTCGAAGCCTTCCTTCATGACGATGTCAGCGAAGCAGCAGCACCATGATCGTTGCCGTCACCGCCGAGACGATGGCAGTGACCACCGAGATCGTCCAGAGGGATATCGGAGCGGGTTCCGATCGCGGGGCGTGTCCTGCCGGACGTGTGGAGGCGCCGCGCGGCTGAAGTGCGTTGGCGTTGGCCGCCACCAGCACCGCGGCGGAAGCGACGGCCGGCGCAAAAGTGGACGGCGCCGGCGCAACCCCGGGCCTGGAAATATTGTCTGTAACCGCTGCCTGCGGTGAGCCGAAGCCGCGCGGGGCCTGATCGGTATCCGTCGCCGTCCTCCCCGTCGAGGGTCTTGCCGGCGAATCGTCGGCAACGGCATCGGGCTCCATCACGGCACGGTAAGCATCCTCGACCTCGGAGGACCACAGGCGCTGCGGCACCTGGGCGGCGGGGCGCGGCTGCGCGCTCTGCAGCGACTGGGCCGCGATTTGCGCCGCCTGCCCTGTCGAGGGCGCCTGCGGCTGGACCATCGTCTTGATCAAAGCCGCCACCGCCGGATCGGCCTTGGGCGACGGCACCGGCTGCGGGGTGAGCGCTTCGCCGATCAGTGCGTTCAAGCGGGTGGAGGTGATGTCCATGCCGGCTTCCGGAAACCATTTTGACGCTGAGCCATACTGCGTGAGCATTGCGTCAAGCTTGACGTTGCCAGCGATTTGTGGCGATTGAAACCCTATGAACGCAAGCGTCCTTTCATGATGAACCGTTTCGAAGGCCCGGGCGGCAGGGAAGCCCGGATTCGCTATCTCGACGGCGACTTCCAGGTCACCAGCCCAGGCTCTTTCGTGCGCTGCGCGGTGACGGGCGAGAACATTCCGCTCGACGAACTCAAATATTGGAGCGTCGCCCGGCAGGAGCCCTATGTGAACGCGGCGGTCTCGCTTGCCCGCGAGATCGAGATGCACCCGGAACTGCGCAAGCGGGGATAGGCCATGCGAGTCCATGGCCCGCCTTCACGCCCGGTCTCGCCAGCGGCGAGAGCAGCCGTTGAAGAGCTTCAAGAAATCCTTGAGGAGCTTGGTTCGATTGCCGCTCGTGGCCCGTGCGCGGCTGCGCGATCGGGTGGTGTCGAAGGCGCCTGGCGAGGCGTTGCCAGCGCTGACAAGGCTCAACCAGGGCGGCGCAAAACTCAGCCACGCATCTTGCGCTGACGCCAGGCGTCGAGGGTCTCGTCGATGATGCGCTCGGGCACGTGATCAAGTTCGAACACGGCCTCGATATCGAGCACGTCCAGTTGATCGAGGAAACCGGCGGGCACTTCGCCGTGGCGCAGTCGCGCGGCGTCCTTCGCCGTGGTAACGAGGCGCAGCCCCTCCTGCCGGGCGAGCGCCAGAAGGTCGGCAAGCTCGTCCTGAGCGTAGAAATGATGGTCCGGAAAGGCGCGCGAAAGCGCGACTTCGCCGCCCGCGCCCCGCACCGTGTCGAAGAATTTCTCCGGATGGCCGATGCCGGCGAAGGCAAGGAAGCGGCCACCGGCGAAGCGTGACGGATCCGCCGGCTCGACATGGGCCAGGAAGATCGGCCGGCCGGCGCGCGCCGCCTGGCGCACGACGGCGTCGGCGGCGGCCCCCTCGCCCATCTTCAGCAGGCCGCTGGTGAAGACCAGCTGGTCGACGATTTTGGCGCGGAGCGGTCCGCCTGGAATGACGCGGCCGTTGCCAACGCCGAAGCGGGCATCGACCACGACCAGCGCATAGTCGATATGGATGCGCGCCGACTGGAAGCCGTCGTCCATGATCAGGAAGTCGCAGCCATGCCCCTCGATCAGCAGTTTCGCGCCGGCGGCGCGGTTCGCCGTCACCGCCACCGGCGCGTGTTCGGCCAGAAGCAGCGGCTCGTCGCCGACATGCTTGGCGGCGTCATGATGCGCATCGACGACATGCGGCTTGGCGAACGAGCCGCCATGGCCGCGCGACAGGAAGCCGGGCGTGAGCTGCATTCGCCTGGCCTGTTTGGCCAGGGCAATGGCGATCGGCGTCTTCCCGCTACCGCCGACGGTAAGGTTGCCAACGCAAAGCACGGGCGCGTCTACCTTCTCGCGCGGGGCGTGCCGCATGCGGCGGCCGGCGACCATGCCGTAGGCAGCAGACACCGGCGACAGAGCGAGCACGCGCCAGTCCGGCTTTTCCCACCAGAAGGGCGGCGCCTCGCTGGTCATCTCATCGACCGTTGGCGCCTTTCAGGCGCGCCTTGACGACCAGCGGCTGAATGTAGGGCTCCAGCGATTTCAGCGTGCGGGCAAGCGCGCCGCGCATCTCGTCGACGGTGGCGGCACCCGCCGCTATCATTTCGTGGCGCGCCACTTCGTTGGTCAAAAGGAAATTGACCGCGCCGGTCAGCATGTCGCGATCGCGCACCAGCTTGGCGCCGCCGCTGTCGAGCAGGCGCTGATAGGCCTCGCGGAAATTCTGCACGTTGCGGCCGGCAAGCACGGCGGTTTCGAGCATTGCGGGCTCAAGCGGATTCTGGCCACCTTCCGAGGTCAGCGAGCGGCCGACGAAAGCAATCTCGGTCAACCTCAGGTAAAGCCCCATCTCACCGATCGTGTCGCCCAGGAGGATATCGGTATCGGGCGAGATGCGGTCGCCCTTGCTTCGCCTTGCCACAGTCAGGCCCATGCCGGAAATCTGCGCGACAAGCGCGTCGGCGCGGTCGGGATGACGCGGCACGATGATTGTCAAAAGCCCATGATGGCGCCTGTGCAGGCTGGCATGGACCTCCGCGGCCACGACCTCCTCGCCGTCATGGGTCGAGATCGCGGCCCAGGTCGGGCGATCGCCGATCTGGCGCTGCATGGTGGCCAGGGCGCGCTCGTCGACCGGCGGCGGGTTGGTGTCGACCTTCAGGTTGCCGGAAACCGTGACCGGCCGGGCGCCGAGCGCGCGGAACCGCTCGCCGTCGACATCCGATTGCGCGATGACATGGGCGAGGTTCTCGAACAGCGCCTCGGCGACGCTGGCGCGCTTCTTCCACGAGGTAAAGGAACGATCCGACAGCCGGCCGTTGACCAGGACCTGCGGCACGTTGCGGGCGCCGAGTTCCAGGATGGTCATCGGCCAGATTTCCGATTCGGCGATGATCGCCAGTTCCGGCCGCCAGTAGTCGAGGAAGCGGCTGACCGCGGGTTTCAGATCGAGCGGCACATATTGGTGGATGATGCGGTCGCCGAGGCGCTCGTCGGCCACCTTGGCCGAGGTCACGGTGCCGGTGGTCAAGACGATGTTGACGCCGTAGTCGAGAATGCTCTCGACCAAAGGCACCACCGCGATCGTCTCGCCGACGCTTGCGGCATGGATCCAGATCACCGGCCCTTCCGGCCGGGGCCGGCCGGCGACGCCGTAGCGCTCGCGGCGGCGGGCGCGATCCTCCTTGCCGCGCGAAGCGCGCCAGGCGACATAAGGCCCGATCAGCGGATAGGCGACCGCCCCCGCGTATCGATAGGCCGTAAGGGCCGCTCGTGCCCAACGCTCGCTCATTTGGCGCCGTCCACGAGGCGATAAGCCTCGGCCGTCGCGGCGTTGAGGGAAGCGGTGACTTCCTGGCGCTTGCGCTCCATCTCGGCATCGTCGGCATCGGACGGCACGAAGACCGGTGTCCCCACGACAACCGCGGAGCGGCCGAAAGGCAGGTTGATGGTGGTCTTGTCCCAGCTCTTCTCCAGCACCTTGCGGCGGCTGGTGGCGATGGCCGAGGGCAGGATCGGCCGGCCGGAAAGCCTCGCCAGAAGGACGATGCCGAGGCCGGCGTCGCGCGGCGTGCCGTGCGGGATGTCGGCGATCATGGCGACGTTCTTGCCGGCGACGAGCGATCTCTTGAGCGCAATCAATGCCTTGGCGCCGCCTTTATCGAGATGCCTCGAACTGTCGCGCCCGCCTGAGCCGCGCACCGCCTCGATGCCGAATTTCTCGATCATCAGCGCCTGGAGCTCGGCATCGGCGCTGCGCGAAACCATGGCGACCAGCGGTCGGCCCTCGGGGTAATAGGCAGGGGTCAGAAGATGCTGGCCATGCCAAAGCGCGATGATGCCGGGCTCGAGATGCGCGTATGCGCCGCCGGCGACCTGGGTCGATCCTTCGACCAGCGGGCTGGTGACGCGAATCAGCCGCACGAACCAGGCGAACAGGTTGGCGATGAAATTCTTGATGAAACTCGACTGCGCCAACGGCTCGCGGATGCGCCGCCACAGCGTGCGTGTTCCCCCGCGCCTGACGGATCGCCGCCCGGTCGCCCCTTTCACCGCCTCATGCTCCATCGACGTCAACCGCCGACCTTCGATTCTGGATCGAGCAAACGGTGCAGATGAACAACGAAATATCGCATATGGGCATTGTCGACACTGGCCTGCGCTTTGGCTTTCCAGGCGCCAAGCGCGCTTTGATAGTCGGGATAGATGCCGACGATGTCGAGGGCGTTGAGATCACGGAACTCGGTTCCACCCAGCTTTTTCAGCTCGCCGCCGAACACCAGGTGCAAAAGCTGCTTCTTTCCGTCTTCCACGGCCATGCCGATCCTTCGTGTACCTATGAACTGCGACAGGTCTAGACCAAAGCGTCTGGTTTTGGAACCGCCTGCCGACTCACCCTTAGTCAAGTCCAGAAAGGACGCCGGTAAGCACGTCGAGCAGTTCGCCACTGCCGGCGGCCAGCGCGCCGTGATTGATCACCTCGCCGGCATAGCGCGGCGGCTTGCCGCGGCGGTCGAGCAACGCGCCGCCAGCCTCGGCGAGGATCAGATCGGCGGCGGCAATGTCCCAGTCATGCGCATTCGGCTTGACGAAGGTTGCATCGAGCTTGCCGGCGGCAATCATGGCCAGCCGATAGGCAAGCGAGGGGATGTAGGCGGCCCGTCGCAACCTGTCGCGCCAGTCCTCCGGCATCAAGTCGACCAGCGGCTTGGGCCCGCCGATATCGATGCTTTCGCCCAGCGATCGCACATGGATGCGCTTGTCGTTGAGATAGGCGCCCTCGCCCGGCAGCGCCCAGTAGGTCTCACGCTTGGCAGGGCATTCGAGCACGCCGGCGAGCGAGCGGCCGTCCTCGACCACGGCGACGCTGACGCACCAGGAATGCAGGCCGTCGAGAAAGCCGCGTGTGCCGTCGATCGGGTCGACAACGAAGGTGCGGCGGGCCGACAGCCTGGCGTGATCATCGGCGGTCTCTTCCGACAGCCAGCCGTAATCCGGACGCGCCCTGAGCAAGGTCTCGCGTAGATACGCGTCCGCCGCATGGTCGGCCTCGCTCACCGGCGAGGTGCCGCCCTTCATCCATACCTGCGGGTTGTTGCCGAAATAGCCCATGGCGATGGCGCCAGCCTCGCGGGCGGCATCGCGCAGCACGGCGAGGTCGTCACGAGCCTCGCTCGATGTCAGTTGTTCAAGCGCCGGCAAGGGTCATCCCTTCGATCAGGAGCGTCGGGGCAGCCGTGCCGAAATTGCGGTCGAGGTCGTTCGCCGGCACCATGTTGAGGAACATCGTCTTCAGGTTGGAGGCGATCGTCACCTCGGCCACCGGATAGGCCAGCGCGCCGTTCTCGATCCAGTAGCCGGAGGCGCCACGGCTGTATTCTCCGGTCACCATGTCGACGCCCTGCCCGAACACCTCGGTGACGTAGAAGCCGCGCTTCAAAGACGCGATCAGGTCTTCCGGCGAACGCTCGCCGGGCTCGATGGCAAGGTTGGTCGAGGACGGCGAGACCGACGAGCCGCTGCGCGAGCCGCGTCCATTGGTGACGAGGCCGAGCTCGCGCGCGGCCGAGGTGGACAGGAACCAGTGCTTCAATACGCCCTTGTCGACCATCAGCAGCTTCTCGCCCTCGACGCCTTCGCCGTCGAAGGGGCGCGAAGCCTGCCCCCGCCGCCGCAAAGGCTCGTCGGTAACCGTGATCGCGGCCGAAGCCACTTGCTTGCCCATCATGTCGCGCAGGAAGCTGGTCTTGCGGGCGACCGCCGCGCCGTTGATGGCGCCGGCGAGATGGCCGGCAATGCCGCGCGCGACGCGCGGATCGAACACCACATCGACCGGACCGGTCGCCGCCTTGCGCGCGCCGAGGCGGCGCACGGCGCGCTCACCGGCCTTGCGGCCGATGTCTTCCGGCGCGTCCAGGTCGGCGAAATGCTGGCGCGAGGAGAATTCATAGTCGCGCTCCATCGCCGTGCCCTCGCCCGCAATGACGCTGGTCGAGCGCGAGAAGCGCGACGCGACATACTGGCCGACAAAGCCATGCGAGGTGGCGAGCACGAGGCCGCCCAGGCCGGCGCTGGCGCTGCTGCCCGAGGAGTTGGTGACGCCCTTGACGGCCAATGCAGCCGCTTCGGCGGCAAGGGCTGCCTCCTTCAGTTGATCCGCCGACACCTCGGTCGGGTCGAAGAGATCAAGATCGCGCAAATTGCGGACAAGCAGCGCCGGATCGGCAAGGCCCTGGAACGGATCCTCGGGTGAGACCTTCGCCATGGCCACGGCGCGTTCGGCTAGCGCCTTCGGATCGGAAGCAGCGGTCGCCGAGACGCTCGCCACGCGCTGGCCGACGAAGACGCGCAGCGAGACATCCTCGCTCTCCGAGGATTCGGTGCCCTCGACCTTGCCCAGCCGCACCGACACGCCAGCAGAGCGCCCGCGCACCGCCACCGCATCGGCCGCGTCGGCGCCGGCGCGCCTGGCAGCCTCGACGAGCGCCGTCACGCGATCGGTCAATTTCGCTGCATCGAGCTGGTTGGTCATAGGGTTGTTCCTGTTTGTTCACGCGTTCACCCAAGGCCGTGGGTCGGCCCGAGCGCACTAACATTGGTGCTGCGCGCATCATTTGTGGATGCCGCCGGCAACATCATCAATGCTTTGCATCATTTGGATGCCTTGGCACCACCACTATGGATGCCTAGGCACCATCTATTGTTCCACCGACGCTTCTGCAATGGCGGATGCGGCAATCTCAAGGCAATCGAGGCGGTGCGCGCGAGGTGCTTTGCCGCAGCGGGCAAATCGCGAGCTACTCGGCCACCGGCGCCCAGATCACGTCCTCGATCCTCGTTGCACCCGTTGCCAGCATCACCAGCCGGTCGAAGCCCAGCGCCGAGCCGCTTGCCTGCGGCATGATGGCCAAGGCCGCCAGGAAATCCTCGTCCAGCGGATAGCGTTCGCCATAGACCCGCTCCTTCTCGTCCATCTCGGCGAGGAAGCGTCGGCGCTGCTCCGCCGGGTCGGTGAGCTCGCCAAAGGCGTTGGTTAGCTCGACGCCGCAGCAATAGAGCTCGAAGCGCTCGGCAACGCGCGGATCCTCGGCGCTCGGCCGGGCAAGCGCCGCCTCCGAAATCGGATAGCCGTAAAGGATGGTGGCGCGTCCCTGCCCCAGCACGGGCTCTATCTTTTCCACCATCACCCGGCTGAACAGATCGGCCCAATTGTCGTCGGTCGCGGTGCGCAGGCCGGCCTGGACCAGCGCCGCATGAAGCCCCTCGCGATCCGTGCTGCCGTCAGCCGCGACGGTCGCCAGAAGGTCGATGCTGGCATGGCGAGCAAATGCATCGGCCACGCTCAGCCGCTCCGGCTCGGCGAAAGGGTCGGCCTCGCGTCCGCGAAAACGGAAACTCCTGGAGCCGGCCTTCTCCGCGGCGAGCGCCAGGAATTCGGCGCAGTCGTCCATCAAGCGTTCGTAAGTTTCGCCGACGCGATACCATTCGAGCATGGTGAACTCGGGATGATGCAGCGGCCCGCGTTCGCGGTTGCGCCAGACGGCGCCCAGGCTGAAGATGCGCTCCTCGCCGGCGGCGAGGAGCTTCTTGCAGGCGAATTCCGGCGAGGTGTGGAGATAGAGCGGCCGGCGCGACGCGTCGGGCCTGATCGCCTCGGTGGCGAAGGCCGCGAGATGTGCCTCGTTCCCCGGCGAAACCTGCAGCGCCGAGGTCGTCACCTCGATGAAATCGCGTTCCGCGAACCAGCCGCGAAGCGCGGCGGCGATGGCATTTCGTGCCATCAGCCGGGGGCGGCGATCGGCATGGATATCGGGGGTCCACCAGGGCGAAGCGGCGGTCATGGGCAGGAAAATCGCACGGAAGACTGGCGGTTCGGCGCAAGATGCGCTAGGGCGCACGCGATGGCCGCCGTCGCCGCTTCGTGGCAATCGACGCTCGCAGGCCGAAAAACTCGAACGGGATCGAATATCGTGGTCAAGGTCATCGCCAGCTCCTTACGCAAAGGCAACGTCGTCGATAAGGACGGCAAGCTCTATGTCATCCTCTTTGCCGAAAACATCCATCCTGGCAAGGGCACGCCGGTGACCCAGCTCGACATGCGCCGCATCGGCGACGGGGTGAAGGTCTCGGAGCGCTACCGCACGACCGAAATGGTCGAGCGCGCCTATGTCGAGGAGCGCGAGCACACCTTCCTCTATTCGGACGGCGAGGGTTTTCATTTCATGAACCCGGAAAGCTACGACCAGGTCGTGGCCTCGGAAGCCGTGGTCGGCGACTTCGCGCCCTATCTCCAGGAGGGCATGGCCGTGCAGCTCGCGCAGTTCAACGGCGTGCCCATCTCGCTCACGCTGCCGCAGCGCGCCACCTTCGAAGTGGTCGAGACTGAGCCGGTCACCAAGGGCCAGACGGCGTCTTCGTCCTACAAGCCAGCCGTGCTCTCCAATGGCGTGCGCACCGCAGTGCCGCCGCATATCTCCGCCGGCACGCGCATCGTGGTGATGACCGCCGACGGGTCCTATGTCGAGCGCGCCAAGGACTGAGCGCTTAGGTTAGCTTGCTGTGGCCCGCCTGGAGAACAGGCGGGCCATTTCTTGTTCGAGGCGCCGACCGGTCGGCAGCGGCAAATACCGGACTGCCGGCTGCTTTCCACCCCCCAGATGCTTCTTCCGGCAGCGCACCGTCCGGCCCCTCCGTGGAGCGGCCGTCTGGACTGCCGGTTGACATATGTCGTTCAGCGGCTGATCGTTTCATCCACCAGGCTCCGCTGTCCCATGACTGCCAACATTGCGCCCAGATCGCTCGACCCTGTCAGGACCCGGACCGCGAAGGGACGGGGCGTACCGTGAGCGCTGGGGCGCCCGCCGTCGCGCTAGGCCTCAGGGCCAACTGGAAGCAGTTTTCGCTGCTGGTGCTGATCAACGCCTTCGTCGGCGGCATGGTCGGCGTCGAGCGGACCGTCGTGCCGCTGATCGGCGCGGAGGAATTCGGCGTCGCCTCGACCACGCTCGTCGTCTCCTTCATCGTCAGCTTCGGCGTGGTCAAGGCCTGTGCCAACCTCGTCTCCGGCCAGCTTGCCGACACATGGGGCCGCAAGCGCGTGCTGATCCTCGGTTGGCTGTTCGGCCTACCTGTGCCCTTCATCATCATCTGGGCTCCGGGCTGGGGCTGGATCGTCGCCGCCAACGCCCTTCTCGGCATCAACCAGGGCTTCGCCTGGTCTATGACTGTGATCATGAAGGTCGATCTGGTCGGGCCTAAGTCGCGCGGGCTGGCCGTCGGCCTGAACGAATTCGCCGGCTACCTCTCCGTCGGCGTCACCGCTTTCCTCACCGGCTATCTGGCGAGCCGCTACGGGCTGCGCCCGGTGCCGATCTATCTCGGCGTCGGCTATGCGATCCTGGGTGCGACGCTGTCAATCCTGCTCGTGCGCGATACCCGCGAGCATGTGCGGCAGGAGCTGGCCAATCACCCAAAACAGGCTTCGCCGCTTAGCTTCCGCGAGATCTTCATGCTGACCTCGTTCGGAGACCGCAATTTGTTCGCCGCCTCCCAGGCGGGCCTGGTCAACAACCTGAATGACGGCATGAGTTGGGGGCTGTTTCCGCTCTTCTTCGTCGCCAACGGGCTCGGCGTCGAGCGCATCGGCATCCTCAAGGCGGTCTATCCGGCGGTGTGGGGCGTCCTGCAGGTCGCGACCGGGCCGTTGAGCGACCGCTGGGGCCGCAAGGGACTGATCGTCACCGGCATGTGGGTGCAGGCGGCGGGGCTTCTCTTGACCGCCTTGACCCGCGATTTCGGCTGGTGGCTGCTGGCGAGCGTGCTGCTCGGCCTCGGCACGGCAATGGTCTATCCGAGCCTGATCGCGGCTGTGTCGGACGCCTCGCACCCATCGTGGCGGGCGCGCTCGCTCAGCGTCTATCGTTTCTGGCGCGACCTCGGCTATGCAATTGGCGCCCTCGCCGCGGGCCTGATCGCCGACTTCTTCGGTTTCGTCCCTGCAATCATGGCCATTGCCGCGTTGACCTTCCTGTCGGGCGTAATCGTCGCAATAGCGATGCGCGAGACGCATGCCGCCGCCCGGTCTTCGCAAGGCGATGGTTAACGCCGGCCCCGAACAAGGCTTCCGTTTACGATATCGTAAGCTTGTTGCTGCGGGCCATTCGCCGGTCCGCTACAATTGCGACGGTTGAATTTTCCTTGAGATCGCGCATGAGCAGCCCCAACCGCATGCCCTGGGTGGACACGGCAAAAGGCCTTTCCATCATCCTGGTGGTGATGATGTATTCGGCCTACAACACCGGCGAATACACCGGCGGCGTCGGTTTCCTGCATTACGTGATCGGCTTTGCGACGCCCTTCCGCATGCCGGAATTCTTCCTGATCTCGGGCCTGTTCCTGTCGCAGGTGATCGACCGGCCGTGGCGGCGCTATGTCGACCGGCGCGTCGTCCACTATCTCTATTTCTACGTGCTGTGGGCTATCATCTCGATCGGGCTCAAGATCGGCATCTTCAGCCGCGATCCCGCCGGCATGCTGCACGACCTTGCAATGGCCGTCGTCCAACCCTACGGCGTGCTATGGTTCATATACATGCTGGCGGTTTTCGGCGTCGTCATACGCCTGCTGCGAGAGCTTCGCGTGCCGCATTGGATCGTGATCCCTCTCGCCGCCGCACTGCAAATGTGGGCGCCGAAGCCCGACAGCTACGCGCTCGAGCAGTTCGCGGCCTATTTCGTGTTCTTTTATCTCGGCTTCGTGCTTGCGCCGCTGATCTTCCGGCTGGTCGAATGGACACAGGCTCGTCCGGTGATCGCCGTGGCTAGCCTGCTCGCCTGGACACTCGTCAACGGGCTGCTCGTCTATTCCCCCGGCTATGCGATGCAGCCGGTGGGTATGCAGATGGGCCTGGCGGCATGGCCGCCGCTGCATCTTGCGCTGGCAGTCGCCGGCGCGGTGGCGCTGTGCGTCGCCGGCGGTTTCCTGTCGAAATTCGCTTCGATGGAATGGCTGCGCTGGCTCGGCGAGCATTCGCTGGTCGTCTATGTCGCTTTTACCATTCCCATGTCGATCTTCCGCGGCGTCATGCTGGCAAGCGGGCTTCTGACCGACACCGGGCTACTGAGCCTCGCCGTGCTGCTTGTCTCGGTCATCAGCCCGGTGGTGCTCTATTTCATCGTCAAGCGGATCGGCTTCGGCACCTTCCTGTTCGAGCGGCCGGCTTGGGCGCATGTCGACAGGCCAAACGCCGCGAAAGCCTCCAGCAAGCCCATTCCGCGGCCGGCGCCCGAAGCAGCCTGACTGGGCCGCCCTTTCCGCCGGTCCGTTACTTGCCGCCGTATCCCGGACGCTTTGCGGCCTTGATCTTGCCGCTGCTCCCGCCACCGCAGAAGAAGCAGCCGCCGCCGTCGGATTCCAGCCCCGACACGCCGGAGGGCATCGCCAGTTCCTGCAGCACGTCACCCGTGTCGGGATCAACGCGCACCAGGTCGCCCTCCTCGCCCTCCCAGGTGGCATGCCAGAGCTCGCCATCGACCCAGGTGACGCCGGTGACGACGCGCTTGGATTCGATCGTGCGGATCACTCTGCCCGTTTCGGGATCGATCTGATGGATCTTATGCGCCCGGTATTCGCCGACCCAGAGCGAACCCTCGGCCCAGGCCATGCCTGAATCGCCGCCATTGCCGGGCGCCGGAATGGTTGCGACGACCTTGCCGATCTTCGGGTCGACCTTGTGGATGCGATCCTCGGCAATCTGGTAGAGATACTTGCCATCGAAGGCAGTCCCGGCATGCGACGCGACATCTATCGTATGCACGATCTTGCCGCTGTCGGGATCGAGCGCGTTCAGCTTGTCGCCACTGGCGAACCAGATATTTCGGCCGTCATAGGTGACGCCATTGACGCGCTCGACGCCAGGGAACGGTCCGTATTCGCGCAGGATCTCGGCAGCGGCTCGTTTCATTTTCAGCCTCCATTCGAACAATGGCCGCAGACTAGTCGGTCGGCAGCGGCCCCGGGAGTAACAACACAGTCGGGAATCCGGTAACCGGCGGCATCATCCAGCGGCGCGCCCGGCCGCGGCCGACCGGCTGCACCTTATTCTGCGTCGACAGTTCTTCCAGCGCTCGCTGCACGGTGCGCGCGCTGGCGCCGAGCGCGATCGCCAGCGCCGAGCTCGACCAGGCCTCGCCATCGGTCAGGAAAGCGAGCACTGCGCCGTGTTCCTCCTCGACAGGCGGCGCCAGCACGACAACGTCGGCGGCATTGAGAGGCGTCAGCGCAAACCCGGCGGCGGTCGCATTGATTTCGGCCAACCCGGCGAGCTCCGCGCGCAGCCGCCCCATCTCGACCCTCAGCCGCGCGCGATGAGATTCATCCGCGTGCCTTGCCCGAAAGGCGTGTCTCAATAGCATCTCACGCGAGGCATCCGCCGGCCATGCCTCGGCAAGCGTGCGCGCCAGCGCGAACAACACCGGCCGTGTCGCCAGCGAGACGACCGCATCGGCCTCGCGCACCACGTTGCGGCAGGCATGGATGATCAGCGCGCCCGAGGTCAGCAGCGTCTCGACCTCATCGAGCAGCAGATCTTTCTCTGTGCCGCGCGCGATCAGCCTGCCGACCGGCGTGTTCAAGACCAGGGATGCCGCTTCGACTTCGGCCTTCAAGGCCGGGATGTTGGCTTCGTAAGCGGCCAGCGACGCCCGCCCGAACGCCGAGCGCGCCGCTTTCGTCCTGAGGCGCCGGACCGCGATGCCGGCCGCGGCCAGTTCATGCGCGACGCGCGCAACCGGCGGCAGCGGCGCCGGATCGAAATCCGAAAGCAGCCGCTCGGCCTCGTCGAGCCGGCCGATCAGGATGAGACGACGCGCCTCGAGGCTGCCGGCATAGGCGGCGTTCAGCCGGTCGCCATGCGCGGCAAGCGTGGCGCGTGCGGATCGCAAGGCCTTCTCCGGCCAGCCGAGGTCGCGTGACACTAGGGCAATCTCGGCCTCGGCGACGACGCAGCGCGCGCGTGCGACCGCCTCCTTCGGGCTGAAGGCGCGGACGGCGTCCTTCAGCAGCGCCTTGGCCTTGGCGAGATCGCCGAGCTGCGCCATCGCGATGCCGCGCAGCGCCAGCGCTGGCGCGTCGTCGCGCAAGCCGACGCGCTTCAAGGCGCCGAGCGGATCGCCCGCGGCGAGCGCGCGCCCGGCGGCGTTGATCAGCGAGTCCATGCCGCCGCCTCGAGGCTCGCCGGCTCAAATCGCGTCACACTTGTAACTCTCACCATCGAAGCATGCGGCCTATGTCTGTCCCTGTCACCCCCAACCAAACCCAAGAACGGGACAAGAGCAATGACCCAACACATGAAGACACCGCCGGTCGTTTCGCAGGAAGCGTGGGAAGGCGCCTATGAAGAAATGCTGGTCAAGGAAAAGGCGATGACCCGCGCCCGCGACGCATTGGCCGCCGAACGCCGCCGCATGCCGTGGATGGAAGTCACCAAGGACTATGTGTTCGAAGGCCCGAACGGCAAGGCGAGCCTGCTCGACCTCTTCGAAGGCCGCCGCCAGCTCGTGATCTACCGCGCCTTCTTCGAGCCGGGCGTCTATGGCTGGCCCGAACATGCCTGCCGCGGCTGCTCGCTCGGCGCCGACATGGTCGGCAACCTCGCCCATCTCAACGCCCGCGACACCACACTTGCCTATGCCTCGCGCGCGCCGCAGGCCGACATCCAGCGGCTGAAGCAACAGATGGACTGGAAAATGCCTTGGTACACCATCACCGACAGCTGGGATAAGGATTTCGGCGTCGACCAATGGCACGGCCACAACGTCTTCATCCATGACGGCAAGCGCATCTTCCGCACCTATTTCGTGAACAACCGCGGCGACGAAGCCTTTGGCACCGTGTGGAGCTATCTCGACGTCACGCCGCTCGGCCGGCAGGAGGTGTGGGAGAATTCACCAGAGGGCTATCCGCAGACGCAGACCTACAAATGGTGGAACTGGCACGACAATTACGAAGCGGGTGCCGCCCCCGATCAGAGATGGGTCGAGGTGTCGGATGCCGGCGAAGCGGCGTTCCGCAACAAGAGCGCCTGAGCCTGACGCGACTCCGGCGGCGCGCGTCGCCGGAGTCGATCTCGCTACGCGCCCTTCCCTCTCTCCGGCGCTTGCAAACCTGACCGTATCAGAAGGTGGATTTCATGAGCATCGACAATCCCGCCCCTCGCCTGAGCGGCTTCGGCCTCGCCGACTGGCTTTGCCTCGCCGCGGCGCCGACCTTCGCCATGATGGCGCTGCTGACGGCTGCCTATGGCGACCACGACATGACGTGCATGTCGGGCGCCTCGGTGCTCAGCGGGATGGCGCCGATGTACCTTTTGATGGCGGCCTTCCATCTTGCGCCATGGCTGCGGCTGGTGGCGAGGCCGGGGTGAGACTGACGATATCGCCGGCTTCGATTTCAGGCCCGGCCACGGGTCTTTTTGGCCAGCAGAATGGACTCGACAAGCTGCTGGTCCTTGTAAGGTTTCGCGAGCAACGGAACATCGGACGGCAGATCGCCGATCGCCTTGGTGTCGGCATAGCCGGTAATGATAACCGCAGGCCAGTCCGCCTTCAGGTTCCGCGCAAATCGGATCACGTCCAAGCCTGAAACGAGCGGCATGGCGTAATCGGTGACGATTACGTCGAAATCGCCAGGAGCCTTCTCGATCCTGGCCAGCGCCTCGGCACCACCGGCGGCGCATGTCACGTCGAAGCCGCTTTGCCTCAATGATGCAGCCGTCAACTCGCGCAGCGCATCGCTGTCGTCGACCAACAGTATAGACGGCCGGCCGCCATTGCCGTCGATGCTAGCCCGGCTGACCTGTCCCTGCTCGATCGGTCGGGCCGGCTGCTTCAACGATCGTGGCAGCCACAGCTGCATCGCCGTGCCTCGCCCGACAACACTCTCGATCCGAAGCGTGCCGCCCGACTGCTTTGCGAAGCCGTAGACGGTACTCAAGCCAAGGCCGGTGCCTTTGCCGACCGGTTTCGTCGTGAAGAAGGGCTCTATGACCTTCGCCACGAGATCGGCCGGAATGCCCGAACCGGTATCGATGACCGAGATGACGACATAGTCGCCGGCGGCCAGTTCGTCGGAGCTGCCTTGGGTCGTGTGATTTTCGGCCCGTATCGTGATCGAACCTCCCGTAGGCATTGCATCGCGCGCATTGAAAACCAGGTTCATGAGAGCGAGTTCGAGTTGGCCTGCGTCCACCAGCACCGGCCAAACCGAGTTGTCGATTTGCCATTCGAAGCGAACGAGCCCCCCTAGCACCGGCGCGACCAGTCCGTTCAGGGTCTCGGCCAGCCCCGTCAGTTGCAAAGGTTCGGGCTTCAGATGCTGGCGTCTGGAGAAGGCGAGCATCCGATTAACGAGGTCGGCGCCCTGCTTGGCCGAGCGCTTTGTAAGGTCGAGGACTTTCTTCGCCTGCTCATCGAGCGCGGTGCTGCGCTCGATGAGCCCGAGCCCGCTGAGGATCGCCGCGAGGAGATTGTTGAAATCATGGGCAAGTCCGCCTGTGAGCTTGCCGATCGCGTCAAGACGCTGCGTCTTGAGCAGCCTGTCTTCGAGCTCGCGGCGCTCGGTGATGTCGAGCAGCGTGCCGACAATCTCGTCCGTGTTGTCCACTGGATCATGCGAGATGACACCCTGGTCGAGGAAGCTTCGGTATTTGCCGTCTGCGCATCGCCAGCGGAACTCGCAGCTATAGGAGCCGGCCTCCTTGGCCCCGCGAAGAGCGGCTTCGACATCGGACAAGTCGTCCGGATGCACACGGCTCAGGCCGAAGCCGGGCTCGGACGTTAGCCGCTCGGGTGAAAATCCGGTCAACCGCTCGATCCCGCTGGTGACGAAACGAGCGTCAAAAGGCGGTTCGAGAGACCGGGCATGAAAGCAAACCGGAACCGATTGCAGAATGGCTTCCTGACGCTGCTCCGCGGCACGCAAGGCTCGTTCCGCCTCGACTCTCGACTTTTGCGACTCCAGCGCCTGCTCCAGCAAAGTCTGCTCCACGATCGCCTTGCGCTGGATCTCGAGGGTCTTCTCGTGCAATTCGACGAACACGGCCACCTTCGAACGCAGCATGACCGAATCGAAGGGCTTGAAGACGAAATCGACCGCACCGGCGTCATAGCCGCGCAGCATATGCGCTTCTTCCTTGTTGATCGCGCTCAGGAAGATGATCGGGGTGCGTCTCGACTGCTCTCTTTGGCGGATCAATGAGGCCGTCTCGTATCCGTCCAATCCGGGCATCAGCACGTCCAGAAGAATGACGGCGAACTCTTCCTTCAGAAGGAACCGCAGCGCCTCCTCGCCGGACTGCGCGCAAACAACCTCGCCCACTCCTGCCAGGACTTCGCTGATCGCCAGGAGATTGCGGTCGTCATCATCGACGGCAAGGATGCGCGCGCCTTGCGCCACCTCTGACAGCGCTGCGCGCTGCTCGGATTTGGTTTTCAGCATCCCTTGCATTGGCAACCCATCATACGGCCGCCAAGAGCGTCTCTGCCGGCTGTGCGTGCTGTCTCGATCGCCCGATCCAGACCCGGAGCAGCGCGAGCAGAAGGTCAAGATCCACAGGCTTGGCTATGTAATCCGAAGCACCCGCATCAAGGCACTTTTGCCTATCGCCCTTCATTGCCTTGGCAGTCACCGAGATCAGGGGGACATGCGCGATTGGCGGCATGCCGCGTATCTGCCGCATCGTCTCATAGCCGTCCATCTCCGGCATCATGATGTCGATGAGCGCGACGTCCATGTCTGGGTTTTGCTGGAGCAATGCGATGCCGTCGCGACCACGCTCGGCATGCAAAACCTGGATACCATATGTTTCGAGCACGCTGGTCAGCGAATAGATGTTGCGGATGTCGTCGTCGACGATGAGGACTTTGGCGCCGGCGAGGTCGGTCTTATCCGGTCGTTGGGAGGGCGCCGCCCCGTTGGTGTGACTGTCCCGCGGCAGGGTCGCCGACATCAGCAGCGCCAACTGGCCAAAATTCTCGGCACGGGCAACATTCGCCAACGCCGGTTTGAGTCCGATCAGTTGCTCCAGGGCCTCCGGATAAGGTGCGAAGAACACGAGCTTGGCTGAAAGGCGCTCGAGCGAAGCCGCGATCTCCTCAATCATCTTGGAGTTGTCCTTGCCCGACCTCCCAAAGCCCAGCACGATCGCGTCATAGATGTCGAAGTCTATTCCCCGACCGTTTGCGGCGATCCGACCGACAGGCGTTACGGAAGTGACGCCGTCGCGGATCGCGTCGGCCAGGGCAAGCCGCCGCTCGGGATCGGCATCCACGATCAAGACATTGCGCTGGAGGCGCAACTTGCTCGAATGAATATCCTCGAACACCTTCATGAGGTCATCCGACGACACCGGCTTTGTCGAGACGCTGGCGGCGCCACTGCGCAATAGGCCGGCCGAATCTTCCGCACCCGAGATGACATGTATCGGGACGCCTGCGGTTTTGGGGTCGTGCCGCAGAAGATCGAACAGCACCCAGCCATCTATGTCTGAAAGGCCGAGGTCCAGCGTGATTGCATCCGGAACCAGCTTCCTCGCCAGCGCCACTGTCCCGGAGCCCGCGGTGGACAACACGCCCTTGAGGCCCGCCGAGCGCGCCATGCCCAGCAGCAGTCCTGCAAAGGTGGGGTCGTCCTCTATGATGAGCACGACCCGGTCTTCGGGCGAGAGGGCATCGCGATCGTCGATCAGTTCAGGAACGGAAACGCCGGCCGCGGCAGCGACCGCCTCCTCCTCGACAATAATGGGTTGCGAAACCGTTCTCGGTCCGTCGATGGGGATTACAAGCGTGAATGTGGAGCCCTTGCCTGGCGTGCTTTCCACTCTAAGCTCGCCTCCGAGCAGCCGCGCGATTTCTCGGCTGATGGACAGGCCGAGGCCGGTACCACCATATTTGCGGCTGGTGGTGCCATCGGCCTGCTGGAAGGCCTCGAAGATCAGCTTCTGCTTGTCGTCGGGAATGCCGATGCCGGTATCAGTGACCGCGATAGCGAGCGCCTTCGGCGCCTCAGCGCCGTTCCGCCGCCCGGTCTTCTCCGGCCTGAAAGTGAGGCTGACCTTACCGGTCGACGTGAATTTGAATGCGTTCGACAACAGGTTGAGCACTATCTGCTGCAGCCGCTTTTCGTCGGTCCGCACCGTCTCCGGAAGTCCCGGGTCAAGTTCTATTTTAAAGCCCAATCCCTTGTCGGCAGCCAGCTGACGGAAAGTGCGTTCCATGTGCTGGCGCAGATGCGCCAGAGGCATATCGTTGATCTCGACGGAAACGGTGCCAGACTCGATCTTGGAAAGATCGAGAATGTCGTTGATAAGGCTGAGCAGGTCGGTCCCCGCCGAATTGATCGTCCGGGCAAACTCGACCTGCTTGTCGTTGAGATTTCCCTGCTGGTTGCTGGCCAGCAGATTCGAAAGGATGAGCAGCGAGTTCAGCGGTGTGCGCAGCTCGTGGCTCATATTGGCCAAGAATTCAGATTTGTACTTGGAGGTCAGCGCAAGCTGTTCGGCTTTCTCCTCAAGGGCGCGCCGAGCCATCTCGATTTCCAGATTCTTGTTTTCCACCTGCTTCTTTTCGTTTTCGAGGAGTTGCGCCTTTTCCTGCAACTCCTCGTTGGTGGCGTGCAGTTCCTCCTGCTTCTTGGTCAGTTCCGTCTGGCGCGCCTGCAATTCGGAAGTCAGCAATTGGGACTGTTTCAAAAGGCCTTCAGTGCGCATCGTCGCCGCGATCGTGTTGAGCACGATACCAACCGACTCCATCAGTTGGTTGAGGAACGATTGGTGCGTGTCGCGGAACTCACTGAAGGAGGCAAGCTCGATCACCGCCTTGACTTCGTCTTCGAAGAGCGCGGGCAGGATGATGACATTGGCCGGAGTGGTATTGCCGAGGCCGGACGTGATGCGCAGGAAGTCCGGCGGCACATTGTCGAGAACGATCGCACGTTTGTCGGCAGCGCTCTGGCCAATCAGCCCCTCGCGCAGGTCAAGGCGCTGTTTCATGGCGGCCTTGCTCTCGGCTCCGTAGGATGCGGCGAGTTCCAGATAAGATTCGTCTTCTTCGCGGTTGGTCACGTAGAACACGCCGTATTGCGCATTCACCAGGGGCGCTAGCTCAGACATGATCAGACGCGACACGGTCGCCAAATCGCGCTCGCCCTGCAACATGCGCGAGAACCGTGCCAGATTGGTCTTCAGCCAGTCCTGCTCGGCGTTCTTGAGCGTCTGATCCTTGAGGTTGCGGATCATCTCGTTGATGTTGTCCTTGAGGGCGGCCACTTCACCCGACGCCTGGACGCTGATCGAGCGCGTCAGATCGCCCTTGGTCACCGCCGTCGACACTTCGGCGATGGCTCGCACCTGGGTTGTCAGATTGGCTGCCAGCTGATTGACATTGTCGGTCAAGTCGCGCCAGAGCCCTGCCGCGCCCGGCACGCGAGCCTGGCCGCCGAGCTTGCCTTCGATGCCGACCTCGCGCGCGACGTTGGTCACCTGGTCGGCAAAGGTGGCGAGGGTCTCGATCATGCCGTTGATGGTGTCGGCCAGCGAAGCGATCTCGCCCTTTGCATCGACGGTGAGTTTGCGGCGTAGATTTCCCTGCGCGACCGCGGTCACGACATCCGCGATGCCACGCACCTGGTTCGTGAGGTTGGTAGCCATCAGGTTGACGTTGTCGGTCAGGTCCTTCCAGGTGCCGGCAACGCCCTCGACGCGAGCCTGGCCGCCAAGCTTGCCTTCGGTGCCCACCTCGCGCGCCACGCGCGTCACCTCACCGGCAAAGGAGTTCAGCTGATCGACCATGGTGTTGATCGTCGACTTCAGCTCCAGGATCTCGCCCTTGACGTCCACGGTGATCTTCTTCGACAGATCGCCGCGTGCGACGGCGGTGGTCACCTCCGCGATGTTGCGCACCTGGCCGGTTAGGTTCTCGGCCATGGAGTTGACGTTGTCGGTGAGGTCTTTCCAGGTGCCGGCGACGCCGCGGACCTGGGCCTGGCCGCCCAGTTTGCCCTCGGTACCGACCTCTCGGGCGACGCGGGTCACTTCTCCGGCGAATGAGTTCAACTGATCAACCATGGTGTTGATCGTCGACTTCAGCTCCAGGATCTCGCCTTTGACGTCGACAGTGATCTTCTTGGAAAGATCACCGAGCGCAACGGCGGTAGTCACCTCGGCGATGTTGCGCACCTGGCCGGTCAGATTCGCGGCCATGGCATTCACATTGTCGGTCAGGTCCTTCCACGTGCCTGCCACACCACGCACTTGCGCCTGCCCGCCGAGTTTCCCGTCCGACCCCACCTCGCGCGCAACTCGCGTCACTTCCGAGGCAAACGAGTTGAGCTGATCGACCATCGTGTTGATGACGTCTTTGATCTGCAGGATCTCGCCCAAAGCATCGACCGTGATCTTCTGGGTCAGGTCGCCGGTCGCGATTGCCGTCGCGACCTTAGAGACGTCACGAAGCTGCACCGTGAGATTGCCGGCCATTGCGTTCACGTTGTCGGTCAAATCCTTCCAGGTGCCGCCGACGCCTTCGACGTGGGCCTGACCGCCGAGCTTGCCTTCCGAGCCGACTTCGCGTGCCACGCGCGTCACTTCCGAGGCAAAGGAGTTGAGCTGATCCACCATCGTGTTGACGGTGTCCTTCAGTTCCAGGATTTCGCCCTTGACGTCGACCGTGATCTTCTTCGACAGGTCGCCGCGCGCGACGGCCGTGGTCACCTCGGCGATATTGCGCACCTGGCCGGTGAGGTTGGCAGCCATCAGGTTGACGCTGTCGGTCAGGTCCTTCCATGTGCCGCCGACGCCCTTCACGTCGGCCTGGCCGCCAAGCTTGCCTTCGGTGCCGACTTCTCGGGCAACGCGCGTCACCTCCGACGCAAAGGAATTGAGCTGGTCCACCATGGTGTTGATGGTGTCCTTGAGCTCCAGGATCTCGCCCTGAACGGCCACCGTAATCTTCTTCGACAGATCGCCCGACGCGACCGCCGTCGTCACCTCGGCGATGTTGCGAACCTGCCCGGTCAGGTTCTCGGCCATTGAGTTCACATTGTCCGTCAGATCCTTCCAGGTTCCCGCGACACCACGCACCTGGGCTTGGCCTCCCAGCTTGCCCTCGGAACCGACCTCGCGCGCCACGCGGGTCACCTCGGAGGCAAACGAGTTGAGCTGGTCCACCATCGTGTTGATGGTGTTCTTCAGTTCGAGAATTTCGCCCTTCACATCGACGGTGATCTTCTTTGAAAGGTCGCCGAGCGCGACGGCCGTGGTGACCTCGGCGATGTTGCGGACCTGGCCCGTCAGGTTCTCGGCCATCGAATTGACGTTGTCGGTAAGGTCTTTCCAGGTGCCCCCGACGCCCTCGACGCGCGCCTGACCGCCGAGCTTGCCTTCGGTGCCGACCTCGCGCGCCACGCGCGTCACTTCCGAGGCGAATGAATTGAGCTGGTCCACCATGGTGTTGATGGTGTTCTTGAGCTCCAGGATCTCGCCTTTCACATCGACGGTGATTTTTTTCGACAGGTCGCCCGAGGCGACGGCCGTGGTGACCTCGGCGATGTTGCGGACCTGCCCAGTGAGATTGGTCGCCATGGCGTTGACGTTGTCGGTCAGGTCTTTCCAGGTGCCTGCCACGCCCTTCACCCGCGCCTGGCCGCCAAGCTTGCCTTCTGTGCCCACTTCGCGGGCAACACGCGTCACCTCCGAAGCAAAGGACCCCAACTGCCCGACCATCGTGTTGACGACCTTGCCGATACGGAGGAACTCGCCTCGCAGAGGCCGGCCGTCGATCTCCACCATCATGGTTTGCGATAGGTCGCCCTTAGCAACCGCGCCAATGACGCGCGCCACCTCCGTGGTCGGTTGGACCATGTCCTCGATGAGATCGTTGACGGAGCGGACGCTTGTTTCCCAGCTGCCCGTAGCATTGCGCACGTGACCGCGCTCACCAATCCGCCCGTCCTTGCCGACCACCCGGCTCAGCCGCTCGAACTCGCGCGTGACCTGATCGTTGATCTCCACGATCTGGTTGAAGGTGTCAGCGATATCGGAGTCGAGGCCTTCATAGACATTGTCGATGCGCACAGAGAAGTCACCGCGCCGGAAGGCCTTGAGCGCGTTCAAAATCTGACGGCGGTCCAATTGCGGCTTGGATCTCAGCGTACTCACAGCGCCCCCTCACAGCCCGGCAGATAACGACGGTCGTGAATGAAAATGCCCCTCGCGAGGATACTCCCGCGAGCGGCACAACGCGCGGACCGCATTTCGGTTCCATTAGCGGCGGCGAGATCTTCGTGGGCTACCCTCCCAGGCGGCCGGCAAACCGCCGGGAACGATCTTTCGTGGGCGGCTCGCTCCTCGGTCCAATTCTTTTTCACCGACGAAGAGGCTTTAGGAATATCATTCCTGTCTAATTCTATAAGTTTAGTGGACTTTGATCGCAGCCATCTGTTTGGCTGCAAATCGGGCTCTGCCCGCTGCTCAAAGGATTAAAGTCCATGCGAAAATTCATTTCCGCCGCGCTTTTGGGGCTTGCCCTGTCTTCCGTCCACGCCACGGCAGGTGCCGCGGACGAGAAGAAAGTCGTCATCGCCTATCAGACTGGCGCGAATCCCTACAATCTTGGCATCGCCAATGGCGACCTCGCAAAGAAGACAGGCTGGGACATCGAATTCCGCCGCTTCAATTCCGGCGCCGACATCTTCGCAGCCATCGCCTCCGGCGACGTCCAGATCGGCGATGTCGGGTCGAGCCCGTTCTCCGCTGCCGTCAGCAAGGGTATCGATGTGAAGGCGTTCTACATCTCGTCGGTCTCTCGTGATGGCGAAGCCCTGGTGGTGCGGCCCGACATCAAGTCGCCGGCGGATCTGCGTGGCAAGAAACTCGCCGCAGCACCAGTCTCGACCGATCATTACCAGCTTCTCGCCGTGCTCAAACAGGAAGGCATTTCCGAAAAGGAAACCCAGGTCATAGCCATTCCGCAGCCCGAAATCGTCGCCGCCTGGAAGCGCGGCGACATCGACGGCGGCTTCGTCTGGGATCCGGCGCTGTCCGAACTCAAGAAGAACGGCAAGGTCCTGCTCACCGCCGGCCAGGTCGCCGATCGCGGCGCGCCGACCTTCAGCGCGCTGGTCGTCACCGGTGCCTTCGCCAAGGCCAATCCCGAGTTCCTCGGCCAGTACGTCCGGCTGATCGACGGCTACAACCAGGCATACCTGAGCAACCCCGCCGCATGGGGCCCGGACTCGGAGAACGCCAAGCTGATCGCAAAATTGCAGGGTGGCACGGCGGCGGAAAATTCGGAGCAGCTGAAGACCACGGTCGTTCCCCCGCTCGAGGAGCAGGTTTCCGACAAGTGGCTGGGCGGCGGCGAGAAAAGCGCGGTGGCGAAGATCCTCAGGGACACTGCGAGCTTCCTGAAGGATCAGCACAAGATCACCTCGGTCAAGGACAGCTACGCGGCGTTCGCCGATCCGCAATATGCGGAAGTGGCCAAGGCCTCGAACTAGCAATCCCTGAAGGAACCCGATCTGGCTGGCGCGCCAGCCAGATCACCGGAGGCCACTATGCTTCGAATTCGCGATGCCAGCGTCACCTTCCCGGCTTCCGATGGCCAGGACGTGCATGCGCTCGATCACGTCTCGCTCGATATTCCTCCCGATTCCATCGTCGTCGCGGTCGGTGCTTCCGGCTGCGGCAAGTCGACATTGCTTAACGCGATCGCCGGCTTTCTACCCCTTACCGAAGGGACGATCACGCTGGATGGGCGAGAAATCGTGGCGCCAGGCGGCGATCGTGGCGTCGTGTTCCAGAAAGATACCCTGCTGCCCTGGGCCAACGTGCTGGACAATGTTGCACTCGGATTGAAGTACCGGGGCGTGTCACGCGGCGAACGGTACGAGCGGTCAAGGCACCTGCTGGAACTGGTGGGACTCGCCGATTTCGCCGAAAAGCCGCCCTATGAACTTTCGGGAGGCATGCGCCAGCGCGTCGGCATCGCGCGGGCGCTGGCGACCGATCCGAAGATCCTACTGATGGATGAGCCGTTCGGCGCCCTCGACAGCCTGACTCGCGAGACCATGCAGCAGCTTCTGGCCTCGGTCTGGGCCAGGACGGGCAAGCAGATCCTGTTCATCACCCATTCGATCGAGGAAGCCCTCACGCTCGGTACAACCATCGTCGTGATGTCGCCGCGGCCGGGCCGCATCGTTGCCCGCTTCGACGCCGACTTCGTCCGCGACTTCGCGGAAGCCGGGGATATCGGGACGATCCAGTCCCACCCCCGCTTCATCGAACTGCGGCAGGAAATCCGCTCGCTCATCCACCAGCCGGAAGGCGCCCGGAAAGGAACCTTGCAATGACCCTTGCAGCCAATTCCCGAACCTCGTTTCCGACCGCGGCGGCTCAGCGACGGCCGTCTCGTCGATTGCGCCGAGCCGCATCGGCAAGCACGTTCGGCATCAGCCTCGCCACGCTGGCCGCGCTGATCGCATTGTGGTTCCTGGCCGCGCAATTCGGCTGGGCCTCGCCACTCTTCCTGCCGTCGCCGGCCGATGTGCTGACCCAGTTCAGCGCAGTCGCGGCCGACGGCTATGCCAACGGCACGCTGCTCGATCATACGCTGGCAAGCCTTGGCCGCATTGCCGCGGCACTCGGCGTCGGCATTTTCGTGGGTATTCCGCTTGGCCTGCTCATGGGCCTGAACCGCTGGGTCAAGGGCATTTTCAGTGTGCCGATCGACCTCTACTGGGGGCTGCCGCCGCTGGCCTACCTTCCCCTGCTGATCATTTGGCTCGGCATCGGCGAGACCTCAAAGATCGTGCTTCTGTCGCTGTCGACCTTCGCGCCAATCTGCTTTGCGGCCCAGGCGGGAGTCCGGTCGGTGCCCGCTGAACGCATCAATGCCGCGCTATCGCTCGGCGCCAGCCGGCTGCAACTGTTCGCCAGCATCATCCTGCCATCCGCATTGCCGGAAATCCTGACCGGCCTGAAGATTGCCATCGGCGCCGGCTTGTCGACACTGGTCGCGGCCGAACTGATCGCAGCACAGTCCGGGCTCGGCTACATGATCATGTCGGCCGCCAACTTCCTCGCCACCGACGTCGTCTTCGTCGGCCTCATCGTCATCGCCGTGCTTGCTTTCGCCTTCACCAGCGGCATGCGCTGGCTGGAACACCGCCTCATCCCCTGGAAAGGCAAGCTCTGAGGCTTGCTCAAGATTCCGCAATCGCAGAAGGAAACAATCCGATGTCCAGCAACGAACCCCACGCGCTCGATCTCTACTGGTATCTTCCGACCCATGGCGATGGTCCCTACCTCGGCACAGAGGAGCGACACCGGCCGGCAACCTTCGGATATCTCAAGGAGATCGCGCAGGCCGCCGACCGGCTTGGCTTCAAGGGCGTGCTCCTGCCCACCGGAACGCGGTGCGAGGACGCCTGGATCTTGGCGGCCGGGCTGATCCCGCTCACGGAAAGGTTGAGATTCCTGGTGGCGCTGCGGCCGGGCAGCGGGACGCCAGCCCTGTTTGCTCGCCATGCGGCCACGCTGGACCGCATTTCCGGCGGCCGGGTGCTGCTCAACGTCGTCACCGGCGCGGATCCGGCCGACCTCGCCGGCGACGGCATCAAGCTTGGACACGACGAGCGCTATGCGCAGACCGACGAATTCCTGACCATCTGGCGGCGGATCCTTTCAGGCGAGCCGGCGGACTTCGACGGCAAGTATCTTTCAGCCCACGGCACGGACATTTCGTTTCCGCCCGTTCAGCAACCGCATCCGCCGCTCTGGTTCGGCGGCTCCTCCGATGCCGGCATTGCGATCGCCGCCAAGCATGTGGACGCTTATCTGAGCTGGGGCGAACCGGTCGACCAACTCGCCGAGAAAATCGATCGCGTGAAAAGGGCGACGGCGGCGCAAGGTCGCACGATCCGTTTCGGGCTGCGCATCCATCTGATCGTGCGCGAAACGGAGGACGAGGCCTGGGCGGCCGCCGATCGCCTCATCAGCCACGTCACCGACGACGTGATCGCCGAAGCCCAGAACGGTTTCGTCAACATCTCGGAATCGGTCGGCCAAAAGCGGATGTCGGCCCTGCATCAAGGCCGGCGCGACCGGCTGGTTGTCGGCCCGAACCTTTGGGCGGGGCTCGGACTGGTGCGTGGAGGCGCCGGAACCGCCCTGGTTGGCAATCCCGATAATGTCGCCGCGCGAATCCGCGAGTATCAGGAGATCGGCATCGAAACGATAATCGCGTCCGGCTACCCGCATTTGGAGGAGGCATTCAACGTCGCCGAACTGCTTTTCCCAAAACTTGGGCTGAGCGGCGAAGCGGCTCCGGCGGAACGCAGCTGGGACGTCGAGTTCGGACGCGGCGTACGCCCTAGAGTCGCAGCATCCGCATCGTAGGATCGTTCATTCCGAGCGAGTCATGCGCGCCGGCGAAGCTGGCGCGCATTTGCCGTAATCGGCTTGACCGCCAGCATTGCCTTCCGCCCGGCTCGCACAATAGTCGGCCCGATGTTCGAGGCGATTGCGAGTCACTGGTCGACGCTTATCCTGATCCTCTCGCTGGCGATGGCGGCGGTAGGCATCGTGCACGCCATCATGACCAAGGAGGACGTGCGCGCCGCCACCGGCTGGGTGGGCGTGATGCTCCTGTCGCCCTTTATCGGCGCGATCATCTACGCCATTGCCGGCATCAACCGCATCCGCCGCGCGACGATCAGCGCCTTGCGGCCGTCACCCGAGGCCGCCGCCGCCAGGCACGACCGCGACGTCGCGCTGGAAGCCCTGATCAACGCCGAATACGGCCAGCGTTTCACTGGGCTGAAGACGCTTGGCGACAGGGTGGCGCGACGTCCGCTGACCTCTGGAAACACCATCGCCGTGCTCAAGACCGGCGATGAGGCCTATACGGCGATGTGCCGGGCAATTGATGCGGCGCAAAGAAGCGTCCTTCTGGAAACCTATATTTTTGACAATGATGCGGTGGGGGCGCTGTTCGTGCAGTCGCTCGGCAATGCCGTCCAACGCGGCGTCACCGTCCGCGTGCTGATCGACGCCGTCGGCGTGCGCTATTCGGTCCCGAGCATCCTGAAACAACTCAGGGAGGCCGGCGTCCCCGTCGACCTCTTCAACGGCAACATCGTCATGGGCCTGAGACTTCCCTATGCCAATCTGAGGACGCACAGGAAGATCCTGATCGTCGACGGCGCGGTGGCGTTCACGGGAGGCATGAACATCCGCAAGGGATTCTCGGCCGAATTCGCCGGTTCAGACAGTTCGCGGGACACGCATTTCGAGGTCACCGGGCCGGTTGTGGCCGACCTGTTCTCGGTTGCCGCCGAGGACTGGCGATTTGCCGGCAACGAGGCCTTGAAGGACGACCCATGGCAGGTCCAGCGCGCCGCGCCGCCGCCGGGGCAGCCGATGCTGGTGCGCGCGGTGGCGACCGGGCCGGATGCCTCCAACGAAACCAACCTGAAGCTGCTGATGGGGGCGTTTTCGGTCGCCCGCAAATCGATCCGCATCATGTCGCCCTATTTCCTGCCGGATCGCGAATTCATCAGCGCATTGACCACGGCTGGCCGCCGCGGCGTCGAAATCGACATCGTCGTGCCGGCGGTGAACAACCTTTTCCTCGTCGATCATGCGATGACGGCGCAGTTCGACCAGGTTTTGAAGCATTATTGCCGGGTCTGGCGCCACGAGGGCTCGTTCGACCATTCCAAGCTGATGGCGATCGACGGCGTGTGGGCCTATGTCGGCTCTTCCAATCTGGACGCTCGCTCGCTGAGGCTGAATTTCGAGATCGACATGGAAGTCCTGGACAAAAACTTCGCCGCCGAGATCGACGCCCGCATCGCGGCCGCCATCTCAACCGCCCAGCCAGTGACGCTGCAGACGCTGAATGCAAGGCCATTCATAATCCGCGTCTTCGACCGTTTGCTGTGGCTGGGATCGCCCTATCTTTAGCGCAGAAAATCGAGCAGCAGGATCATGGAGATAGACGACATCAAGGGACGCAGCCTGCCAGAGACCGTGCTGTTGTCGATCCGCGCCAGGAACGCGCGCAAGGCCAAGGCGACGCCGCGCAAGCGCGTCAACGACACTGAAATCGTCGTCGCCTCCTACAACGTCCATAAATGCATCGGCACGGACCGCAGGTTCGACCCTGAAAGGACGGCGCGCGTCATCCGCGAGATCAGCCCCGACGTGATCGCCCTGCAGGAAGCCGATAACCGCTTCGGCGACAGGGCCGGGCTGCTCGATCTTGCCCGCCTGGAGCTGGAGACGGGACTGGTGCCGGTGCCGGTCTCGGGCAACGGCAAGGGGCATGGGTGGCGCGGCAATGTGCTGCTGTTCAAGCGCGGCACCGTGCGCGACGTCCACCAGCTCAAGCTGCCGGGACTGGAGCCGCGCGGCGCGCTGGTCGCCGAAATCGATCTCGACGAGAAACGGTCGCTGCGCGTGATCGCCGCCCATCTCGGCCTTTTGCGCCGCTCGCGCTCCGAACAGGCCCGCGTGGTGCTCGACATCATGAGCAGCGCCGATGAAAGGCCGACGCTGCTCCTCGGCGACCTCAACGAATGGCGGCTCGGCAACCGATCGGCGCTGAACACGCTGCACACAACCTTCGGGCCGACGCCGCCGGCGGTGCCGACCTTCCCGTCCGGCCTGCCGGTGCTGGCGCTCGACCGCATCATGGGCAACCGGCATGGTTTGGTTTCAGGCGTCGAGGCGCATGACACGCCGCTGTCGCGCGTCGCCTCCGATCACCTGCCGCTGACGGCTTTCGTGCATCTTTAAGTTGCCGCCCTACTCTTCCCTGAGCCAGACCAGCATCTCGCCGGGGTCGCGATTGTCCCAGGCGAAATAGGGAACCGCCTTGAGCTTCGTCTCCTCAGTCGCCGGGGGTTCGGGACGATAGAGATCGGCGCCCCAGTTCTCCGTTTCGGCCCTGCTGCCGATCGTCGAAAGCGTGACGACGCCGCCGAGCAGGTTTGGCTCGGCGTGGGCCTCGAGCCTTGCCGTGCGTGGCAGGGCGATGCGATGCAGCCCGCCGCCATTGTCGGTTTGCTCGACGCAGTAGACCAGCGGGCCGCGCGCGAGCGCCACGCGGCCGATGTCCTGGCGCACCTGCGGGTTGGCGAAGAGGCGGGCCATCGACATTTCGAGGTCGAGCTCGACCTTGTCGCCCTGGCGCCATTCGCGGCGGATCGCGGCATAGCCGTCGACCGTCGCCGCCTCGAGATCGACCAGCTTGCCGTTGACCCGAAGCGCGGCCTTGCGGCACCAGGCAGGCACACGCAGGTGAAGCGTGAACGCTGTCGGCGCTTCCGGCCCGAACTCGATCGAGACCGCGCCGTCCCAGGGATAGTTGCTGGTCTGGACGAGGGTTATCTGCTGGCCGGCGATCTCAAAGCGGGCCGTCGAGTCGCCGTAAAGGTGCACTGCCAGCGCATCATCGGCGAGGCCGTAGAAATAGCCGCCGATCGAGGCCACCATGCGGCCGATATTGGGCGGACAGCAGGGGCAGCGGTGCCATTTCCAGCGGTGGTGCCCTCCCCGGCTCTCCAACGGGTTCTCGTAGAAGAACAGCGAGCCGTCGAGCGACAGGCCCGAGATCGAGCCGTTATAGAGCGCGCGCTCCATCATGTCGGCGTAGCGGGCGTTCGGACCCATGCCGAGCATGCGGCTTGCCCAGAACACCAGGCCGACCGAGGCGCAGGTCTCGGCATAGGCGGTCTCGTTGGGCAGGTCATAGTCGCTGGTGAAGCCTTCATTGTGCGCCGACGGTCCGAGACCGCCGGTGACGTAAAGGCTCTTGGTCATCAGATCGTCCCAGAGCCGGTCGAGCGCCACGCGCAGCGCGTCGTCGCCATATTCCGTCGCTATATCGGCCATGCCGGAATAGAGATACATCGCGCGCACCGCGTGGCCGACGACCTTGTCCTGCTCGCGCACAGGCTTGTGCGACTGGTTATATTCGTAGGTCTTGAAGTGATAGGCCTTCGGATCGGCGCCGCGGGCGCGCGCCTCCTCGTCGAAATAATGCGGCTGCTGCCCGCGCTGGTCGATGAAATATTTGGCGAGCTCCATGTATTTCTTCTCGCCCGTTACCCGCGCCAGCTTGACCAACGCCAGCTCGACCTCCTCATGGCCGCAGTAGCCCTTCTTCTTGCCGGGCTCCGGGCCGAACATCGAGGCGATATGGTCGGCGTAGCGGCACATGACGTCGAGCAGCTTGCGCTTTCCCGTCGCCTGGTAATAGGCGACAGCGCCCTCGATCAGATGGCCGGCGCAATAGAGTTCGTGGCAGTCGCGCAGGTTGGTCCAGCGCAGGCCGGGCTGGATGCGCTGGTACCAGCTGGAGAGGTAGCCATCCTCCTGCTGCAGTTTTTCATACATGTCGATGACGGTGTCGATCTTCCTTTCCAGATCCGGGTTGCGGCGGCGGTAGAGCGAATAGGCGGCGGTCTCGATGGTCTTGCCCCAGTCGGAATCCCAGAACATCTGGGTCGTCACCGTCGAGCCGGTGAACTCGGCGCCCTTCTCGTCGGCCTCGTCGGGCGATGGCGAATGGAACGGGATGACGACGCCCGGCGACGGTCGGTCCGGATCGATCTGCTCCAGCATGCGCGCCTCGACGCAGCGGTCGTAGAGGATGCCGGCGGTCTTGGCTGCCACCGCATCGACACGGTCGCCCCAGAAGCCGCGGACATCGACCTGCGGCACGGGCAGCGGCCGGAAGGCGAGCTTCGGCTTGGCGGATGTCTCGGGCTTGGCCGAGGTGGCGGGTTGCGATGCGGTCATGAACGTCACTCCATTCGAATGCGGGCGAATTACTTGACGGCCCCGGCCATGAGGCCGCGGATGTAGAAGCGCTGCAGCGCCAGGAAGAGGATCAGGCAGGGCACCATCATTACGGTGACGCCGGCCTGCACCGCGCCCCAGTCGATGGCGCCGAAGCGGCCGGACTGGAGCGCCGTCATCATCACCGGCAGGGTGAATTTGGACTGGTCGGTCATCAACACGAGCGCGGCCAGGAACTCGTTCCAGGCGCCGAGGAAGGCGAAGAGCGCGATGGTGACGACGCCCGGCCAGACCAGCGGCAGCATCACCTTGATGAGCATGGTGACGTTGTTGGCGCCATCCATGCGAGCGGCCTCCTCGATCTCGCGCGGCACGGCGTCGAAAGCGTTGCGCATCATGAAGATCGAGAAGGGCAGCTGCAGCGTGACGTAGACGCAGACCAGCCCCGTCAGCGTGTTGTGCAGACCGAGCCTGGTCAGCACCAGGAAGATCGGCGTCAGGATCGACTGGAACGGGATCATGATCGTCGACAGGATGAGGACGAAGAAGAAATCCCGGAACGGAAAGCGGAAGCGCGAGAAGCCGTAGCCGGCAAGCACACTGACCAGCACGGAGAGCAGCACCGTCATCACCGAGACATAGATGCTGTTCTGCGCCGAGGCCCAGAGCCCGTCGCCGAAGGCGTTCAGCGTCTCGTAATTCTCGACCGAGAAGCCGGTGGTCGGCCAGGGCGGCAGCGGCGGCTGGCGCGCCTCCTGCGCCGGCTTGAAGGTCGACAGCACCGTCCACACGATCGGCGCCAGGAACAGCACCGAGGCGATGATGCCGGTGGAATGCCTGGCGAGGCTGAAGGCGGCCTTGCGGTTCTGCGACATCGCCTCGGCCATCAGTCGAGCCCCTCGGGCTTGCGCAGCAGCCAGAGCTGGATGAGGCTGAGCGCCACCAGGATGGCCAGCAGCACCATGGAAAGTGCCGCGCCATAGCCCAGCTTGAACGAGACGAAGGACTGATTGAAGATCCAGTAGACCGCCGTCAGCGTCTGGTTGCGCGGGCCGCCGCGCAGGATGATGTAGAACTGGTCGAAGGCCAGGATCGAGCCCGCCACCGACAGGATCAGCGCCAGCGCCAGCGTGCGGCGCATCAGCGGCAAGGTGATCGCCCTGAACCTTGCGAACGGGCCGGCGCCATCGATGACCGCGGCTTCCTGCAAATCCTGCGGGATCGACTGCAGGCCGGTCATCAAGATGATCATGGTGAAGCCGGCCACCTTCCAGACCACCATGGCAATGATCGACCAGAAGGCTGGCTGGAAGGTGGCGAGCAGATTCACCTTCTTTTCGGTCAGGCCAAGGTCGTAGGCGGCCGGGCTGAACAGGCCGGAATCGACATTCAAGAGCCAGGACCAGAGCAGGCTCGCCGAAGCAAAACCCACCACCGCCGGCATGAAGAAGGCGGTGCGGTAGAGGTTGGTGAGCAGCCGCGGCCTTTCGATGAAGATCGCCAGCGGAAATGCGACGGCGAAGATCGCGATGGTGACGATCACTGTATAGTAGAAGGTGAATTTCAGCGCGTTCCAGAAGCGCGTGTCGCGCAGGATGGCGACATAATTGTCGAAACCGATGAAGGCATGCTCGCCCATCAGCGGCCAGTTGTGCAGCGACATCCATGCCGTCATGCCGAGCGGGATGACGAAGAAGACGGTGACGAAAGCGACGGCCGGCAGGACGTAGAGCAGGCCAACCCATTGCCGCAGGCTGGCGCTGGTGCGTGGCCTAGCGCGGGCGGGTGCCGAAGTTGCGATAATGGAAGCCATGTCGTTCTCACTGCGAGTGAACGATGCAACATCCCGGCCGCCCGGCCAGGGAGACGGGGCGGGCGGCCGGGGGGGGGCCCCCGGGGGCGGGGGGGGGGGGGGGCCCCCCCCCCGGGGGCCGGGGGGGGGGGTGTGTGGGGGGGGGGGGGGGGTGGGGGGGGGGGGTGGGGGGGGGGGGGTTGTTGGGGGGGGGGGGGGG